>JBDHVB010000231.1:0-8606 GCA_039809465.1 Myxococcota bacterium
TCTTCCGTGCCCCGCGGCGCTACTCGATGTAAGCCGGAGCTTCCATGCTGCTCGATGACCAGACCCTGATATTCAGCGCGACGGATATCTCCAATCATCTCGGCTGCGCGCATCTGACCACGCTCAGCAGCAAAGTCGCCCGCGGTGAGCTGAAGGTGCCGCGTGGCACCGATCCGTTCCTCGACATGCTGCGTGAGCGCGGGCTCGCTCACGAGAAGCGCTATCTCGAAGAGCTGGGGGCCGAAGGCCTCGTCGATCTCGCCGAAGACCGCGAGCACGTCGCCGCCGAGAGGAAGACACTCGCCGCGATGGAGGCCGGCGCGCCCGTGATCGCCCAAGGAGCCCTCTCGCTCGGACGCTTTCGCGGACGGCCGGATGTCCTCGTGCGGGTTGGCCGTAAGAGCGACAAGTGGAGCTGGTCCTACGAAGTTCACGACACCAAGCTGACCGAGAGCACGCGGGCTGGCGCGGTGCTGCAGCTGTGCCTGTACTGGAAAGCACTCGCCGCGATTCAAGGGCCCGGCGCGGTCAGCCACTTCTTCATCAAGACGCCTCTCGCAAAGCACGCCTATCGGGCCGCCGACTACATCGCGTATTTCGACATGGTCTGCGGCCGACTCGTTGCCGCCGCCGCCGAAGAGCCTGACACCTATCCCGAGCCCGTCGACCAATGTGATGTCTGCAGCTGGGCCGCGAGCTGCCGTGCGCAGCGACGTCACGACGATCACTTGTCGCTCGTCGCGCGCTCGACCACCCTGCAGCGCAAGGAGCTCGCCGCGAATGGGCTCGCGACGCTCACGGCGCTCGGCTCGGCGAAGAAGTTGAGCTTCAAGCCCAAGCGCGGTCAGCCCGAGTCGTATGAGAAGACGCGCGCTCAAGCGGACATCCAGCTGCGGAGCCGCGCTCACGATTCACCGCTGCACGAGCTGCTCGACACCGCGGAGCGCGGCTTCTCGCTGCTGCCGGAGCCGACCGAGCACGACCTCTACATCGACTTCGAGGGAGATCAGTTCGCGCTGCCGTATCACCGCGACTACATGCTCGGCATCGTCGACAAGAAGGGCGCCTATCGACGCTATTGGGCGCTCACCGCCGCCGAAGAGCGGCCGATGTTCGAGAGCGTCATGCGTGAGCTCACCGAGCGCATCGCGGCGCATCCTGGCATGCACATCTATCACTACGCGCACTACGAGGAGACCGCGTTCAAGCGGCTCGCGCACCGTTATGGCGTTTATCTCGACGAGCTCGACCGCTTGCTCCGTGGTGAGCGCTTCGTCGACCTCTACAAGGTCGTGTCGCAGACGCTGCGCGCCGGCGTCGAGAGCTACTCCATCAAGCAAATCGAGAAGCTCGCGCGCTTCGAGCGTGCCGTGCCGCTCGAGGATGCGGGCGCGTCGCGTCGGCGCATCGAGTATGCGCTCGAGACCGGGCGTGAAGAGGCGGTGAGCGATGGCGACCGCGAGGCCGTCGAGGGCTACAACGCCGACGACTGCGAGGCGACGCGGCGGGTGCATCTCTGGCTCCTCGAGCAACGTCCCAAGGCGCTTCCCTGGACACCGCCGAAGGCGCTCGACCTCGACCTGAAGGATGACAAGAGAGCCGAGCTCGATGCGCGCGAGCGACTTCGGGTGCGTTTACTCGAAGGCGTCCCCGACGTTGACCGCGATGACGAACAGCAGGCGCGGTGGGTGCTCGCGCATCTCATGGGCTTTCACCGGCGGGAAGCGAACGTCGAGGCTTGGGAGCGCTTCGATCGCGCCGACAGCTTCAACGACGGCGACTTGGACGCGCTCCTCGAAGACAAGGAGACGCTCGCGCGGCTCACGTATGTCGAGCAGGTCGGGCAGAGCCCGCGCGGGCTGCCGATCCATCGCTACGCGTTTCCGCGGCAGGAGTGCGTGCTCAAGCCCAAGGACGATGTCGCGACACCTGACAAGAAGATTGGCCACGTAGTCGCCATCGATCGCGCAAACCTCACGGTCGACATCCAGAAGACGAAGGCGAGCGCGGCCGAGCATCCCTACGCGTTCTTCAAGAACGAGCGCTTCAACGACGGAGCGCTGCGCGAGGCGCTCGCGATCCTCGCGCAGAATTACCTCGACGGCGCCCAAAACGCCGCGACGCGTCTCTTGCTCCGCCGCCCGCCAAAGGTCCCGCTCGTTCGCGCGCCAAACGAAACTCCCACGGAGCTCGCCGTGCGCGTGAGCACCACGCTGCGGGGTGACGTGCTGCCCATTCAGGGGCCACCTGGCGCGGGCAAGACGTACACCGCGGCGCGGATGATCATCGCGCTCGTGCGCGCGAAGAAGCGCGTCGGCGTGACCTCGAACAGTCACAAAGCGATCCGCAATCTACTACGCGCCGTGCACGCGGAAGATCCGAGCGTTCGCCTCGCGCATCGGTGCCATGACGACGCCTCCGAGGACGGCATCCAAGTCGTCGGCGACACCAAGGCAGCGCAGGAGGGGATCCGCGCTGGTGAGTACGATGTCCTTGGCGGAACGTGCTGGGTCTGGGGCGGCAAGACGGACCTCGTCGACGTGCTCTTCGTGGACGAAGCCGGTCAGATGGCCCTCGCCAATGTCCTCGCGTCGGCGAGCGCGTGCGATGCGCTGGTCTTGCTCGGAGATCCGCAACAGCTGGAGCAGCCCACGCGGGCGCGGCATCCCGAGGGGACGGCGGTGTCCGCGCTCGAGCATCTCTTCGGCGAGGAGCGCGTCGTGCCGGCGGGGCGCGGCATCTTCCTGGACAAGACGTATCGCCTCGCGCCCGAGCTCTGCGCGTTCACCTCGGAGATGTTCTACGCGTCGGCGTTGGACACCGGCGCCGGTGAACAGGTGCTCCGCGATTGCGGTCCGTTCGACGGCAGCGGCTTGTGGTGGGTGCCGTGCGTGCACGACGGCAACAAGAACGCGTCCGACGAAGAGGTCGACGTGGTCGAGAAGGTCGTCGAGCGCCTGAGACGCGGCGCCTGGACGCGCGGGCCGCTCGCGAAGACGGACATCATGATCATCGCGCCCTACAACTTGCAGGTGAATCGCTTGAAGGAGCGGCTGCCTGGCTACGAGGTGGGGACGGTCGACTTGTTCCAGGGCAGGGAGGCGGCCGTGGTCGTCTTCAGCATGGCGACGTCGAGCGCGGCTGACGCGCCGAAGGGGATGGACTTTCTGTTCTCCGGGAACCGCCTGAACGTCGCGACGTCACGCGCCCGCGCGGCGTGCATCATGGTCGCGAACCCGTCGCTCTTCGTGGCCGATTGCAAGACGCCGGAGCAGATCCGCCTCGTCAACGCGTTTTGCCGCTATCGCGAACTGGCGCGGGTGGTGACGCCCGAGCAGCTCGACGTCGCGCGGTAAAGTGCGACGACAAGTCGCACGAGCTCACGCCGGCCGTGTGCTAGTACGCTCTTGAAACTGTTCTGCCTTCCGGCGCGCGGCGTTCGTCCCGCATCGAAGGAGAGAACCCCGAAATCTCCATCCGCAATCACGAGGATTGTTGGGCCATGGTTCCTGTTGTCGGCCTGCTCTTGGTCTTCGCCTTTCTCTTCTCGATTGGCGGCCTCTTCCTGTTGATCTGGTCGATCTCGACGGGCCAGTTCTCGATGGGCCCCAAGGCAGCCGAGGTCATCTTCGACGAGGACGAAGTAGGTCATCCCGAAGAGCCGGCGGCGACGCGCCGACAAAACGAAGATCTCCTTCATGCGCTCGCCGCGAGCGAAAGATATCCGTCTCCGTCCGCCAAAGAAGACGACAAGGAGCCGATGCTGCGCGCCGCGCTCGACGACGCCGCGCGAAAGCCGGTGCTCGCGCTGCTGTTGTCGTCGGTCGTTTGGCTGCTGCTGGGCTCGGTCATCGGCCTCATCGTCTCGTACAAGCTCCACGCTCCCGACACGCTGACCCAGTCCGAGCTCCTCACCTTCGGCCGCCTGCGTCCGCTGCACTTGAGCCTGGTCGTCTACGGCTGGGTCTCGATGGCGGGGATGGGCGTCGCGCTCTGGCTGACGGGGCGTATTCTCAAAACGCCGTTGCACCGCCCGCGCTGGGCCTCCGCTGGGTGCCTCCTGTGGAACGTAGGTCTCGCCGCCGGCTCGATTGCGTTGCTCGCGGGGTGGACCGACGGCGTCGAGTGGCTCGAGTTTCCCTGGCAGCTCGACGTCTTCTTCGTGGTCGGTGGCGCCTGCATCGGCGTCCCCATCCTCACCACCATCAGGAGGCGCGAGGCGCGTCATCTCTATGTGTCGATCTGGTATATCGGAGCGTCGTTCGTCTGGTTCCCTTTTCTCTTCGCGGTGGCGAACTGGCCGAAGCTCCACTTTGGCGTACAGCACGGCGTCGTGAACTGGTGGTTCGCGCACAACGTCCTGGGGCTATGGATCACTCCGCTCGGGCTCGCCGCGGCGTACTATTTCATCCCCAAGGTCCTCGGGAAGCCGATTCACTCCTATCAACTATCTCTCCTCGGCTTCTGGGCCCTGGCGCTCTTCTATAGTCAGGTGGGTTTGCACCATCTCATCGGCGGACCCGTGCCGGTGTGGCTCGTGACGCTCTCGGTCGTCACCAGCGTGATGATGATCGTTCCGGTCGTCGCCGTCGCCATCAATCACCACATGACGACCGTCGGACACTTTCGCGCGTTGCGCTTCTCACCGACGCTCGCGTTCGTCGTCACCGGCGCGGTGATGTACACCTTGGTGTCGCTGCAAGGCTCGCTGCATTCGTTCCGCACTCTGAACGCGGTGATGCACTTCACGCACGCGACCGTGGCGCACGCGCACTTCGGAGTTTACGGCTTCGCGAGCTTCGTCATGTTCGGCAGCTTCTATTTCATCTTGCCGCGGCTCACCCGCTGGGAGTGGCCGTATCCTTGGTTGATTCGCGCGCACTTCTGGCTCGCGGTGCTGGGGATCGTGATCTACGTCGTCTGCTTGTCGGTCGGCGGCTTTCTCCAGGCGCGGAAGCTGCTCGACGGCAACGAGCCGTTCATGCAGTCGGTCGTGGTGACCATCCCGTATCTCATCGCCCGAACCGTGGGCGGTGCGATGATGACGGTGAGCCACTTCATCTTCGCGTTTCACGTGGGCGCGTTGGTCTTGCGCCATGGCCCGCGGCGCAGTGAAGCGCCGCTCGCCTACGTTCCCGCGCGTCTCGGGCAGCAAGGAGCCGGACGATGACGAAGACGACTTTTGGCTTCATCGACGCCGCGCTCGCGGTCTTGTTCTTCGCGACCCTCATGCTCGTCGTCATTCCGTCGGCGCAGCTCGCGAACCTTCAACCCGCCAAGGGCCTCGCGCCGTACTCGGACATCGCGCGGCGTGGCCGGGAGGTCTACATCGAGAACGGCTGCGTGTACTGCCACAGCCAGCAACCTAGCTCGCACTTTCCCGATGAGCAGCGCGGCTGGGGGCGTCCATCCACTCCAGCGGACTATGTCTACGACTATCCCCACTTGCTGGGCACCATGCGCACTGGCCCTGACTTGTTCAACATCGGTGAGCGTCAGCCGAGTCAGGAGTGGCACCTCGCGCATCTCTATCAGCCGCGAGCCGTTTCACCCGGCTCGATCATGCCGGCGTATCCCTACTTGTTCACGCACGTGGAGGCCTACGACGAGGGAGTCGACGTCGTCGTGAAGCTGCCGGAGCCTTACGCGCCAGCGCACGGGGCGATTGTCGCCAACGCGGACGCGCTCGCCTTGGTGGCGTATCTGCAAGCGCTCGACCACAGCTATCCGCCGACCGCCGAGGACGCGCCGTGAACCCTTACCAGGCGGCGAGCAGGGAGCACCCCGAGCCAGTCGAGTCGAGCCGGCAATGGCCCTATGCCTTGTGGCTGTTCTTTGGGGCGATGATCGGTTGGGGCGTCACCTACCTCACTTTGGAAGCCGGCGGCGCGACCGTGCTCGAGTCGCACGCCTATGTGTCCGCGAAAGCGACTACCGAGACGAGCGTCGAGCACGGCGTCGATGGTGCCCGTGTCTTCACGCGCGCCTGCGCTGCCTGTCACCAGGCGACGGGCATGGGCATCCCCGGCGTCTACCCGCCGCTCGCCGGCTCGGAGTGGGTGCTCGCCGACAAGCTGCTGCCGGCGCGCATCATCCTGAAGGGCATGCAAGGGCCAATCACCGTGCAAGGGCAGAGCTTCAACAACGTCATGCCGGAGCGTGAGACGAGCCTCGACGACGAGGAGGTCGCGGCGGTGGTGCGCTACATCCGCACGTCATGGGGCAACCAGGCCGCGGAGTCGCCGACAGCTGGCGAGATCGCGGCGCTGCGCAACGAGCTCAAGGGGCGGGGGAGTGCATGGACCGCGGACGAGCTGAAGAAGTAGACGTCAAGGTGTTGCGTTTGTTCGGGATGTGGTGCCCGAGCTGCGCGGCGTCATGCGAGAGCAGGGTCGGCGCGGTCCCAGGTGTGCGGTCGGCTGTCGTCGACTTCGGCGCGAGCCAGCTGCGCGTCAAGTACAACCGGGCGCAGACCAACCTCGAGGCGCTCCAAGAGGCGATTGGCAGCCTGGGATTCTCGAGCTTGGATCCATTGACGCTGAGTCAATCCAACGCGCCGGCGCGGACCGCCGTGGTCCGCCAGTACCTGACGTCGCTCGCGGTGTCGGCCGTCTTGTCGATGTGGATCACCGTCTTGCACGTCTGGGTCTATCTGTCTTCTCCAGCGGATGGCGCGCGCCAAATCGTCCTCGCCGCGTCGGGGATCTTGTGCGCCTGTGTGATCGGCGTTGGCGGGCGGCCGTTCATCAAAGCGGCCTGGCACACGCTCCGCGCCCGGCTGTTCTCGCTCGACCAGGTCATCGTCCTCGGAGCGTTGTCGCTTTTCGCGTACTCTTGGCGCGAGCTCATAGGGCACCGAGACGGCGTCTACTTCGACTCGCTGGCCATGACCATCACGACGCTCCTGCTCGTGCGTTGGACCGACTTCAAGCTGCGCACGGCCACGAGCTCGCCCTATTGGCGCTTCTTGAACGAGCCACTCGACGTCACCCGCGTGACCGCCAGGGGCCTGGTGGCGACCACGGCGCAGCGGCTCTCGAAGGGCAAGGTCATCGTCGCGGCCGCGGGGTGCACGTTGCCGCTGGACGGCGTCGTCGTGAAGGGCGAGCTCTGGCTCGACGAGAGCCTGTTGTCGGGAGAATCGCTGCCGTGTCATCGCGGTGTCGGGCAACAGGTCTTGGCCGGCGCCCGCGTCGTGCGGGGAGAGGGTCATGTCGAAGTGACACACCCGGTCGGCGACCGGTATCTCGACCGCGTCTTCTTGGCGAGCGAGGCGTCTCTCACCCAGCGTGGCCGAACGCGCGGCCTGCTCGAGACCATCTACGGCTATTGGATCCCGGCGCTCTTCGCTATCGCGGTCATCTTGGCGCTGAGCGCGGCGCTGCGCCCAGGGTACGATCCGTTGCGGTCGTTCGCGCTGACCTTGTTGATCGGTTGTCCGTGCATCTTCGTCGTCGGGACGACCGCGCTCAGGCTCGTCCTGTCGCGCGCCACCGAGGCCGCGGGCATCAGGCTCCGGCACTTCGACTTCTTCTACGACGTCGCCGCCATCGACTATCTCGTCTTCGACAAGACCGGCACCTTGACGTCGCCTCTCGCCATCAAGGACGAGCTTCTCGCTCCAGCGTGCACGCCAGAGCTGAAGGCTATCGCGTACGAGGTCTTGGCGCTGGTTCACCACCCAGTGAGCGCGTTGTTCGCGGAGCCAGCTGGCGCAAGTGCTCCGGTGGTGGTGACACGCACGGTGACTTCACCGGGAGAAGGTACCGAGGTTTACACCGAGAGGCACGGTGTCTTCCGCATCGGACGCGCAAGCTTCGCCGGTTTGGGCGACTCCGCGGGAGGGCAGCGCTTTCACGTGTCGCACGACGGCGTGCCTCTCTTCAGCCTCGATTACGACGAGGTCGTGTCCGCTGAAACGGAAGAGATGCTGCGAGCCCTGCGCGGGCGCGGCTACACTCTCGTCTTGGCGAGCGGCGATACGCGGTTGCCCGCTGCTCTCGAGGAGCTGCGCGGCTTGTTCGCCGAGGTGCACGTCGGTTGCCGGCCCGTGGACAAGCAGCGCATCGTCGAGGAGCTCAAGACACGAGGCTCGGTGTGCTTCATCGGCGACGGCTTGAACGACGCTCTCGCCCTCGCCGAGGCCGATCTGTCGATCGCGGTGGCGAGCCGACACGGCGGCGTGAGCCCGGCCGCATCGGTTGGGATGCCGGGACATGAGCTCCCGCGGCTGCTCGCGTGGATGGATCGCTTCGAGCGCTTCACCACCATCGAGCGGTGGGTGCTCGCCGTTGGTGTCTGCTATAACGTCGTGCTGCTCGCCGCCAACGCCTGGAGTGGACTCCACCCGCTGGTCGTCCTGTCGTCGTTCGCGGCGATCTCGATTTTGAGCCTCGGACCAATCGCTCTCTCGGAGCGCGATTCAGCCAGTCCTCGGCGGCCGCCGGCGCTCCCGCGTGTCACGCGTTGCGGCTCTGCGGCGCGCCAGGGAACACTCGCGTGGCTTCTTGGCCGCCCCGTGAGAAGACCCAGCCGAAGTTGATGCCGAGGTTTCTGCCGAGCGTTTGGGCGATGAGCGCGTGTGACTCCGACGGCTCGGTCCCTGG
>JBDHVB010000232.1:0-8509 GCA_039809465.1 Myxococcota bacterium
AGCTTGCTCAGTAAATTCAGATTCTAAGTGTCTCAAACTCGTTGGCAGGTTCCGCTGCCGTGTCGCGTGCGTGACCCCGACCGCAAAGGCAAAGTCGAGCGGGGCGTCGCGCACGCCCAACGCACGCCGCTCAAGGGCCTGCGCTTCGAGTCGCTCGAGGAGGCGCAAGCCTACCTCGACCGCTGGGAGGAGAAGTGCGCCGACACGCGGATCCACGGAACAACCAAGCGTCAGGTCGCCGAGATGTTCAAGGAGGAGCAGCCCTTCTTGAAGCCGCTGCCGCTCGAGCCTTTCCGCTATTACAGTCACGGCGTACGCACCGTGCACCTCGATGGGTGTGTCGAGGTGCAGTCGGCCTACTACAGCGCGCCGCCAGGCTGCATCGGCAGGCGCGTCGCCGTGCAGTGGGATGACGCGCGTGTTCGGTTGCTCGAGCTCAACACCGGCGCTTTGCTCCGCGAGCACGCGCGCGCGGTTCCAGGTCGACGTCGCATGGCTGAGGCTGACCGCCCGGCGCGCACGCCTGAGTCGACTCTGCGTGTTCTGGCCCGCGCGGACGCGGCCGGGCAAAAGATCGGCGCGCTCTGCCGCCTGATTCATCAGACCGAAGGCGAGGCGAGCATGCGCCGTGTGATCGGTATCGTGCAGCTCGCCAAGCGCTACGGCGCTCCTGCAGCCGACCGCGCCTGCGGTATTGCGCTCGACGCTGGCGCGCCAACGTACCGCTTCGTGCGTCGCTATCTCGAGCGTGAGTCGACGCCGCCGCTCACGCTCAAGCAGGTCGACCCGCTCATTCGCGAGTTGTCGCACTACCGCGACCTCATCAACGCCATCACGGCAAAGGAAACCACAGTATGAATGTCGTCGAGATTCAACGCTCACTTCGGCTGCTCCGCTTGGGCGGAATGGCCGGCGTCCTCGAGAATCGCCTCATGCAGGCGCAGGTCGAGAAGCTCTCGGCCATCGACTTCTTGTCGCTCATCATTTCGGATGAGTTCACCCGCCGCGCGGATAGGCTGCTGGAGCGGCGCATCAAGCAGGCGGCGTTCCGCGATCGCGGCCGTACCCTCGATAGCTTCGACTTCGACTTCAACCGCAAGATGGACAGGAAGCTCGTCTTCGATCTTGCGAACTGTCAGTTCATCACTCGCAGCGAGGACGTGTTGCTCATTGGCCCGCCGGGCACCGGAAAGTCGCACCTTGCGCAGGCGCTCGGCTTCTGCGCGATCCAGCAGGGGCATCGCGTCTGCTATCGCGAAGCGCATGTGTTACTCGAGGAGATCGCCGATGCCAACCTCGACGGCGCCCGCAAAGAGCACATGCAGAAGCTCGCCGATGTGCCGCTGCTCATCATCGATGACCTCGGCATGCGCAAGCTCGGCCCGAACGCGGCCGAGGAGCTGCTAGAACTCATCATGCGACGCTACGAGCGCGCGAGCACCATCATCACCTCGAACCGCCCGGTCGATGACTGGGGCAAGCTTCTCGGCGACAACGCCGCCGTCTCCGCGCTCCTCGACCGCATGCTGCACCACGGTCACGTCCTCAAGTGCGGGCCTCGAAGCTTCCGAACCCGAAATCACGTCCGCTTGCAGGACGACGCCGCGGCAGGATAACTCCCAACCGACGTCGCGCTCACCGGCAACTGGCCGGTTTTCAGGCGATCACAACTGGCCGGTTTTCAGGTGATCACCGAGGGGGTCTGTCTCCCGGGACGCATCTGCCAATAGATGTCGCGGGAGATCTTCGCTTCCCAGAAGACGAGATGGATGGAGATCCCAGAGTTTCGTGGACACGGCAGACCGCGTGAAGACGCGATAGAATGTCCCATCATGGCCAGAAGATGTCGTTCGTTTACAACCAACACGCCGCTCCCCGGGCTCTCGAAGGTCTAGGCAAAACGCCGGGACCTTCGAAAGCCCAGCCCCGCCGCTCAGTTCGGCAAGCAGAGCTGCATCGGCTTCACACAGTAAAAGCCGTCGTCTAGTGGAGGCTGGAAACAAGTGAACCCCGCGCCGCAGCTGGTATCGGTCGTCCCAGTACACGTCTTGTCCGTCGAACCATCCTTTTCGTAGGTGAAGAACGCAGCTTGGTTTTGTGGTGGAGCGTCGCAGTGATAGCCAGCACCGCAGTCAAGCTCATCACCGCTATCCAACTCACAGAAGCCGACGCAGATGCCGAAATCTACACCGTAGCGCAAACAGAGTACGTCAGCGGGCAATCCAGTGGCGCCGCGAACACCGCACGCGGTGTTGTTGAAGTAAATCTCGCCACCGTAGTCGGTATTGTCACTGCGCTCCTGCGGCGGAAGGGCACAGGCGTGATCGAAGTTTCCGCTCTGAATTTCGGAGTCTAGAACTCCGAGATCGTTCATCGTGGCGTACATTGGATAAACACTGCCAATGCAGTTACCGGGCTCACGCGCGCATTTCAGCCCAGAGCGCAACTCATGACAACGGTAGCCGTTAGCCGCGTCACAAGGATTCGGACCAGTCATCGTGCAGTCGGGGGCGCCAGCCGGCTGAATCTCCAAGTAATACTTCGAAGCAATGCACGTCTCGCCAGCATTGCAACCGTCCGAAGTACCAACCTTCTCGCTGTCACAAGGGCGAGTACACGAGCTGTAAGTGGTGTCTTCACCGTAGTACGCGGTCGGCTCGCAGACATCACCTGCCGTGGCGCAGCTACCAGCGGTGTCGTTGCCGTCGTTGATGAAGCACTCATTGCCAGTTGAAACAATTGGCAGGCAGTAGTCTTGAATGCACTTGGTACTACCGTCGCAAGAACCGCCACCAGAACAGTCTTTCAAGCAGCGCGCGACGAGATGGTCAAACCCTACGCACTCCAATGCGCTCTGGCACACGAGCCCATCATCGCAGAAGGCCCATGCTGCACCTCCTATTTCCGTGCAGCTAGTGACGTTCCATGATTGACCGTCAGATGCGCACGTCGCGGTAGCAAGTCCAGCGACGAAGGTACGTCCACCAACGTCCCCAGGAGGAACATCCTCACAGTTCACTGACGCACCGGCGTCGCAGAGTTTCTTGCCGTTCTTCTTGTCATCGCCGCCGCCGCACGCGACGCTCAAACTCAACAACGCTACAGCGGACAGTGCTCCAAAACGCATGCGGCAGACCCTCGTGACTAGAAAAGTTGTGCAACGGATAAACCGCATCCGGCCGCGGCGGACAAGACGTGGGCTTGGAAAAACCCGTGAAGTGTCGGCGAGCGGCGGCTCGGTCAGTGGGGTCGCGGAAGACCCCAGCTGTACATTCGGACGAGCGGGCGTTCGCGGCTATTTCATGGGCGTTTTGTCGGGGGCGGACGTACCTTTTGGCGTGAAAAGCTCGCATTCCGTCACGGGTTGCGGCGGGTAGCGATTCGGCAATCGCGGACAGAGGATGAACGTCGAGCGCGCCGCGCGAATATAGCGTGGGGGCGCGCTGCATTGGTGGCAGAGGCTCGTGGGGAACGGCAGGTCGCTCACTGAGCGCAGCTTCGCCTACCGGGCGTGCGGCGTCTAGCATCACGCCGCCATGACTCCGCAGCAGCGCGGAGTGTTAGGCGGTGGTCTCGACGGGCTCGAGCTCGAAGTGGCCGGCCTCGACGCGCGCGACGTCCGCGTGCGGGACGCTGGTCGGCTCGATGATCTCGTAGGCGCGCGGATCCGAGAGCACCTTGCGCACGAGCTGTGAGTTCAGCGCGTGACCCGGGCACTTCACGTGCACGCGGCCCAGGACCGGTATGCCGAAGAGCGACAGGTCGCCGATGACGTCGAGGATCTTGTGACGCACGAACTCGTCCGGATAGCGCAGGCCCTCCGGGTTCATGACGTGGTACTCGTCGATGACGACGGCGTTGTCGAGCGAGCCGCCGCGGGCGAGGCCGCGGGCACGCAGCGCCTCGACGTCCTTCAAGAAGCCGAAGGTGCGGGCACGCGAGATGTCACGCTCGAAGGAGCGCTCGCTGAGCTCGAAGGTGAAAGGCATCGGCGGGATCAGCGGGTGATCGTAGTCGACGCTGCAGGTGATCTTGAACTTGTTCGCCGGCGCGATGCGGAACTCCTTGCCGCCCTCCGCGATGCGAACTTCCTTCTTGATGGCGAGGTAGCGCTTCGGTTTGCGCTGCGCCTCGATGCCGGCGTTCTTGAAGATGGCGATGAACGGCGCGGCGCTGCCGTCCATGATCGGCACTTCGGGGCCGTTGATGAGGACGCGGGCGTTGTCGATGCCCAGGCCCTGGCAGGCGGCGAGCAAGTGCTCGACGGTGCTGACGCTGACGCGCGAGCCGTTGGTGCCGCACGCGAGGGTCGTCGCGAGCGTGGTGTCGACGACGTTGTCGACGTGCGCGCGCAGCTCGGCGGACTTGGGGACGTCCGTGCGGATGAAGGTGATGCCCGTATCTTCGGGAGCGGGCAGGACCTCGATGGTGATGAGGTTGCCAGTGTGAACGCCGATGCCGGAGACGCTCACTTTTTCGCGGAGGGTTCGCTGCCGTAACATCATCGCGGGTCGACGTCCTCTATCCTCGGGGGACAACAGGCGTGGAGACGTTCACGCCGCGTGCCAAGCCCGCGACTCCCTCCGCAAAACCAAGCAAAATCAGCGACTTGGGTCGTCGCTGCGTGCTTTGGGGGGTGCTGCGGAGGGTGATCTTCATATGGAAATCGTGACAGGGCCGTCGTGCACCTGAATGCTTCTAACGCATCCAGACAAGTCGCGATGGCGCCAGGCGAGTAACACACCGTGAACGACCCAAACAAGAAAGTTTCGCCCGGGCCTTGGCCCCTGCGGATCCTCGCCTCTTCCTGGCCCAGGTTGCGGAAACTTGATTAGTCACGCGCGCATGCGGGGTTTGCGCCACCCTGTGCTCTGACACGGTTGTCATAGCGTCAACGGCTGAGACCGCACGTCTGTTCAGGCCCGCGGCACGCTACGCCCCAAAGCTCGCAGCCGCTAGCAACAACGCCAAAGCTAAAAGAGCGTGCTCTGCCCACCCCCGGACTGCGGCGGTGGCGTGACCCCGAGCAGTTCGTACGCCCTGAGCGTCGCGATGCGGCCGCGGGGGGTGCGGGCGACGAAGCCCTCTTGGATGAGGTACGGCTCGTAGACCTGCTCGAGCGTGTCGGGCTCTTCGGCCATGGCGGCGCCGATGGTCTCGACGCCCACTGGGCCGCCGTTGAACTTTTCGACGAGCGTCGACAGGAAGCGGCGGTCCATCTCGTCGAAGCCGTTGCCGTCGATGCCCATGCGGTTCAACGCGTGCTTGGCGATGGGGAGGTCGATGATGCCCTTGCCTTCGACCTCGGCGAAGTCACGGACGCGGCGCAGCAGGCGGTTCGCGATACGCGGGGTGCCACGCGAGCGGCAGGCGACCTCTTTGGCGCCGTCGGGCGTGCACTGGATGCCGAGGATGCCGGCCGAGCGGGTGACGACCTTCTCGAGATCGAGCGCCGAGTAGAAGTGCAGGCGGCCGATGAAGCCGAAGCGGTCGCGCATGGGGCCGGTCATGAGGCCGGTGCGCGTGGTGGCGCCGATGAGCGTGAAGTGCGGCAGCTTCATTTCGAGCGTGCGCGCGTGCGGGCCGCCGCCGAGCACCAGGTCGAACTTGAAGTCCTCCATGGCGGGGTAGAGGATCTCCTCGACCACGGCCGACAGGCGGTGGATCTCGTCGATGAAGAGGACGTCGCCCTCGTTGAGGTGCGAGAGGATGCCGGCGAGGTCCTTGCGCTCGATGGCCGGGCCGCTGGTGACGTGCAGCTCGACGCCGAGCTCGCGGGCGATGAGGTGCGCGAGGGTGGTTTTGCCGAGCCCTGGCGGGCCGCACAGCAAGAGGTGGTCGAGCGACTCTTTGCGGTCCTTGGCGGCGCGGACGAAGACCTTCAGGTTGGCGACCAGCTCGTGCTGGCCAATGAGCTCGTCGAAGAGCTTGGGCCGCAGCGACAGCTCTTGATTGGCCTCGCCCGCGAGGGTCTGCGGGCTGACGACGCGCGCCGGGGCGAGCTCTGAACCTGATTCGGACATCATCTGACCCTACTCTACTCCTCGGGTCCGACAGTTCGACAAGGGCTCGAGTGGGCGCCTAGTTGCGCGAGCTCGATCGCAGAGCTTCGCGCACCAGGATCGCCAGATCCCGTTCCTCGGGATGAGCCTGGACGACCGCCTTGCCGGCTTTGTCCGCGTCCTTGGGCTGGAAGCCCAGGTTGACCAAGGCGCTGATGAGATCGTCGAGCAAGGTCGCTCTCGGTGCCTGCTTGGGACGCATGGGGCCGATGGCGATGTCGTCGAGGCGGCCCTTCAAGTCGACCAGCAAGCGCTCGGCTTTCTTGCCACCAACGCCCGGGACGCGCGTGAGGATCGACTTGTCCGCTGTAGCGACAGCACCCGCGAGCTCGTCCGGCGACAAGATCGACAGCACCGCCAGCGCGAGCTTGGGGCCGACGCCGCTGGTCGAGATGAGAATCTCGAAGACATGCTTCTCGCTGTCGTCCGAGAAGCCGAACAAGCGCAGCGCGTCCTGCGTGAGGTGCGTGTACACGAGCACGCTGACCTCGGCGCCGATCTGACCGAGCTTCGCCAGCGCGCCAACCGCCATGAAGACGCCATAGCCGACACCAGCGCACTCGATGACCGCGGATTCGGCGTTCTTCGCGACGAGCTTACCCCGCAGCGAGGCGATCATTTGGAGGCTCGCTTGGCTTCCGCGATAGCGGCCTGCCATTTCCCGGAGACCGACGAGCCGTGCAGATTCGCGTGGCAGATGGCCGCGGCGAGCGCGTCGCTCTGGTCGAGGATGAGCTCGACGTTCGGCGCTATCCCCAAAATGATGCGCACCATCTGCTGCACTTGTTCCTTCTCGGCGCGGCCGCGGCCGGTCGTCGCCTGCTTGATCTGACCGGCGGTGTACTCGAACACCGCCAGCCCAGCGCGCATGGCGCAGAGCATGGCGACGCCACGCGCGTGCCCCAACTGCAAGGCGCTCTGACTGTTCTTGGCGTGGAAGATGTTCTCGATGGAGAGCGCTTGCGGCCGGTACTTCGCGAGCATCGCGTCGAGCCCGTCGGCGATGTTCGCGAGACGTCGCGGCAAGTCGTCGCTCGCGCCTTCGACCACCCCCGACGCGACGTGCGTCAGTCGGTTGCCATCCACCAGCACGACGCCCCAACCGGTGCGGTGCGAGCCCGGGTCGATGCCGAGGACGATCATCCTGCCGCGGCGAGCCGCTCGAGCTCGGCGTCGTCGATGTCGAAGTTGGCGTAGACCTTGGCGACGTCGTCGAGCTCCTCGAGGCGCTCGATGAGCTTCATGCACGCCGCCGCGGCTTCGCCTTCCACCTTCACGGTGTTGCCGGGGATCATGGTGAGCGACGCTTCGCTGAACTCGAGCTTCTGCTTCTCGAGGCCGGTCATCACGGTCGCGAAGTCTTTCGGGTCGCAATAAATGACGATGTTGTCGCCTTCGACCTTCACGTCCTCGGCGCCGGCTTCGAGCGCCGCTTCGGTGAGCTGGTCCTCGCTGAACTTCTTGCCGTCGAAGACGAACGCGCCGCGCTTGTTGAACATGTAGGCGACGCTGCCGGCCGCGCCCATGTTGCCTTGGCCCTTGGTGAAGGCGGCGCGGACCTCGCTGACGGTGCGGTTCTTGTTGTCGGTCTGCGCTTCGACGAGGAAGGCGACGCCGCCGGGCCCATAGCCCTCGTAGGTTTGCTCTTCGACGGGCGGGCCTTCGATCTCGCCCGTGCCGCGCTTGATGGCGCGCGTGATGTTGTCGTTCGGCATGCTCTCCGCCTTGGCGGCGGTGATCGCTGCACGCAATCGCGGATTACCGTTCGGGTCGCCGCCGCCCATGCGCGCGGCGGTGGTGAGCTCGCGCACGAGCTTGGTGAAGATCCTGCCTTTGACTGCGTCGATCGCGCCCTTCTTGCGCTTGATCGTCGACCATTTACTGTGTCCGGACATGCCTGGCGCCTAACACACGGCTCTCGCACCGAGCAACACGCGAGTGATCTCCGCGAAGCCCTGGCCGCCCTCGTGCGCCGCGACGAACGCCGGCAAGTGGTCCATGTGTGACACGAATCGCTGGATGTTCGCGACGCCGGCGCTCACCGGAAACGCCGCGAACATGGGCGCGTCGTTGGGAGAGTCGCCAACGAAGATCGCCTGCGTGGCGCACGCCGCCGCATCCATGCCGAAGAGCTCTTGGGCGACCTGCCGCGCCATCGCCAGCTTGTCGTAGGCGCCGAACCAGCAGTTCACGTGGATCGAGCTAACCTTGGCGACGCAGCCCAGGCGCGCCGCTTCATCACGGATGCGCCCGGCCGCGTCGAGCCCGAGGTTCGGCGCTTCCTCGGCGAAGTCGATGGCGAGATCGAAGATGCGATACGGCTGATCCTTGGCGACGCGCGCGCCGGGGACCTTCGCGAGGATGCTATCGCGGACAGGCAGGAGGCGCCCGCGGATGGCCTCGATGAGCTGATGCGATGGGAAGGCATCCGTGGCGCCCGGACCAGA
>JBDHVB010000233.1:0-8418 GCA_039809465.1 Myxococcota bacterium
TTGCCGATGACCGAAAGCCGATTACCGATTACCGATTACCGATGGCCGAAAGCCGAAAGCCGAAAGCCGAAAGCCGAAAGCCGATGGCCGATTACCGATAGCCGACTAACCAGCCTTCCCCGCCTCCGGAGCCGCGACGAGCCCGAGGACGACCGCGACATCGACCGCTGCCTACCCCCCGGGAAGCGAATAGGCCTCGCGAGGAGGTCAAAGCGGAAAGAGCGCGACGAAGCGCAACCACGGAACGCGCCCAAGGCCGAGGCGCTCAAATGCAGTCGGCCATCGGCTATCGGCTATCGGTCATCGGCCATCGGCCATCGGCTCATCGGCCTATCGGCCTATCGGCCATCGGCCATCGGCCATCGGCCATCGGCTCATCGGCTCATCGGCCTATCGGCCATCGGCCATCGGCCATCGGCTCATCGGCCATCGGCTCATCGGCCTATCGGCTCATCGGCCATCGGCCTATCGGCCTATCGGCCATCGGCTCATCGGCCAACTAACGCGATCCTGCCTCGATAATATCGATCCCAATCAACAACACCCCATTAAGATCACTAAAAACCTCAATAAGATGCTGCCCCGGCTCATGCACCCGCCGTGTCTCCGAATAAACATTCGTATCCCGCGACTCCGCAACAAAATCACGCCCCTGACTATCCCACGCATAAAAATCGGAGCAGCCCGGCTCGTTCCAGTAGATGATCGTCTGCTGACCCACATCGAGCACGTTCTGCACGAAGAGCTCGACCTTGATCTCATCCTCGGCGCGCGCCTGCACCAGGAACGCCACGTTCCCCGGGAAGCGCTGCTCGATGTACTGCGCTTCGTCGAGCTCGCAGTTCGCGGACGTCTCGGCGCACGCCGGGATGGTCGCCGTGCAGGGGTTCTGCGAGCGGCCCGACTGGAAGGCGCGTGATGAATTGGGATCGCACGCGGCAACGGCGATCAAAGCGACGGGGAGGAGGCACCAACGCGACATGCTCGACCAATCTCTAGGTTGCCGTGGGCTGCGAATCAATGGGCAGTGCGGAACATCTCGGATGTCAGCACGACCTGCGCGTCGGCCGGATTGCGCGCGCAGCTCGAGAGATCCCGGGTGTTGGTGCAGCGGAACACGACGGGGATGTGCGCGACCTGCGCGATGCCAGGCTGCGTGAGACGGTCGGCCGGCGCCTGCGTGAAGAACACGTAGACGTTGTTGATGCCGACCTGCGCGGGGTCATACGAGCCGGTCTGCATCAGTTTGATGTTGCTGATGCGCGCGTTGTAGCAGTTGCGATCCGAGATCGAGACGAGCGGGAAGACGCGTACCTGCGCCTCTGGCAACAGCTCGACGTCGACGTACACATCGATGTACGCGGTCTCGCCGTTGGGGGCGCGCGCCGTGAGGCGATAGTTGCCGCTGCCATTGCTGAGCTCGACGGGCAGCGCCGACCAGAACGGGGGGAAGCGTGAGTGCGCGTCGACCCACGCGAGCGTGTTGGTCGCCGGATCCCAGGTGAGATCGGCCTGGCCCGCGGCGATGTTCGAGGAGCCCGCGAGGAACTGCACGGCGCGCAGCTCGGGTGAGTTCTCCATCGAGGCGATGGTGCGCAGCCCGATGGTGTCGATGCCGGTGCGGTAGCCCTCGACGCCACGCACCGCCGACTCGTTGATGCGCGGATCGGTGTGCGCGAGCACCTCGTCACCGTTCAAGATGCCATCGGAATCGAAGTCGAGCAGGCGGTCGTTCGGGTTCGTCGGCAAGGTGCCGAGCATGAACTCGACGAAGTCCGTGAGGCCGTCGCCATCGGTGTCGGGCTTCGACGGCGAGGTCTCGATGATGCCTTCCTCGCAGTCGTTCAAGAGGTCGAGGTCGCTGTCGGGGATGGTACCCACGTCCTGCGGGTTGGGACACGATGACGGACGATCGAGCGGATCGAGCGGGTTCTTGTTGCTGCGTGATTCAATGCCGTCGCCGACGCCGTCACCGTCGGTGTCCGCGATGAAGGGGTCGGTGCCGATCTGACCGACTTCCTGCGTGTCAGGCAGACCATCGCCGTCGCTGTCGAGCTCGGGGCCCGCGGGCGAGATGCGCACGTTGCGGTTGAAGGCGAGGATGTCTTTGCGGACCAGGTTCACCGAGCCCGAGGCGATCGGCAGCTTGATGTCGACGAGGTTCGGACAGTTGTAGGTGCGCAGGGTGCCGTTACCGACGGTCTTGATGTTCTGGTAGAGCCTCTGCGCCGCGGCGAAGTTGTCGTCGTAGTAAGTCGCCGTCGGCGGGTTGTCGACGGTCTGACACCACGTGGTGCAGTAGAGATCGCCCGCGAGGTTGAGGCAGTCGCAGTCGTTCGGATCACCGCTCGGCAGCGCGTTCGCGTAGCAGTTGTAGCTCTGGTTCACGCCCTGATCGATGGTCGACGGCCCGTAGTACAGCAGGCCGATGTTGAACTGAAATTCGAGCGCGCCGTACCGGTAGACGAGGTCACGCAAGTGCGCGACCTGCTCGGCCACGCGGATGCTGTCGATCTCGGGACGGGCGGGACCCGCGACCAGCAAGAAGACGACGTAGCGCGTGCGCAAGACGTCACCGGGCGCGGCGCGTGAGACGTCCGCTGTAATGAACGACTCGGCGGTGGTGATGGCGGTGGTGAGATCGCGGCGGGGATCGCTCGGCGCGACGCGGAGCTGCGCTTCGGCGAGGGCGATGAGATCCTGATCTTGCGGGCGCAAGAACTGCTGGCCCACCGTGTCGGGGAAGGCGCGCGCCGCGGTGTTGAAGCCGACGAAGCCGAACGAGACGTGCAGCTGATTACGGTTCGCCTGCACCAAGGCATCGATGCCGCCGGGCGCGTCGATGAGCCGTAGATCGGGGTCGGCCGCGCGCATCTCGGCCGACGTGTCGACCAGGAAGAGGACCTTCACGGGGAAGTTCGAGCCGCTCGTGTTCTCGGAGCAGACCTGACCCGTGAGCGCGATGCGGTCGGGGATGAGCGGGTTGTTACCGTTCTGGACGTAGAGGTCCGAGCCGGTGCATCCCAGTGCGAACAACAGGGTGAGGGGGGCGAGGCGCTTCACGATGTCGGGGAGTTTAGCACGTGGTTGGATTTTGGCACGAGGCTCCTACGTTACCTCGTGCCCGAGGCCGTTTTTCGTGACTTCGTCGCTAGTTGGCCGCATCCGTCGCGGCCGGTTGGTGCTCGCCCGAAAGGTCGGGTACTCTCGCGAGATGTTCCGGCTCCCCCTCCTAGCCCTCGGTTTGGCGACCGTGTTCGCCGTGGCGTGCAAAGAAGAAGACCGTCGGGTCACGGAAGACTTCACCACCCGCGAGCCGCGCTGGCATTTCGTCCGGCAACAAACGCCCGCCGGTGACACCACCATCACGGGCGCCTACGGCAACTCGCTGAACGAGCTCTACGTCGTCGGTTGGGATGGCCTCATCATGACCAACCGCGGCGGCAGCTGGCAGAAGATGGCGTCGCCCACCAGGGTGAACCTCACCGCTATCGCGGGTGTCGAGAACGGCGGCGTGTTCGGCTTGCCCGGGGCGCACGGTGAGATGATCGCGGTCGGCTGGTACGGCACCGTGCTGCACTACCACCCGAATCCCGACGACGATCCGCTCACCGATGACGGCACCTGGTCGCTCATCGCGAGCGCTGGTGACGCGACCACGGGGCGCCTGGGAGATCCGTCGACCTCGACGCTCCCGTTCATGAGTCCGCTATTACGTCCAGACCCGGCCTGCCCCGACTTCGATGGTGACGGCCGCGCCGACGACGGTGACAACGACGGTTGGGCGGGTAACGCTGGCGGCGTGCAGCACGTGTGCGTGGGTGGCAACGGCGTGAACTGCGACGACAATTGCCGCACCACGGCGAACGGCAACCTGCGTCCGCTCAACGCGGTCACCGATCCGAGCGGCAACACCTGCGTCGGCCCCGGCTCGACCCCCGACGTGTCGCGCGATCAAGTCGACAACGACTCCGACGCCATCGGTCTCACCTGCGATGACGACGACTTCGTGGGGACTTTCGCGCCGCGCTTTGCCTCGACGCTCTTCTCGGTGTGGATGCGCGCCAACGGCAACAACCTGCGCGTCATCGCGGTCGGCGAATCCGGCGCGGTCGTCGACTTCACCGGGGTCTCGGCGGGCGCGACTCCCAGCGGCATGAGCCAACCGGTGACGACCCTCGCCGCCTGGGAAGCGCAGGGCACGCTTGGCTTTCGTTATGTCGACGATTGCGATGGCGCGACCCCGCCTGGTCAAGCCTGCGACAACGGCCGTCTTCCGCCGTCATGCCCGGCGCAGTGCAGTCCGATGCGTACGACGTGCACCTGTCCCGTTGGCCAGGGGCAGTGCTGTGATCCTGGCGCGTCGACCGGCGCGGCTGGTCCCGATGGCCCCGCGGCCAATGCGTGCAATGCCGGCACCGGTAATTGCTCGGTGCTCTGCCCCAACTGTTTCCGCCGTCTCGAGGAGACCCTGCGCAGCATCTCGGTCGACAACACCACCATCGCGGCGGTCGGTCACTCGGGCACCATCGTCTATGGCGATCTCAACGACGTGAACCTCACCTGGAGCTCGCCGTCCTGCCCCGACCCGCCACCGCCCTTCGATGAGCGTCCCGTGCTCGCCGCGGTGCGTGCCTCGGGTGGGGCGTTCTCGATGGTGGGCGCCGCTGGCGCGATCTTCCGCGGCAATGACGGCGGCGGGTGCGATGTGACGTCACGTCAGGGGGCGCCCAAGGCGTTCCTCTCGGCCGTCTTCCCCACCGGCGGCGACAGCTCGTTCATCGTCGGCGACGAGGGCATCTTCATTCAGCAGCAGGGTGGCAACCTCACCACCATCCCGACCAACGTCAAGCAGGGCTTTTTCGCGATTTGGCGGACGTTTGCCCCTCTCAGCGACGAGGAGGTGCTGTCGACTGGCCAGCGCCTCGAGGATCTCGACCCGAATGTGCCGCGGCCGGACGTCGCGCGTATTTGGCTGCTCGGCGCCGGTGGGACCATCATCCAGGCGACCTTCTTCTAATTTTCGCTGCTTTTACACGTGCGTGGTTTCCTCTGGTTTGGAGAAAGCAAGAACGTGGCATCGGGTAACGACCTACGGTAAACACAGGTGGTCTTGGGTAAGCCTTTCCTTTCCCTGAGTTAGGCCTTGGCTCGAGGTTTGAAGAACATGCGACGCATTTTAACGCTCATGTCGTTCATGGCCGTTTTCACTTCGGTCGTGCTGCTCGATGGCTCCGTCGCATTCGCGCAAGCGGGCGGCGCACCCGCTGGCGGTTATCGCGGACCAACGCGCGTCGACTTCGACGACCGACTCATCAAGGGTCAGACCACCAAGGCGGACTCGGTCTACATCTACGACCGTCAGCAAATCGAGATTCGTTCGCTGGTCACCAAGGCCCGCACCTTCCGACCGAAAATCATCCGCAGCGTGTTCGAGGAGTAAACCCTTTTGGCGACACGTTCCGGCCCAGCCGTCCTCCAGGTTCACATCTTTCGTGACGGCGAGTTTCTGGGCACCGATGTATTTGCGGAGAGGCAAATCGTCGTTGGGCGCGATCCTGACGAGGCGGACCTCGTTCTCGAGTCGTCCCAGGTGTCGCGCCGCCACGCCATCATCGAGAATGACGGCGGCAAGGTCACCGTCCGCGATGCCGGGAGCACCAACGGCGTCTTCCTGAACGCCGACAAGGTCGTGAGCCCGATCGAGGTCACGCGCCTCGACGAGATCCGCATCGGCGAGTTCGCGCTCAAGCTGAAGTTCGCCGGCAAGGGTAAGGGCGCGAGCGAGGAGCTGCCCGCTCCCGCGGAGTCCAAGCGCGCCGCCGACTCGACCCGCGAGATCCAAGCGCTGCAGAAGAACGGCGCGCCGCGTGCCGAGCGCGCGCCGCTGCCGAATACGATGCCGTCGCCAGTGCTCTCGGCGCCGCAGCCTCGCGTCGAAGCGAAGCCGTCGCGTATGCCCTCGGCGAGCGACCTCTCGGAGTTCGACGACATCCCGGACGATCCGGTGGAGGACATCGGCCGGAGCGCGCCGCGCGCCGAGTTCCGCAAGCGCGAGGAGCCGGTCGACCGCGAGAAGCTCGGTGACATGCTCGCGGGCATCGGTATCGCCGAGTCCGGTGTGCACGCGCCGACCAGCGTCGATGCGTCGCCGCTGCCGATGAGCCGCGAGCCCGAGGCCAAGAAGCGCTCCGCCAAGGGTGGCAAGGCTGCCGCTTTCGCGGACCTCGCATCGGAGCTCGAGGGCCCCGAGGCCGCCACCCAGACGAACATCGCCGGCTTCCCCGCCGATGACCTCGACGACGAGACGCGCAGCGACGGCCACCTGAACGGTAACGGCCGAACCAACGGCGCCCGTGCTGACCGCGGCGATGGCGGTTACTTCCCGCCGCACGCAAATGGTCCAATCTCGGCCCGCGTCGACATCGAGCCCGAGGCGATCCCCTCGGGTTCCCCAGTGCAATCGCGCGGCATCCCGAAGCCGCCGGACATGCTCGGCCTCGACTCCGACCCAATGTCGCCGTTCGAGCCCCACGCCGACGTCACCCACGACGACGATCACGACGAAGACGACGACTACGTCCCGCAATACTCGCTGGCGCAACACATCCTGGGCGAGGAGGCACCGCCGAAGCAGGGCGTGCCGCGCGTCGAGGTCCTCGCGGTCCATGACGACATGGTCGACAGCGTGGCGCTCCTGGCGCCGGGCGAGTCGTACTGGATTGGGCCTCCGTCCACTATCGCGCGCATGATGAGCAAGGCCGCCAACAAGGAAGGCGGCACCCCGTACAAGCCCGGCCCGCGCTTCGAGCTGGTGAAGCACAAGCGGCCTGGCGAGGTCGAGATCGAGTTCAAGAAGGAAGCGCCCGGCATGGTCGTGCGCGGCGGCCGCAGCGTCGAGCTGGGGTCGGTGCAGGGCCGCCAGGGCCGCAAGCAGGTGCGCCGCGGCACGCAGGTCATGGGGCTTGCGCGTGGCGAGCTCGCCCAGGTCACCGAGGGCGCGACCACCTATCACATCCGCTTGGTGGTGGCGCCGGCGCCGCTCCGCGATAACAGACCGTTCCTGCAGCGCATCCGACCCGAGAAGCTGCTGATGACCTCGGCCGTGTCGGCTTTGGTCGCGCACGTCGTCATCATGACGATCATGACTTTCTTCGCTGGGCATCCGCCGCAGCAGAGGGAGTTGGTGCAGGAAGAGTTCGTCGAGGTCACCGTCGAGCCGGAGATGAAGCTCGAAGAGCCCCCGAAGCCACCCGAGCCGCCGGCACCCGAGCCGACGCCACCGGCGCCCGAGCCCAAGCCCGTGCCGGTGAAGAACCCGCCGAAGACCAAGGCTCCGAAGGTCGCGGCCGCCGCGCCCGCGCCGCCAAACCCCGCACCCGTTGGCGTCCTCGGCCTGCTCAACAAGACCGGCGCGACGCAAGCGCCTGGCCCGGCTGCGGCCGTCGCCGCCATCTCGAACCTCGCCGCGGCGAAGACTCCGAGCGGCTCGAGCGGCTACAAGGTGTCGGGTCTCATCGGTAAGCTGCCGACCTCCGAGCTGTCGATCGGTGGCGGTGGTGGTGGCCCGATGACCAAGGGCGCCGCCGCGCTGCTGCGTGGTGGTGGTGGAGGCGCTGGCGTCATCAGCGGCAAGGCGACCGGCCAGGTCCGCGCCCTCGTCAGCAAGGTCCCCGGCGGCATGCACGCGGCGGGTGGCTCGCTCGATCGCGAAGAGATCCAGAAGGTCGTCAACAAGCACATCGGCGAGATTCAGCGCTGCTACGAGCGTGAGCTCCTCAAGACCCCGAACCTCGCGGGTAAGGTCACCATCGAGTGGGTCGTCGCGACGAGCGGCTCGGTCAAATCGGCGCGCCAGAAGGACTCGACACTCCAATCGGCGAGCGCGGTCAACTGCATGCTCGCTTCCGTGAAGGGCTGGCAATTCCCGCAGCCTAGGGGAGGCGAGGTCGTCGTTGGGTATCCGTTCCAGTTCTCAGCGCTGGGCATGTAGCGTTTTTTTTTCGCTCGGCTAGCGCCTCGCTAGAGGTCGAGTTCCACAAAGGCAATGTGGAACCCGACGGCTGCTTAGCTATACTTCGAAACTGTCGTGTTGCGCCGTGACGAGCGGCTCCACGCGGGTGTTTGCGCGGCCTCGGCGTTCCACAAGCGACTTATCGCTGCATGGACCGCCGACTATCCTGAAGGCACAGTCCCGCGTCTCCGCTTGCTATTGGGATTCGCGTCTCAAACCGCGAGCCGTACCAAACGCGCATCTAGTACATGCTCGTGCTTCCCAATACTCGCCACCAACTCCGCCGGAGGCTCACTCCCGAGACGAATGCGCGCGTTCGCCGCCTCAGCGCCGTCGAAGATGACGTTCTCCACTTCTTCGACATTGATGTTCGACTCACGTAGCGACCCCAACACATTCGCCAA
>JBDHVB010000234.1:0-8253 GCA_039809465.1 Myxococcota bacterium
TGCGGCAGCGCGAGCCCCGCATACGCGGTGAAGCCCATCTGCAGACAAAAGAGGATGGTCACCACCCAGTACGCGATAGCCTTCTGCTTGCTACTCATGACGCCGCCCCGAGCTGAGCGCGATACTCTTTGACGAGCCGCTGCCAACCTTCGTGCTGCATGGTCTCGGGACCGACCATGCGGCCGATGGGCTCATGGGCAAGATACCCGTCGAGGACATCGATGCAGATGTGCCAGCCAGCTGCCCCCCAAGCGATGTAGTCGCGGCCAATGTCGTGCCAGAGCGTGAGGCGCGTACCTTGGCCATGCGGCTCGAGCTCCCAACGCATCTCGCGCCCACCCCACTGCAGCTCGAGGAGCTTCGGAGCCACGGCGCGGCGCACGACACACGCACTGGGAGCTTGCGGCGCGCCGACGGTGACGAGCTTCGCGGGCCCAGGAGTCGCGAGATTGCGATCGGCATCGAAGGGCGCCCACTCGGCGAGCTGCGCCGGATCGGTGAGCGCCTCCCACACCATCTCGGGCGCGTGCCGCAGCTCGCGCACCAGCACGAGGACCCAAGCGCCCCCTGTCTCATCGACGCTCGCGCCAGTCGCAGGACCGGGCATGTACGTATCGCGGCGGCTCATCTCTTCTTTCCTTTCTTGGCCTCGGCCATGCGGTCCAAGTGACGCTCGAGCGCATCGACGCGCTTCTCCCAAAAGTGGCGAAAGGGAACGAGCCAAGCATCGACCTCCATCAGCGGCTCGGGCCGAATGCGATAGAGGCGCCGCTGCGCATCGACCCGCGCCTCCACGAAGCCCGCCTCGCGCAGCACACGCAGATGCTTCGACACCGAGGTCTGCGGCATGCGCAGCCGCTCCTCGAGCTCCCCGACGGATCTCTCAGCGCCGGCGAGCAGCCCGAGGATGGCCCTGCGGTTGGGCTCGGCGAGGATGGCGAACGTGGATGCCATTCGAGGTATATACGTAATAAAGCATATACAAGTCAAGCTCCGCTCTTCCCCCAGGCGGGTCACGCCGCGTTTGCGAAGCTGTCCGCTCGAACGGCGCGCAGGGGGTTCTTGGCCAGCGTGCATTTGCTCTCGTCATGAACCTCTGCGAAGCTCCCGACCCTCACCAGGAGCTCCTATGATGCAGCGTGCACTATGCGGTGGCTTGTTGGCTCTAACGTTGTTCGCGACAGCGGACGCCCGCGCGGCCGACAAGTATTCGATGTCGGACTTGAAGGCGTTGGCCGAGCAAGAGAGCTGGCAAGAGCTCTACGAGCATCTCGAAGACATTCCGCCCGGCAAGCGCGACGACCAATGGAAAGGCCTGGGCGAGAAGGCCGTGGTGAACCTCTTGGGCGCCATGAAGATCGAGCCGAACTACGGCTACGAGCACGTCATCGCCACCATGGACGCGGTCCAGAAGCGCTACCCGACCATCGGCAAGACCAAGGGCTTCTTGAACAAGCGCATGGAGGTCGGCATCGAGGCCTTCAAGAAGACGTTCAGCAACTACCGTCACTCGGGCTACGACGATCCGTGGCGCCACGCCATCGTGAAGTTCGTGATGGATGACCCGACCACCGTCGAGCTGCCCCTGCGCGCGGCCAAGATGCAGTCGAACCTGCTCATCGAGTCGACGACGGTCCCGCTGTACGTCGAAGCGGTCAAGCGTCAACGCGATGTCGCCTGCAAGGATCCGGCGCTGCATGCGATGGTCGTCGAAGTGGCCGCGGAAGAAGAGGTCTGGGTGAAGGAAATCGCCTCGATCGTCGACGACAAGTGCGCCGCCGAGGTTCGCCCGGTGCTCGTCAAAGCGGTCGACACCGTGAAGACACCCGACGAGAAGGCGAACATCTGCAAGGTGCTCAAGGCCAAGGGCCCAGTCCCCGCCTCTTGCGGCAAGTAGAACGCGGCCAGCTCCCGAGAGCGAGCTTCGCGTCTCGTGCGTGCCAGTCGCGCTCGGCGCTCTAGAAGCGAACCGGCGAGCCAACCCCGCTGCTGGGCAAAGCAGCGTCTCCGAGGTTGGCCCGCCGGCGTCTCTCGCCAGGGAACGGGCGCTCCTGGCTCACGACTGGACTAACGACTCCGTGGCGGCGCGAGGTGCAGGCGCGGCGGGAGGGTGTAGCGCGTCTCGCACATGGTCTTCGCGAGGAAGGCGCGGTCACGGCGCCCGCTCTTGCTCAAGAAGTCGGCGCGCAGGCGGTTGTACTCTTGCCACTGCGAAACGGTGAAGTCGGCTTCACGCGGTGCGCGGTACATGAAGCCTTGGAAGGCCTGCTGCGCTTCGAAGGCGGCGCTCTCGGCGCGGTCGAGAGCTTCCTGATGTGGAAGCTGGCTGCAGTGTTTGTACGACGCGAGTGGATTCGGCATGTGCACTTCCCCCGGAGCCAATCTTCGGTGCGCCATGACGTCATGGTGCGATGTCACCAAGTGCCAGATGTGCACCAACACGTGTGCGTGACGGACAGGGACGACGTTGCCACACCTTCACATCATGCTCTCGTAACCACCCAAGAACGCCGCCGATATTGGCTCTCGCGCGAGGCAAGCATGAGCCGTTGGATACCCGCTGATCAGCCCGATTCACCAGCCAGCCTCTTCGAGGTCTCGAAGACGCGGGGCGCCGCCCGCCGCCGTCAAAAGGAAGCGCTGGCCGAGGTCAGGAGCTTCTTGAGCAGCCGCGCCCGCAAAGTGGGCACGGTCCCGGTCGGGCTGCTCGCTGCTCGCTCCAAGGCGCTGCGCAGCTAGCACCGCCGCACGCTCTGGCCGGACGGTCCAAGTTTCGATATCGATGGCCGCTCCATGGCGCGCCTCTCGACCTGCATCCTCGGTGAGACCTTTGGTTTTGGGTCCATCAAAGAGGTGATGAACAAGGCGAACGACCTGCGCTCGGGGGACGTGCAGGCGGGTCTTTCGGCGGCCTCGGAGCGCGAGCGGGTGGCGGCCAAGCGCGTGCTCTCCGAGATCACCTTGGACCAGCTCTTCAACGCGCCGTCGGTGCCGTACGAGCGCGACGAGATCACGCGGCTCTGCGTGGACGCACTGAAGCACGATGCGCGTCGACCCGTGGCCGCGATGACCGTGGGAGAGTTTCGCGAGTGGATCCTCGACGCGCGCGTCTCGGGCGAGATGCTCCTGGCAGTGTCGCCGGGCCTCACGCCCGAGATGATCGCCGCGGTGACCAAGCTCATGTCGAACATGGACCTGGTGGTCGCGGCCCGGAAGATTCGCGTCGTCGTCCGCTGTAACAACACGCTGGGCTTGGCTGGGCGCATCGCGTCGCGCTTGCAACCCAACCATCCGCGCGATGACGTCGCCGGCGTCTTGGCGGTGGTGTGCGAAGGTCTGTCGTACGGCAATGGTGACGCGGTCATCGGCGTGAACCCATCGACCGAGACCGTGGACTCGACCGTCGAGATCCTGACGCGCGTGAAGCAGCTCATGAACAAGCTGCAAGTGCCCACGCAGAACTGCGTGCTATCGCACATCACGGTGCAGATGCAGGCCATGCAGCGCGGCGCGCCGCTGGACCTGTGCTTCCAGTCGATCGCCGGGAGCGAAGGCGCCAACCGTAACTTCGGTGTGTCGGTCGCGCTGGTGGATGAAGCGTACGCGATGACCCGCGAGCTCGGCACGGCGCGCGGCCCGAATGTCATGTACTTCGAGACCGGCCAGGGCACCGCCCTGTCCGCTAATGCGCACCATGACACCGATCAGCTGACCATGGAGGCGCGCGCCTATGGGTTTGCGCGGAGGTATGCGCCGTTCATCGTGAACTCGGTGGTTGGCTTCATCGGGCCCGAGTATCTGCGGGATGGAAAGCAGATCACGCGCGCGGGCTTGGAAGATCACTTCATGGGGAAGCTCTCGGGCATCTCGATGGGGTGTGACGCTTGTTATACGAACCACGCGGATGCGGATCAGAACGACCAAGAGAATTTGGAGATGCTCCTGGCGTCCGCTGGAGTGAACTATCTGATGGGCATCCCGGTTGGGGACGACGTGATGCTCAACTACGAGACGACGTCGTTCCACAACAACGCGGCGCTGCGATCGATTTACGGTCTGCGGCCGGCGCCCGAGTTCGAGGAGTGGCTGTCGCGGTGGGGGCTTTGGTCGGGGAATGGCATGACCGACAAGGCAGGGGACCCGACGGTGTTCTTGAAGCGGCGTGATTTGCACGATGTGGTGTTCGGGGCGCCGGAGCGGTCTTGGCGTTTGCGGGGCGCGTCGTGAGCATCGAGCGGGAGCGCATCGCCGCGGTCGTGCGGGAGTTGTTGAGTGCGGAGCTCGGGGGTGGTGGTGCTCCGCCAGCGCGCGGCGGAGGCGCGTTGGGTCAGCGTGTCGGTGCTTATCCGTCCACGCGTGGAGCATCCGCGTTGCACGCGGCGCGCTGCGAACGGCCCGCTCCACCGATGCATGAGATCGATGATCCCGCCGACGCGTCGGTGATCCCGCGCTTGGTTGGCGTGACCTCGTCGCAGATCGCTGTCGGCCATCGCGGACTACGCTTCAAGACCGATTTGTATCTGCGCATGCGTGAGGGCAGCGCCGACGCGAAAGACGCGGTGCACTCCGAGGTCGGCGAGGAGTGGGCTTCGTCGCATGGCTTGTTGGCGCTGAAGACGCGCTGCGAAGACCGCGCCGAGTTTCTGCTCTTCCCGAACCATGGCCGGCGCTTGGACGCGGCGTCCCTAGCCACGCTCGACTCCTTGAAGGGCTCCCGGCCGGACGTGCAGGTCATCATCGGCGACGGCCTGTCCGCTAATGCGGTCTTGCGCAATGGCACCGAGTCGCTGCAGGAGCTCACCCGGGCGTTGACCGGCGCCGGCTACCGCTGCGGCCCCGGCATGTTCGTGAAGTACGCGCGCATCGGAGTAGCGGACGAGATCGGCGTGCTCATCGGCGCCCGCGCGACCATCATCGTCGTCGGCGAGCGCCCCGGCCTCGGCACCGGCGACTCGCTGTCGTTCTACATCGCCGTGAACCCCAAGCTCGACCAAGACAACGCCGAGAAGAACTGCATCTCCAACGTCCGCGGCATCGGCATCAAACCCGCCGAAGCGGCTGACCTCACGGCTTCGATTTTGAAGCGCTCCTTCGAGCTCGGCGGCGGCGGTGTCGCCATCGGCTTCGGGTTCGGCCGCACATGAGCTTGCTCCGCGTCCCACCGGTGATCACCGCGCTGCGCACGTTGCCACACGCGAGCGCCGAGCTGTGCGCATCGCTGGGTGCGCCCACGGGGACTACGTCGCTCGCGTTCATCACGTGTGATCAAGACGACGCGTTGTATGCGGCGCTCGACCACGCGACGAAGATGGCGGCGGTCGACGTGGTTTTTGCGAAGTCATTCTACGCAGGCGCAAAGCACGCGTCGGGCCCATTGTCGGGCGAGATCATGGGCGTGCTCGCTGCAGCGGACCCGGATATCTTGGCTTTCGGCGTCAGCGCCCTACGCACGGCGTTGAACGAGCTGTACGCGTTTTACACCGTGGATGGCACGGGTGTGTCGCTGTTCCCGACGGTCATTGCGCAGACTGGGCGCTATCTATCGCGCGAGCATGGCATCGCGCCGGGTGAGCCGTTGGGATACTTCGTGGCGCCGCCAGTCGAAGCGATGATTGGGCTGGACGCGGCGATCAAGGCGGCGAACGTGGTGGTACGGCGCATCGACCCACCGCCATCACCGACGAACTTCGCGGGTGGGTTCGTGACGGGGACGCTGGATGCGGTCGAAGCGGCGGCGCTCGCGTTTCGGGATGCGGTGGTCGATGTCGCGAGGAGCTCGGGCGCGTAGCTGACAATAGATGCGTCAGCACACCGCAACCCCACGCTCCACGCAGCGCCCCCCTACAAAACTCGACGCATTTTGCGACATTCGACCTGACAGCGGCAGCATCGGCTCGCGAAACCGCAGACCTGCCATGGCGCAGGTTCTGCAATGCCGCGTGCAATGGCAAAGGCTCCTTCCGAAGCGCATCGCTATAACAACGGCGCACTCTACCGTTTGGCACGTGGTCAAGGCGCAAACCGCCGCTCATTCGATGACGCATTAGCGGCAACACATGTAGTAGTCGATCTCGCCGCGGAGGAGACGACTCCATCGCAAATGCTCCATCTCGTGGAGCGCGAGATGCGCATCCGCTTTTACAAACCCCGTAGCATCAAAGCATACTGTGCTGCGCTACGAGGCTTCTTGCGTTGGCTCGACGCGCCACCTGCAACGGCCAATCGCGAGCTCCTCCGCCAGTATCTCGAGATGCTCGTCGACGGCGGCGCGAGCGCGTCTTGGGTGGCCGTCAATCTCGCAGCGATACGAACGTGTTTCGATAAAATGTGCGGCGGCACCGTGACCACGGGCTTAGTCACACCTCGCCGTCGAACCCGACGACCACGCGTGTTGTCACGAGATCAAGTCGTCACACTACTCTCATGCGTGGCATCCCCAAGATATCGCCTCATCTTGTCTCTCATTTACGCAACTGGAATGCGCCTTGGTGAAGCGATACGCCTTCGTGGACGCGACATCGAGCTGGACGGTGAGCAGATCATCGTATGGCGCGGAAAAGGAGATAAGTCGCGAAGCGTTCCTCTTCCCAAGCGCCTCGTCTCGCTTCTCCGAGCGTGCTGCGGCACACCCGACGCTTTTGTGTTTCGTAGTCTTCATGACCATCGACATGTCGGCCCACGCTCGGTCCAACGCGCCATCCATGCAGCGGCTGTTGCGGCCAACCTTGGTGCGGGCGTGAGCTGCCACACCTTGCGCCACTCGTTCGCAACACACCTACTCGAAGAAGGCATGGATGTACGAGTCATCCAGACATTGCTCGGGCACGAGCGACTCGAAACGACACACATCTACACGCATGTCGCTTCTCTCTCGCTCCGAAGAATCGCTAGTCCGTTCGACTCACTCGCAACCACAGATGCTCGCTTGAACGCGCATGGGCAATCTCCCACATTTCGCCTGACGATTCGTCCGGATGGCCGCGTTGCGGATGTCATTGTGACCCTTAGCGGACCGAAACCCACAGTAATCCCCGGAATCGAAATTGAGGAGCAACGACCTGGCTGGCTCTGCATGCGACTCCCACCGGCCGAGCTCTGGAACGAGCGGCTGTCGAAGCTGAGCTCGCTCGACCGCGCGACGCTCGATAGCACCGAATTCTACGAACGCCTGCGTACCGTGGCGGCGACGGTGTTTGTGAAGCGGCGCAGCCAGGATTAAACTCTCGGGGGGCGACGCGTTAAACGGTGGTTTGCCGGTTTAGGCGTGGTCGTGACGTATAAAAACACATTGGCCGACTCCAATATCATCGGCGACTACGCACCTTGCGAATCCACTTCGCGCGTGGCGATTTTCGCCTGCTGTGAGCGGTCGCCATGCTCTTGCCTGTACGGTCAAAGTGTCGCAGCACTTCCGCATGTTGCGGACTCACGCTAAGGCCGCCGCCCATGCTTATCGGCTGAATCGCATGGTGCTGGCCTATCGGTTGGACAAAGATGCGTCCGAGTTCCGACCAGCCCGCTCGCCCGAGCCTATCGTTGCAGGCGCGCCGCACCGTAGTCGCGACGAAGTCAGCAAGCTGAATCCCGGTGCATCTGCGTGAATCGACGAACTTCCTGTCTTCGCCAAGAATCTTTCCGAGATTGAGATATGGTCCGGGGCCGCGACGGTAGCCCGCGAGATGGTCTGGGAATTCATCTTGAAGGAAGTGGTTGAACGCGGAGTAGTCCAAGTTGCGAATCCCCAGGAGCGGTCGCCTTAGCGTAACCGTCTGAGCGAGCGGTGCGACGAACTTGGCCCAGAGAGACTCGGAGGGCGTCACCGTTTTGTCCTTCGCGTCGAACCGCCAACGGAACGCCCCTAGAGTCTGCGGTTCCCGTTGCGCGTAGTAGATGGGAGCTGTCTCGATGACTCTCAGCGCCAACTCCGTGAGTACAATAAACTGGGCGAAGAGTTGGGTCGACAAACCACGCAGTTGCTCTGCACTTCGCTCGAGGAACGCCCGCTGCTCCGCTGTCATCCATGATTCGATGCTCTCGATGATTCTTTGAGCCTGAGCGGTCTTGCCCCGCGTGAGGACGTCGTCTGAATGCACGCTCGTGTCGACAGAAGCGACGACCGACACGATATCAAAACGCGCGAGCGACTTTGTTATAGCGGCCGCTTGGCTTTCATCGAGGCTGCTGGCTTTGAGTTCGGGGACAGCGCTTTACTGCCTGGCTGCGTGGGTTTTGCGAGATCCCGTGTTGAAGTGG
>JBDHVB010000235.1:0-8218 GCA_039809465.1 Myxococcota bacterium
GGCGTACGCGCGAAGACCGGCATCACCTTGCAAAACGAGCCCATCCTCATCGGGGAGACGCTGTGAAACGCGAGGAGATCCAGCGCGCCATGCAGCGCATCAGCCGCTACGTGAGGCGCACCCCGGTCACCGAGCTCGAGCGTGGCGATGCCCGTGTGTTTCTCAAGCTCGAGAGCTTGCAGCGCTCCGGCTCGTTCAAGGCGCGCGGCGCGTTCAATAGTCTGTTATCGCGGCCGGTGAGCGGACGCGGCGTCATCACCGCGAGCGGCGGCAATCACGGCGCCGCGGTGGCCTACGCCTCGCACAAGCTGGGCGTGAAAGCGGAGATCTTCGTCCCGACCATCGCCTCGCCCGTGAAGCTCGCGCGCCTGCGCGAGTACGCCGCGAGCGTCACGGTCACCGGCGCGCACTACGCCGAAGCCTACGAAGCGAGCCTCGCGCGCGCCAATGAGACCCAGGCGCGCTACATCCACGCCTACGACCAGGTCGAGGTCATCGCGGGGCAGGGCACCGTGGCGCTGGAGCTCGCCCAGCAAGTCCCCGAGCTCGACACGCTCCTGGTGAGCGTCGGCGGTGGCGGTCTCCTCGCGGGGTGTCTCGCCTGGTACGAGCAGAGCATCCGCGTCGTCGCGGTCGAGCCGTCACGCGCGCCGACGCTCGCCCGCGCCATCGAAGCCGGTGAGCCCGTCGACGTGCAGGTCTCGGGCATCGCCGCCGACTCCCTCGGGGCCAAGCGCATCGGGGCCTTGGCGTTCCCGCTCGCCCAGCGCTTCCTGGACCGCGTCGTGCTGGTCGAGGACTCCGATATCGCGATGGCTCAGGCCCTCTTGTGGTCGAGCATGCGCCTGGTGGTCGAGCCGGGCGGAGCCGCCGCGCTGGCCGCCCTGACGGCTGGCCGCTACCGCCCCGCGCCAGGTGAGCGGGTCGGCGTGGTCGTCTGCGGTGGGAATGCGGACCTCGCGAAGCTCGCTCGGCTTGCGGGCTCCCCCGGGTAAAGGCTACTTGAACCCTTCAGAATGGCCTCTGTGAAGCCCATGGAAGAAGCCCTCGCCCCAGCCGTCGAAGCCCCGGTGCTCCCCCCGCTGCGTTTCGACCGCAAAGGGCTCACCGACGAGCAGCTGCTCGAGCTTTACGATGCCATCCTCTTGCCGCGCATGATCGAGGAGAAGTCGCTGCTCCTTCTGCGCCAAGGCAAGGTGAGCAAATGGTTCTCCGGCATCGGTCAGGAAGCCGTCGCGGTGGGGCTCACGCAGGCGCTACGCGATAGCGATTACATCCTGCCGCTGCACCGCAACCTGGGCGTGTTCACCGGCCGCGACATGCCGCTCGAGAAGCTCTTCGCGCAGTGGCAGGGCAAGAAGTCGGGCTACACCAAGGGCCGCGACCGCTCGTTCCACTTCGGCAGCCCCGACGACCGGGTCATCGGCATGATCTCGCACCTCGGCGCGATGCTCGGCGTGGCCGATGGGTTGGCGCTCGCCTCGAACCTCGACGGTGACGACTTCGTCGCCGCCGTGTTCAGCGGTGACGGCGGCGCCTCCGAGGGTGACTTTCACGAGGCCATCAACGTCGCCGCGGTGTGGAAGCTGCCGGTCATCTTCGTGGTCGAGAACAACGGTTACGGGCTGTCGACGCCGTCGCGCGACCAATTCGTGTGCAAGCAGTTCATCGACAAGGCCATCGGCTACGGCATCGAGGGCGTGCAGGTCGACGGCAACAACCTCCTCGACGTGTACCAGGCGGTCCGCCGCATCGCCGAGTGCATGCGCCGCGACAAGAAGCCGGTGCTCCTCGAGTGCATGACCTTCCGCATGCGCGGCCACGAGGAGGCCTCGGGCACCAAGTACGTGCCGCAGATCCTCTTCGACACCTGGCAGGTCAAGGACCCGGTCGCGGGCTACGAGAGGTTCCTCGAGGCAGAGGGCGTTCTCACGGCCGCTGAAGCGGACAAGCGCCGCGGTGCGCTCAAGCAGACAATCCAGGACGCCTGGGACCGCGTCTTCGCGCTGCCCGACTTGAAGCCCGACCTCGCGGAGGAGCTGGCTGACGTCTACGCGGTTCACGAAGAGGTGCCGGAGCCGCGCATCGTGGAGCAGGGCGTGAGCACCAAGCGCTTCGTCGACGCGCTCTCCGATGGTCTGCGTCAGGCCATGGAGCGTGATGACAAGCTGGTCATCATGGGCCAGGACGTCGCCGAGTACGGCGGGGTGTTCAAGGTCACGCAGGGCTTCGTCGAGAAGTTCGGCAAGGGCAGGGTGCGCAACACGCCGCTCTGTGAGTCGGCGATCCTCGGCGCGGGCTTGGGGCTCGCCATCGCGGGGCGGCCGTCGGTCGTCGAGATGCAGTTCGCCGACTTCGTGAGCTGCGGCTTCAACCAGATCGTCAACAACCTCGCGAAGACCCACTACCGCTGGGGCCAGCCGGTGAACGTCACCGTGCGCATGCCCACCGGCGCTGGCACCGGCGCGGGGCCGTTCCACTCGCAGTCGAACGAAGCCTGGTTCACGCACGTGCCGGGCCTGAAGGTCGTCTATCCGTCGACCCCGCACGACGCGAAGGGCCTCATCGCCGCCGCGGTGCGCGACCCGAACCCCGTGATGTTCTTCGAGCACAAGGTGCTCTACCGCAGCATCGAGGGCGAGGTGCCCGACGCGTACTACACGCTGCCCATCGGCAAGGCGCGCGTGGCGCACGAGGGTCGTCGCGCGACCATCGTGACCTACGGCGCCGCCGTGCACTGGTGCCTCGAGGTGGCCGCTCCAGCGGACGTCGAGGTCATCGACCTCATGACGCTCCTGCCCTGGGACCGCGAGACCGTCTTCGCGTCGGTGAAGAAGACCAACCGGTGCCTCGTGGTGCACGAGGATACGCTCATCGGTGGCTTCGGGGGAGAGATCGCCGCCACCATCGGGGAAGAGCTCTTTTTGTCGCTCGATGCGCCGGTCATGCGCGTCGCGGCCCTCGATACGCCGGTGCCGTTCAATCAGGCGCTCGAGAAGCAGTTCCTGCCGAAGAAGCGCGTCACCGCGGCTCTCGCGAAGCTCTTGGGCTTCTAGATGCTGGCCGTCGTGACTGGAGCCGGTGTTCGCGTCGGCCGTGCCATCGCGGTGGCGCTCGCCGACGCGGGATATGACCTCGCGCTCCACGCCAACGGCAGCATCGCCAAGGCCCAGGAGCTGGCCCGCGAGCTCACGGCGAAAGGGCGCGCGGTGTCGGTGCATCGCGCGGACCTCGCGGATCCCAAGCAGGTCGAGGCGCTCGCCAAGGAGCTGTGTGACCGTTATCGCGTCATCGACGTGCTGGTGAACAGCGCCGCCATCTTCGCGGAGGTCGCTTTCGCGGACATCGACGCCGAATCGTACGCGCGCATGCAGCAGATCAACCTGAACGCGCCGTTCTTCTTGACGCAGAAGCTCTTGCCGAGCCTTGGCGGCGCGGAGAAGCCCGCGGTCGTGAACATCGTCGACATCGCGGTGGAGCGGGTGCGGCCGAAGTACGCGCACTACACGGTGGCGAAGGGTGGGCTCGTGGCGCTCACCAAGGCGCTCGCGGTCGAGCTCGCGCCGAAGATCCGCGTGAACGCCGTGGCCCCGGGGCTCGTCGCGGTCCCCGAGAGCTGGTCGGCCGACGAGCGTGACGGGTTGGTCGCGCGCGTGCCGTTCAAGCGGACCGGGACGCCCGAGGACGTGGCGCGCATGGTGGTCGTCTTGGCCCGTGACGCGACCTACATGACCGGCCAGATCGTCGCCGTCGATGGCGGCTGGAGCGCGAACCTGTGAGCACTGCGTACGACATCGTCGCGATCGACGGCATCGAGCTCGACACCATCATCGGCATCTACCCCGACGAGCGCGTGCGCCGGCAGCGCCTGCGCCTCGACGTCGAGGTCTATCTGACGGCGAAGCCGGCGCGTGGGGCGGAGCTCACCGGCTTCATCGACTACGCGCGCTTGTCGGGCGACCTGCGCTTCATCCTCGAGCACGCCAACTTCGAGCTCCTCGAATCGGCGTTGGAGGCGATGGCCGCGCACTGCCTCGGCGCTCCCACGAGCGACACGCCGCGCCCACCCGTCGAGCGCGTGAGGCTCTCGGTGCAGAAGCCGTTCGCCCTCGAAGGCAAGGGCATCCGCCGCGTCGTCATCGACCGCATCGCCGGCTCCAGCTCGCAGATGCTCTCCGACGTGCAGACGATCTTCGAAGGCGACGGCTGCGGCGTCTACCGCTTCGCCATCGCGCCACGCTCGTCGGCGACCTTCGTCATGCCCGACGGCGCGAGCACCCACGACCTCATGCTCGGCGCCGACCTCATCGCCAACGACGAAAAGCTCGCCCGCGGCGAGATGCACACCCTCGACGGCGCCTGCGCCGTCACCTACGTCAACCCCGGCGACATCATCCAAACCGTCCTGCGCGTCTGCCGCCCCGCCCACCTCCCGACGCCCTGTGAATCGATTTCCGCCCCCAAGCGTCCACCGTCCGGGCGCCGCCTGTATTATCCTGTCGTCGACATCGCTTAGGAGCACCCATATGCGCTTCATTCTGGCGGCCCTAGCGCTGCTCATCCCGGTCGTGGGGTATGCGACGACTGTCCGTAAAGCAGAGCTCGACGAGTTGGTGCGCGAGTCGCACATGGTGGTGCGGGGGCACGTTGCCTTCGTTGATGAGCGGGCCGGCGAGCAGGCGGGGAAATTTCAAACCCGTATAGGCTTCGAGATCACCGAGGTGGTGAAGGGGCTCGAGAGCGGTGCACAGACCTACGAGCTCGTGCTCCCAGGTGGCAGAGTCGGGCCGATGACGTCGCTCGTCGCCGGTGTGCCGACATTCACGCCCGGCCAGGAAGTCGTTCTGCTCATCAAGCATACGCGCGCGGGTGATGCCATCACAGGCCTCACCCAAGGGGTCTTCAATGTCGACCGCTCGCGCGGAGTGGCGCGCGCCCGACGTCTCGATCTCGGCGATGTTCGGTTGGTCGACCGAGTGGGTCGCGAGACTACGCCGCAACTCATCGATACACCTCTAAGCGAGCTGATGCTCAATCTGCGAGTCCTGTCGGCGCGAGGTGAGCAATGAGGCTTCTCGCTCTTTCCGCGGTCGTCTTTGCGGCGCCGAGCGCCTTTGCGTTTTCGCTGTCGCGCTCAGACTCGAACCACGTCGTCAAATGGTATGACAGCGACGATACGCTCGAGCTGCAGCTCAACACGAACGCCCCGACCCGATTGCGCGCCGCCGACTCGCCCGCCGACGTCCGCGCGGCGATCGACCGTTCTCTGGCGTCTTGGAACAACATCCCCTGCAGCCGGATCGAGTTGAAGATCACGAGCACCACGACGGATACTCAGAACCTGCTTTCTGACAAAACACGCGATCAAAATAATCGCATCGTGTGGATCGAGCAGGCTGAGCGCTTTCAGCAGTCCTCCCAGGTCTTGGGGGTCACGCAGATCACGTTCTACCAAGATGGCTCGCTCGTCGAGGCGGACATTGCGCTGAACGGCGTCGACGTCAACTGGGCGGTCTACGACAACCTCGCCGACGTACCCGGAGGCTCGACGGTCGATCAGGCGACCGACGTCGAGAGCGTTATTGTCCACGAGCTCGGCCATTTCATTGGTCTTGCACATGTGCTCGACGGCGCCGCGATGAGTGAACCGCCAACGATGACCCCTACCGTCGATCCACAATTGAGAACGAGGTCCCTGGAGGCCGATGACCGCAATGGCGCGTGCTTTTTGTATCCATCGAGCGGGGCGACCAACAACCCCTGTAGCCGCGACGCCGAGTGTCCTCAGTTCCTCACGAGGAATGCCCGAGGCGAGGAGGTACTGAGTGACCGATCGACTTGCGTCGACGACGTCTGTACCAAGATCGAAACGGTACCTTGCGGCGATGGCAACCTCGGCGACCGTTGCTGCACCAACAACTGCGCGAGTTCGATGTCTTGCCTCGCGGTTGCCCCGGGACAGACCTCCTATTGCGTCTCGAGTTGTAATACGTCGGATGCGAAGTGCCCGGACGGGTTCACTTGTGTGCCGTTGAGTGGCGGTAGCGCAAGTCGCGGCGCGTGCCTTACTGACGTGGTTCTCGGCTGCGATTGTGACATCAACGACAGCTGCACCAGCAGCTGCGCTTGCGACAGTGATTGCAAGCACCCGGCGGTCAATCCTGGTAGCGGCGGAAGCGGTGATGGTGGCTGCGCAGCGGCCTCACCTACGGGGTTGTGGGGACTTTGGGTGGTGTTGGGGATTTATGCGCTGCGAGCGAGCCAAGCGGTACTGAAACAAAGCCGGTCTACTCACACGCCCCACAGTACTGGGCGCTCATAATGAGTTGGCAGAGGCCGCTCGCATAGCGGACACAGACGCCGGAAAGGCAGTCTTCTGAGCCGGTGGAAGGGTTGCGGCACCGCGAGCCAGATCCTCCGATGCAGTTCTGCGATCCGTCGCAAACCATGTTGTCTCTATAAGCCTGCGGGCATAGATCGATCGGGCTTCTGTTCGGCTTGCCTGCGCGAGCGAGCCGACACGACCCATTGAGTCCCCCGGTCTCGCTTGCGAGACATGATTCGCAGAGCCGATCGCAGGCGCGCTCACAGCAATAACCGCCGCCATACTCCTCGATGAAGCAATGACCACTCGAACACTCGTAGTCTTTTCTGCAAGAGACGCCGTTCGACTTGGCGTGGCAAGCACCCGTGCCATTGCAAGCAGCGTTGCCGCACTCGTTGTCAGGGTCTTGCCCATTCAGGATAGGCGCGCAGGTTCCCGTTGCTACGCCGGTCTTGGAGGCGACGCATGCTTCGCAGGTGCCGGCGCATGGCGTGTTGCAGCAGACGCCGTCGACGCATGATTGCCCGCTGACGCAGTTGGCTGATGTCGTGCAGGCGACTCCTCCACCTGATTTGCATGCGCCGGTCGAATCACAGGTACACGGCGATGTCGCGCATGCCCCGGCGGTATGAGAGTCGTCACACACTCCTGCATCTTCCGCGGAGGAGATGACGCCGCAGACGCCTTGGGGAGAGCAGTGACGGCATGCTCCATCACAGCGTTCGCTACAGCAGACGCCGTCCGTACAGCTCGATGACTGACATTCTCTGTCGTCGGTGCATGGTGTGCCGTTCGCATGTAACGCGCACGCTCCTTGACCATTGCAGGTGAGCGCGCCATGGCATTCGTCGTCAGGATCGGTGCCGTCGGGAATCCTCGAACAGACTCCGTCCGTCGCGCCACTTTTCGCCGACGTGCACGCGTAGCAGGTGGTGTCACACACACTGTTGCAGCAGACCCCATCGGCACAGAACGTCGAGAGACATTGATTCCCCGCTCCACAGAGCTGTCCATCGAGCACGCGTTTCTGACAAACCCGATCAGGAGAACAGTAGAAGTCGGCCCGGCAAGCGCTGTCGGAATCGCAAGATGACGTATAGGCGTGGCAGACCCCTTCGATGCATGCTTCGCCGTCGGAGCAATCGAGGCTTTGCACGCAGGAGACGCTCGGTGCCGGCTGTTCGGGTTGGGGCGTGCGGCATACACCATCGCGGCATTGAAGACCGGGCTCGCAAGGATCGTCTTGCGGGTCGGTCCAACAAGGTTCGCCCTGCCCTCCGCGAGAAGGCCCATTGAGGTCGAAACAGCCAGTCGAAGCGAGCAGCACGGCGACGATGAGCGTACGTGGCATGGGCACTCCACATTAGCAGACGGAGCTCGGATTGAAAGCGACAACGCGGTGTGCCCGGTCACGCGAGCCAGCTTCATGAGCTGGATAGCGCATTGGCGTGGCGAGCGTGCGCAGGTCAGGCTTCGGGTACTGGCGCTGAGGGCAGTGTCATGCGACGACGGCTCGCCGTGCTCGACTATTACAAGCTCGTTTGGCCGCTGCTGCGTCTCGTCGATTCGGAGAAGGCGCATGGGCTCGCCATCACCGCGCTGAAGAACCGCTTGGTGCCGGTGCCCGAGAGCGTGCGGGACCCGCGCCTTGCGACGCGTGTTTGGGGGTTCGAGTTTGCGAGTCCCGTGGGGCTTGCGGCGGGGTTCGATAAGAATGGGGAGGTCGTCGACGCGGTGCTCGAGCAGGGGTTTGGCTTCGTCGAGGTGGGGAGCGTTACGCCCAAGGCGCAGGCGGGGAACCCCAAGCCGCGCATGTTCCGGCTCATCGAGGACCGTGGTGTCATCAATCGGCTCGGGTTCAACAATCAGGGGATCGAGGCGGTTGCTCGCAGG
>JBDHVB010000236.1:0-8181 GCA_039809465.1 Myxococcota bacterium
AACCGTATCGCGTCCCCTCGACGCCCTCGCCACCCAAGATGTCGTTGTTCACCAGCGCCCCCATCACATCCCATACGGACGGTCGCCACGCCTCTGTCCCAACCTTCGGGGGCTACTCGAGCAGCATCCATGCCACCCGTGAGAACCGCCATCTAAGACCCCAACCGCGCCGCTCTGGCCTTCAAACGGACCGCGCGAGCGGACTTGGGGGGAGCGCGTGTGACCGTGCGTGTGGCCAAAGTCCACCGCGATCACCAGATTGACTCAACCACGACGCGCGATCGTGTGGCTTTTCTGGGCTCCCGCCCCGCCCGATGGCAACCGTCCGCGCCTGTGTTATAGCGCCCCCGCCAAAATGTCGGCTGCGGAGTCTTTCATGAACGTCAACGAGCAAAACCCCAGCTCGGTCAAATCTCTCGATCCCGTGGACACCTTCGTCGACCGTCACATCGGTCCGAGCCTCGACGAAGAGAAGGCCATGCTCGACACGTTGGGCTTCCCCTCGCTCGACGCGCTGACCGACGCCACTGTCCCGGAGAGCATCCGCACGCACGCCCCGCTCAAGGTTGGCCCGCCGCGTGGTGAGTACGAGCTGCTCGCCGAGCTGCGCGCCATGGCCGGCAAGAACAAGGTCATGCGCAGCTTCATCGGCGAGGGCTACTACGACACCGTCGTCCCGCCCGTCATCCAGCGCAACATCCTCGAGAACCCCGGTTGGTACACGCAGTACACGCCCTACCAGCCCGAAATCTCGCAAGGGCGGCTCGAGGCGCTGCTCAACTACCAGACGATGATCGGCGACATGACCGGTCTGCCGATCTCCAACGCGTCGCTGCTCGACGAGGCCACCGCGGCCGCCGAGGCCATGGCGATGGGTAAGAGCCAGTCGCCCGAGCGTGACACCTTCTTGGTCGCCGCCGACACCTTCACGCAGACCATCGAGCTCTTGAAGACCCGCGCCGAGCCGCTCGGCATCAAGGTCGTGGTCGCCGACGCGCAGCGCTTCGAGCTCACCGACAAGGTGTTCGGCGTGCTCGTGCAGACGCCCACCGCCGATGGCCGCGTCGTCGACTACAGCGACACCATCGCCAAGGCGCACGCCGCCGGCGCGGTCGCCGTCGTCGCGACCGATCTGCTCGCCCTCACGCTCATCAAGACCCCGGCCGAGATGGGCGCCGACATCGCCATCGGCTCCGCGCAACGCTTTGGCGTACCACTCGGCTTTGGCGGACCGCACGCCGCGTTCATGGCCTGCACCGACAAGTTCAAGCGCGTCATCCCGGGCCGCATCGTCGGCGTGTCGAAGGACGCCAAGGGCCGCCCGGCGCTGCGCCTCGCCATGCAGACGCGCGAGCAACACATCCGCCGCGAGAAGGCGACCAGCAACATCTGCACGGCGCAGGTGCTCCTCGCCAACATGGCGGGCATGTACGCGGTCTATCACGGCCCGAAGGGTCTCCAGCGCATCGCCGAGCGCGTCCACCTGGCCACCCGGGCTCTCGCCAAGGGCCTGCAAATCTTGAAGTTCAAGATCGCGCACGAAGCGTTCTTCGACACCCTGCGCGTGGAGCTCGCTGGTGAGCCGGCCGACGACGTCATCGCCCGCGCCAGGAGCCGCGGCTTCAACCTCGGCAAGGCCTCGCCGGTGGCGGTGCGCATCGCCTTCGACGAGACCGTCACCCGTAGCGACATCGCGATGCTCCTCACCGTCTTCTGCGAGGGCTGCTCGCTCGATGTCGACGACCTCGCCCGCAACGCTATCGCGGAGCTTCCGGCCGCCCTGCGCCGCAAGAGCCCGTACCTCACGCACGAGGTGTTCAACAGCCACCACTCCGAGACCGAGCTGCTGCGCTACATGCACCGCCTCGAGGCCAAGGACATCGCGCTCAACACCAGCATGATCCCGCTGGGCTCGTGCACCATGAAGCTCAACGGCACCTCCGAGATGATGCCGCTGTCGTGGCCGGAGCTCTCGCGCATCCACCCGTTCGCTCCGCCGGAGCAGACACGTGGCTACCTCGAGCTGTTCGCCTCGCTCGAGCGCATGATCGCCGACGTCACTGGCTTCGCGGCGGTGTCGCTGCAGCCAAACGCCGGCTCGCAGGGCGAGTACACCGGTCTGCTGGTCATCCGCCAGTTCCACAAGGAGCGCGGCCAGGCGCACCGCAAGGTCTGCCTCATCCCCGAGTCGGCGCACGGTACCAATCCGGCGAGCGCCGTCATGGCGGGCATGCAGGTCGTCGTCGTGAAGAACGACGAGCGCGGCAACATCGACCTCGCCGATCTGCGCAAGAAGGCCGAAGAGCACGCCAAGAACCTCGCGGCCCTCATGGTCACCTATCCGTCGACCTACGGCGTCTTCGAGGAAGGCATCCGCGAGATCTGCGACGTCGTCCACGCGAACGGCGGCCAGGTCTACATGGACGGCGCCAACCTGAACGCGCAGGTCGGCCTCGCGCGCCCCGGTGAGATCGGCGCGGACGTCTGCCATCTGAACTTGCACAAGACCTTCGCCATTCCGCACGGCGGCGGCGGGCCTGGCATGGGTCCCATCGCGGTCGCGAAGCACCTGGCGCCGTACCTACCAGGTCACCCGAACGTGAAGGTTGGTGGCGACAAGGCGATCGGACCGGTCGCGGCGGCGCCGTGGGGCAGCGCTTCCATCCTGACGATCTCGTGGGTCTACATGATGCTCATGGGCAGCCAGGGGCTGAAGAAGGCCACCCAGGTCGCCATCCTCAACGCCAACTACATGGCGAAGCGCCTCGAGCCCCACTACAAGGTCCTCTATCGCGGCGGTAAGGGCCAGGTGGCGCACGAGTTCATCCTCGACATGCGTCCGTTCCAGCAGACGGCCGGCGTCACCGTGGAAGACGTGGCCAAGCGCTTGATGGACTTCGGCTTCCACGCGCCGACGATGTCGTGGCCGGTCGCCGGCACCATCATGGTCGAGCCGACCGAGAGCGAATCGAAGGCCGAGCTCGATCGCTTCGTGGACGCGCTCGTCACCATCCGCGACGAGATCCGCGCCATCGAAGAGGGCAAGCTCACCCGCGAGGACAACCCGCTCAAGCACGCGCCGCACACCGCCGAAGAGATCATGTCGAGCGAGTGGGGCCACGCCTATCGCCGCGAGCAGGCTGCTTACCCGGCGAAGTGGGTCCGCGCCGCGAAGTATTGGCCACCGGTGACCCGCGTCGACAACGCGTACGGAGACCGCAACTTCGTGTGCTCGTGCCCGCCCATGAGCGACTACGACAAGCCCGGCGCCTGATCGGCCGCTCGCGCTGGGCTCGGCGGCGCGCTACTTGCGGCGCCGCGCCTCGACCGCGAGCAGCCGCTCCTTGATGTCCGTGCCCCAGCGGTAGCCGTGCATCTTGCCATCCGAGCCGACGGCGCGGTGGCAGGGCACGAGCACCGAGATCTCGTTGCGGCCGCACGCTGTCCCGACCGCGCGAATGGCGCGCGGCTTGCCGATACGGCGGGCGAGCTCCGCATACGTCAGCGTCTCCCCCTCGGGGATCTTGCGCAGCGCGTTCCACACACGCTCCTGGAACACGGTGCCGCGCAGCTCCAGCGGCAAATCCACGGGCTTGCCGGTGTCGATGTGCTCGACCACCGCCCGCACCCAATCCGCGAGCGACGCGTCCTTTTTAACGGACAACGCATTCACGAAGCTCTCACGGAGCTCATCGACGAGCTTGGCTTCATCGCTCCCCAGGTACACGGCGCAGATCCCGCGATCTCCCGCCGCCACCAGCACGCGCCCCAACGAGCAGCGCGCCAGCGCATACCGAACCGCCACACCCGCGCCACGCTTCTTGAACGCCGAAGGCGTCATGCCCAGCACCCCGTCCGCCTCTTCATAAAATCGTCCACTCGACTCGAACCCCGCCTCGTACATCGCCTGCGTCACGGTGCCGCGATCACGCAGCGCGAGCCGCGCCCGATCACCGCGCCGCGCCTGCGCGTACGCGCGCGGAGTCAACCCCGTCACCGCCTTGAACACGCGGTGCAGATGGTACGGCGACATGCCGGCCTCGCGCGCCAGCGCCTGCAGCGAGAGCCGGTTCTCGCTACGATCGATCAACGCGCAAAGACGGGCGACGGTCACGGCGCTCGCGTCCTTCTCCAGCGGCTTGCAGCGCTTGCATGGCCTGAATCCCGCGCGCTGCGCGGCCCCCGTGTCCGTGAAGAACCGCACGTTCTTGCGCAGCGGCGGCCGCGCTCCGCAGCTCGGCTTGCAGAAGACTCCAGTCGTCTCGACGCCGTAGAAAAACTCGCCGTCCGCCGCGCGATCACGCCGGCGAATCGCTTCATAACGGTCGGCATCGGATACAACGTTCATAACGCATGCACTCATACGCGACGCTCCTTGGATGCACATCATGTCCAAGAGCCCCCAAGCTGAAACTCCGAACCTTGCGGCCGAATTCATGAGCTTGTTCGCCGTCGACGATCTCCCGGAAGGCGTCGTGCTGCTGCACGGGGTGGCCCGTGATCCGGCCATCTTCGCGGCTGTCGAAGCGGTGGCCGCCATCGCCCCCTTCCGCGTCATGACGACACCCCACGGCCCCATGTCCGTGCGCACGACGAGCTGCGGCGACTTAGGCTGGGTCGCGGACGCCAACGGCTATCGCTACAGCGCGACCGACCCCGACCGCCAAGCGCCGTGGCCACCCATTCCAGCGGCGCTCGACGCGCTCGCCCAGAGCTGCGCGGGCGCGGCCGGCTACCCGACGTTCACGCCCGACTCCTGCCTCATCAACCTCTACGTTCCCGGCGCCCAGATGGGCCTCCACCGCGACAGAGACGAGCGCGACTTCACCCAGCCCATCGTCTCGGTCTCGCTCGGCTTGTCCGCGCGCTTCATCATCGGTGGGCCGAGCCGCAAGGATCCCACTCACGATCTCATCGTCGAGCACGGCGACGTGGTCGTCTTTGGCGGACCAGCGCGGCGCATGTACCACGGAGTAAAACGCGTCGCCGACGGCCATCACGCGCTGCTCGGCGCGCGGCGCATCAATCTGACTTTTCGTCGGGCGGGTTGAGCACCGCGGGCAACGCCGGGCAGCTCCAATCGCCCAAGTCCTCCGCGCTGGCGGCGGCGCGCACGAAATCGTAGCGCTCGGCCGGCGGCACGTTGGGCAGCGCCGCGATGACGGCGCGCGCGCTCTTGCCGAATGCGTGATTGGGGCCATCGCGCAGGAAGCGCTCGAAGCGCTGTGGCGGCTTGATGCGCGGCTCGGTGAGGATCTCGGTCGCGAGCTTGCACAAGCCGCCGAAGTCACGCTTCGCGCAACCACCGAGCACCACGACCGCCACGAGCACGAGAGCTCTACGCATTGTGGAAGGTGAGTAGCCCGGCTTCCCACAGCAGGTAAACGACCATGATGGCGGCCCGCCTGCGCTGCGGATTGTCGGCGAAGCGCGCGAGCAAGCCGGCGAGCGTGCTCGAGCCATCGAGCTGCCCCAGGACGCCGCGCTCGGACGGCGTGAGCTTGAACTCGGTCTCCTCGAGCGACACGTCGGGCGACAGCTCCACCTTCGCGTGCAGCCCCTTCGCCAAGCGGTCGAGCAGCACGCCCTCGGGAATGTCACGCGCGGCGCGCACCAACAGCTCGGCGGCGTCGAGACGCAGATCGAACTTCTCCCCCACGTAGCGCTGCTCGGCGAAGTACGTGAGCACGCCGTCATCCCAGGCGCAGCAATCGACCAGGCGCATGATCTGCTGATCACGCAACGCCGCGACGATGTCCGACTCTTCCATGACGCCGGTCGCGATGAGCGTGACGCCCAAGCTGTCGCCGCTCGTGGTCATCACGTCGAGCGCCGTCTCCAGCGCCTTGGGCGTCAACTCACCGCGCGCCACCAGATATGCGCCGAAGCGCTCGTTCTCGACGTTCGACGCCGCGAACACCGGGTGCCCTTGCTCGAAGAAGATGTCCTTGTTGTGGCCGCCGCGCCGCACCGACAAGAGCCCGGTCGCGCGCTTCAAGAACAGCTCGTAAAAGACGCTGAAGAAGGTGCGCTCGGCGAGGCTGCCCTCGAAGTTCTCGAGCGGCGGCGCGGTGCCCGACGCTACTTCGAGCTCGGCGAAGCTCTGGCGCGGCAAGAATGGTCCGCTATTGCGTGCAAAGCGTACATCCGGGCCGAGCGTGCCCATGGCGATGAGCTCGCGGACCAGCTCGAGGCGAATCGGTCCGAGCACTCCACGCTTTGGATCTTGCAGCTTGTAGTAACCCATCGTGGCGACGACGAATTTACCGCGCTCTCGGGGGTGACGCACGTCCGAAGGTAGCGTAACCCACATGGATGCGCGCCTACGCCATCACCAACGCCTTCGGAATCGACAACCTGAACGCCGTCGAGCGCGACCCGCCCAAGCCCGGCCCCGGCGAAGTCGTCATGCAAGTCCGCGCCTGCTCCTTGAACTATCGCGACTTGCTCATGGTCCGTGGCGAGTACAACCCCAAGCAGCCACTCCCGCTGGTGCCGCTCTCCGACGGCGCCGGTGAGATCGTTGCCATTGGCGACGGCGTCACCAAGGTCGGCATCGGCGACAAGGTCACCACGCTCTTCTCGCCGTATCGCCAAGGCGGCCGCCCGACGCGCGCCACCATCAGCAAGAACCTCGGCGGCCCGCTCGACGGCGCGCTCCAAGAGCAACTGCTCCTCCCCGCGGACGGCGTCGTGCCCATGCCGGCCCACCTCGGCTTCGAGCAAGCCGCCACCCTGCCTTGCGCCGGCGTCACCGCCTGGAACGCGCTCGCTGCCCAAGGGCAACTGCAACGCGGCGACACCGTGCTCACCATCGGCACCGGGGGCGTGTCGATCTTCGCGCTGCAGATCGCAAAGCTCATGGGCATGCGCGTCATCGTCACCTCACGCAGCGCCAAGAAGGCCGAGCGCGCCAAGGAGCTGGGCGCCGACTTCTGCATCGACACGAGCGCCACGCCCGACTGGCCCAAAGAGGTCCGCAAGCTGGTCGGCGGTGAAGGCGTCGATCAGGTCATCGAGGTCGGCGGCGTCGGTACGCTCGAGCAGTCCATCCGCGCTGTCCGTCCTGGCGGACAAGTGAGCCTCATCGGCGTGCTCGCGGGCAACGCCAAGCCGCTGAACCTCACGCCGGTGCTCATGCAGAACATCCGCATCCAAGGCGTGTTCGTGGGTGACGCGCAGGTCGCCACCGCTTTCGCGCACGCCGTCGCCAAGGAGAAGCTCACGCCCGTCATCGACCGCGTCTTCCCCGCGAGCGAGGTCCGCGAGGCCTTCCGCTTCATGGAGCGCGGCGACCATTTCGGGAAGATCGTCGTCACGCTGTAACCCAGTGCCCCTCTGGCGCTCGTTCCTGCGCAACCCCACGGGCCTTCTCTCGATAAACCGAGACACGTTGTCAGTCAGGGGTGTATTCGATGACGTCAGTCGAAGGTTCACGATTCCAAGTAGCGGACCTCGTCCCCCTGAGCCGGCCTACCGACGTTCAACCCTCGCCTGCCCCGGCCCGAACCAACGAAATCGCCGTCGCGGTAGCGCCCAGCCCACCGCTGCCGGCGCTGGTCAAACAGCCAATCTCCGCCGCTGACCTCATTCTTCCGGGCGCTGCCGGCTCCGCGTGGCTCGCAAGCATGGCCTTCGCCATCACCCAGGGCGCCTCACTCCCGCTCCTTGCCGCCGTCGGTGCCGCGGGCCTCGCTTCGGCCGTGTCCATGGGTCGCAACCTCATCGGCCGCCCGCTGCGCTCGAGCTCGCCGTACGACCGCAATCCGGCCATGGCCGCCACGCACTTCAACTACGCGACCAACACGGCGTTGTCGGCGAACCTGCGCGTCGAGCACGCCGCCCATTATGTCAACTGCGTCACGACGATCTCGGCGAGGGATGCCATCGCACTCTACAGCGCCATGCGCCCCGGCTGCGTTTGGGGCGAGAGCAAGAAGCTCTTCGGTGGCGATCCCATGACCTTCCGCGATGTCATGCGTAGCATCGGCTTGACCGACTGGGATGCGCCACGCTGGACCCCGTGCGATCTCGAAGCCGTGATCGCGGGCTTGGCCAAGCTCGGTCCGGTCACCGACGAGGAGCGCGCCTTCCTCGGTGAGCAATGCCTATACATCGTGCGTCAGTTCGCTGGTCGCGAGGACAAGAAGCCTGCCTACCGCGACGACATCGACGCGGCGG
>JBDHVB010000237.1:0-8109 GCA_039809465.1 Myxococcota bacterium
TGGGCATCCGCCGATCGTGGTTTCGCGCGCTTCGAGGAACTCCGATGGCGGCATCCTCTAGATTGAGGACAGATTTGCCGCCCAATCCAAGATGGCCGCAACGCTCGCGCGAAGCGCGAGAGTCGCTGGCTTCACTCCCGAAGTTTCCAGCGTGTTGCCAACCACACCGGCATAGCGCACAACTCTGAAGAGGGCCGGCGGCGTTCATCTTTCACATTGGCCGTCACGCAAAGAACCACCGTGTATGGATTCATCCGTATCGCGTGATATGCGAGCCTTGCCTCCTCGAGGCCATAACGTTGCTCTGCGCATAGTCTCGTGGAACGTGCAGGGTCTCGATGAACCGTGGCGTTGGCTCGCAGCTTCAGATGCCGATGTGGCGTTGCTTCAGGAAGCTCGGCATCCTCCCGATGATGTAGCAGGGCGCGTGCAGCTGGATCCGAGCACGGTTTGGCACACAGACGGTCGTCGTCGTTCGTGGTGTGCTGTAATCGCAGGCTTGTCACCGCGCGCGCAGCTTCGTTTCCTACCCACAACGACGCTGGCCGAAGAGCGCGCTGGTTCTATCGCGCTTAGTCGGGCGGGCACGATGGCGATCGCCGAGCTCGATCTGCTCAATGACACGAGCCAAGAGACGCGGCTCACTCTGGTTTCCTGGTATGGAACATGGGAACGGGCACCTGGCGGAAAGCCGATCTTTGCCGACGCATCCGTGCACCGATTGTTGTCCGACATTGCGCCGCTCGTGTGCTCGTCGGCGGGTCACCGCATCATCGCTGCCGGCGATCTCAACATCATGCGCGGCTACGGGGAAAATGGAAGTCGTTACTGGGGTGCGCGTTACGATTCTGTTTTCAGGCGGGCCATGGGGATGGGTATTCCGTATGTTGGTCCCGAGCTTCCGCACGGCGAAGCTGCCGCTGTTCGTCCGGCAGAGCTACCGACGGACAGCACGACCGTCCCAACTTATCGCGTGCGCTTCAAGAATCCCGAGACTGCCACTCGCCAGCTGGATTTCGTGTTCGCCTCTCAGCCACTTCACGAACGACTGTCGACCTTCGCTCTGAACAGCAAGGAGTCCTGGGGGCCGAGTGATCACTGTCGGCTAGTAATCGATCTTCTCAAGAGCGACGCGTAGAGGAAAGTCCGAATGAAACGCAGGAAATCGTCGGTGGTCACTCACGAATTTCCTACACGTTGCCAACAACACCGGCATAGCGCACAACAGCCAGAACGGACAGGGACGCCCAAGGTTGCATGAGCTCAGCATGGTGGCCGATCATCAATGACCAGCAGAGCGCAGCAACAGCAGCCGCTCGCTCTAGCGCGCAACATTCGCACGCTAGCTTCTAGAAGCACGCGGTATTTGCTAGAACTGGCGTATGCTTCGTAGCGTCCCAGCGACTCTGTGCTCGGCTGCATTGGCGGTGGTCCTCACGGTTAGCGCCTGCGGGAAGGATCCGCCGCGGGTCGACTATAGCTGCACGCTCGAAGAGGACTGCGTCGTGAAGGATGTTGGTAACTGTTGCGGTGCCAACGAGCTTTGCGTGAACGTCAACTTCCAGCCCGACCCGCAGGCGGTGCTTGACGCATGTGAAGGGCCACCATCGCCTTGTCCGCAAACACCGGCGGTCAGGGGTTGTCAGTGCGTCGTGGGTGCTTGCGTTACGCAGTACGGTAACTGAGTACTGCCGGGCGCGGTTATGGGGACCTCGCGCAGCGGCGCGGGCGCTGACGTTTCTGGTTTGTTCGCTGGCGGAAGTGCAATCTTGGCAGCGGGCCCCGCGCACCTGACCGGGGCATCGTTCGATAAGGCACCCTCTCCCCACAATCAGGAGCTCTCGATGTCCACCGTTCGCTTCCCGAACGTGTCTGCTACGTGTGTCGTCTCCGGGACGCTCATCGGAGCCACCGGCAACATCACCGCGCGTGTCGTCTCCACGGCTAACCGCATCACCATCACCGACACCACGGGTGGCAGGGGCACCGTCGCCATCGACGGCAACGGCCGCGGTTACCGGGGTTGGCTCAGCGCCGACCTCGACGCCGGCAAGCTGCGCGAAGGCGCCCAAGCCGCGCGCACCTGCGCCGCGGCCCTCCGCTCACCGACCCAACGCTCGTCCCTCCGCACCATCGCCCAGCGCCTCGAACAGCTCGCCGCGAGCCGCCAGTAGGATCGACCAGCAGTAGGATCGACCAGGAACATTCTTGACTGCACTCAAGGATCGACCGGGAACATTCTGGAGCGACGGCGAGGCCGGGCGGGCGCATGGCTTGTCGAGCGGAATGTCAGTCGAAGCGGCGCCAGCGCGTTCCGTCGAAAGAGATGACATTTTCCTTGCCCACCGACCACAGCACGCCCTGGGCTGTGGATAGGCTGAAGCAGCTCACCGGCGCGACCGTGCTCAAGTCCACTGGGGCCAGGCGATCCTGATCGAGCGTGAATAGGGCGGTGCTGCTGGCCACGTACAGCTTGTCTTCGAACCAGCAGAGGTCCCACAGATCGATCACTTCGTCTCCCCAGACGATCTTCTCCCAAGCTTCGCCGCGCCCTCGTAACAACACGCCACCCTGCCCCGCCGCGTAGACGACTCCATCGCCAGCGCAGCACACCGACGTGAGGATCACATGGGTGGGGCTCGCGCAGGAGCGCCACGCGTGCCCGTCGTAGTGCCAGATCTCGCCGCCCCAGCCGACCGCGTAGATGTCGTCGTGGGCAAAGCCATCGATCGCCTCGAAGCCCAACGCCTCGCTCTGCTGCGCTCGTGGGGCGCTGATGTCGCGCCATTGACCTTCACCCACGCGCCGATACACCTGGCGCTTGGCTCCGCAGGCGTAGACCTCGCCGCCGATCGTGCGGGCGTTGCGGATCATCACCGGGGCGGGATGGAGCGACTCGTCCGTGCGCTGGCCCGCGACATAGGTGGCGACATCCCCGTCTGCCCCAATCAACACCACCTTCTCGGTCGGCAGCTTCGCAACGGCAAGAGCCGTGGATTTCCAGACGGTGTTGAAGGCATCTCCCCAGCGTCCGCGATCGAGGCCCACCAGGCTGGTGTGCGAGATCCCCTGCTCCTGCAGCTTCCTGACCTCTGTGCTTACATAGACCAAGTCGGCCATGCGGGCCGCACCGCGCACGAATTCTCGATCGTCAGCGACGCGCTTGCTCATATGACTCCTTGCGCTCCAGGCAGGCAGCCCAGCTTACTTGCCGTCATAACCCACCCTCCTTGCCAGCAAACGAGCGCTCAACGGCACCCATCGATGACGAACTGTCAGGAGGCTGCATCATCATCACAAAGACGCTAAGTAACCGGTATACGATCCAGCAAAATCGTTGGCGTTCCCCTCGCGCTGACTTCGAAGTCGCAGCGTCATTGAGGCACCATCAAACGGATTGGCGTTCTAGCAGATGAAAGATGACATCGAAACGATACATGTTCTTGCGGGACAGTCCGACTCTCGCGCCGTGATGGAAGAGCTTCCAACGAAGCGTCTACCTGGAAACAAGTTCCTGCTGCTCGCATCACCCGGGTTGGCGCTGAACATCGCAAAGGGCGACATCATTCAATTGGACGAGAACAACAGCCCAATCAACATTGAGAGGGGAGGCAACTTCTGCATTCAGATCTACGGTGATTCCATTGATGCTCAATTAATAGATGACCTAGAAAATACCGTCAAAAACTCCCTTCAAGGATCTCTCGACGGTAAACATGGAGGAGCACTGTCCTTTTCCATTCCGGCGCGAAATGGCTTCGACACAATAAACCCTATTTTCGATAAGTTCTCATTGGAATCTGGAGTCGATTGGTATTATGCGAATATATATAAATATCCAGATGACCAAGAAGATGAGACGCTCCTGGACTGGTGGCTCGATAGTTGAGCGTTGATGACGGCAGGTTCGCAGGACCCAAGAGCGAGCCTCGCTCAGATAGCTGCGTCGCGGGCACAAAGACGCTAAGTAACCGGCATGCGATCCAGCAAAATCGTTGGCGTTCTCCTCTGTGGTCTCCTTGGGTGCAGTGAGGAGATCTGCGAGGCGGCCTGTGAGTCCAACTTCATCATCAGCATGGGTGACGGCAGTGGCACGCCGCTCGCGGGGTTCAGCGGCAGCGTCGTGGTCGATGACACGCCGGTCGACCTGACGTGCCCGAGCACGAGCTCGGCGACGGTCACCGATCAGTTTGGCCGCACGATTCGCTTCGAGTGCAACCGCACGCAGATCCTCGGGGCCATCTTCCCGGCGTTGAGTCGGCCCTCCGACCTCCAGGTCGTGCTGGACGTTCGCGCGACCGGCAGCAGCGCCGCATACGCGGGCGACGTCGTGGTCGACTTCGAGCTGAAAGAAGAGATCTGCGACCGCGCGTGTTACGACGGCACCACCGAGGTGCTGCTGACGACCTCCTAGCTCGACGCAGCCATCGAACGTCATCGGCGTCACGGCGCTGGGGGTCGGAATGGCGAGTCTTTACGCGCTTCCAGCGAGAGCTCGGGGACACCTGACGATATCGACGCAACCGACACGTACGGCCGCCGATAACTCCCACAACACGACGTACGATACTGGGAGTCGTTCATGTCTAGCACCCCGATCCTGCAGCCCAACGACACCCGCGCCCGCGCCTTCTTCCAGGGACTCGCCGGTGATGCGAATGCGACCACCTTGTCGCCCGAAGCTTTGCGGCGCAGCGTCGATGGCCTCGCCGGTGGTCCGGTCAACGGCCAGATCGATCCAGTCGAGCGTGAAGCCATCCTCACCATCGCGCGCCAGGCCGACTTGCCCGAAGCCAACATCCGCCAGATCACCGACGCCTTGGATCGCGGCGTGTCGATCGACATCCCGCGCGCGACCCCAAGCGATGCCCCGAGTCGCTTCCCGTCGTGGTTCGACATGAGCTCGCTCAGCACCGCCTCGACGCCCTGTGGCTGCGATGCCTCGGCCGGTACGTTGGTCGACCGCAGCGGCAATCAGATGGAAGTCATCCGCGCCGCCGACGGTCTCGAAGCCCGTTTCGCACGTGCGGGACAGGACCTCGCGGGACAGCCGACCATCAAGCTCAACGACACCGAGCGCGCCGCCATCGCCCCGCGCATCATGGAGACCATCCTGCGTCAGTCGCAGGCCGGTGCCGTGAACGAGCATGCCCGCGACTGGCAGCGGATCTTCAGCGCTCACAATCCGCCATCGCAAGCACCCGCCGACGAGCGTGACCTCACCAGCCTGCGCGACGGCGGCGGCTCCCGCACCATCGATGGCAAGGCCGTCGAGGTCGTCACTGGCCCGGACGACCAGACCGCCTGGATCCGCCATGACCGCAACAACCCTGGCCAGGTGGACATCGCTTACACCGACGACCCCTGGACCGATCCACAAGGCTTCCGCCCCATGAGCCAGCGCGAAATGGAGACCTTCCTCGCCAGCCGGCAGCTCGAGCCGGTCTACGGTGACTTCTGGAGGCGTAACTTCACGGCGAGCCAGGGCTTCGTGTCGGCGACCCGCGAGTAACAAGCCGTTGATAAGTCGATGCGCTCAGTGGAGCGACGCTTCCTCCACCATGTAAGTCCGAAGAGCCCGAGGAGCAACGCGCTCGGATCGCCCACGCTCGCGCAGCCGCTTGCTGATTCTTGGGCTCCTGGCGCGCGGTCGTCCGGGGCGTTGTCCGCTGGCGTGCCGCGTCGCGCGGCGTGAATGGGGAGGGTGAGCGGCGCGTCTGCCGCGCTCGTCATGACGGACAGCTCCGCGCTCATCGCCTCGTCTGTGTCCGCGATGGCGATCGCGATGGCGCATGACGCTCCCGGCTCGAGCTTGGCGTTTGCGCAGTCGTCGCTCGCGATCCGTACTCGGGTGTCGCCGCTGAGCGTGGCACCCGCAAGGTAGAGCGGCGCCGCGCCGTCGTTGAGCACGCGCGCGGCCGCCTCCACACGCGCGTCCAGCGCCACCCCGTCGAAGCGCGCCGAGGGGAAGTCGATGGTGATGGCGGCGCCCGTGCCGACGAGAACGAGCCGCTGCCCGTCGGTCGCCATGCCGACGAGTGGCGCCGAGGTCGGCTTGCCGAGGACGAGCTCCTCGGGGCCGACGACGACCAGCCCCAGCTCTCCCAAGCCGTACAGCCGGCCACGATGCTCGAGGAAGGAGGTCGCCTCAGGGCCCACGCCGATGCTCTCCCAGGTCACCCCGTCACGCGAGCCGTAGACCGTCAGGCCGCCGCCGGCCGCGAACAAACGCGAGCCAGCGCCAGTGCGCAAATAGGTCGGCGCCTGCGTGCCTGGTGTCCACGCCGCACCGTCCGTCGACACGTGGAGCCCAGCACTGGACTGCACGGCGAACAGGTCGGCGGTGACGGCCACCGAGAAGAGGTCGGCGCTCCCGACCGTCGCGGCCGACCACGCCACGCCGTCCACCGATGTGGTGACGGCGCCGCTGTCTCCCGCGGCGACGAAGCGCCCGGCTCCGTAGACGATCGCCTGCAAGGTCGCGCTCGTCCCCGAGTCCCGCTGCGTCCAAGCCAGCGCGTCGCTCGAGGTCCAAATGTTCCCGGCCTCACCGACCGTCACGTAGGCGCCAGCGCCATAGGCGATGGCTTTGATGTCGGCCGTGTCGGTCACCACCGTGCGCGGTTCCCAGGTCTCGCCGTCGGCCGAGCGGCGCACACCGCCCTTAAGGTCGAGCGACGCGAACCCCGCTCCGCCATGGACGACAGCGGCCGCGCCGTCATCCTGTGAGGCGGCAGGGACGAGATGAACGCGCATGCTCGCGGCCGGGTCGGGCAGGGCGTCGAAGACGATACGGGTCGACACCTCCGCGTCGAGCCCCGTGGCGAAGCGGACCAGGTAAGCGCCGGAGCGCTGCGCGGTCACATCGATGAGGACGCGCGCGACCTCGCCGTCGGCGTAGCTCGCGATCGAGGTCGTATAGCACGTCCAATCGGCGTCCGAGGTGTCGTTCTCCTCATGCTCGGTGGTGGCGGCGCTGTTGACCGCTAAAACGGTGCTGGTGCCGTCACGCTCCTCGCGGACTTGCCCGTAGGTCATGAGCTCGGGTACGGCGACGCAGATCTCGGGCGGCGGCGACGCGTAATCGCCCCGCGTCAACGCGATGGTGATCGGATGCGCGACACCGCTCGCGCCGACAGGCTCCGTTTGCACCGCCTGGATACATCCCCCACTCGCCACCGCCAGCACCACCGCGAACGCGCGCATCCCTCACCTCTCCGGAGACGTTAGGTGGGTTGTTTACCAGGGCGCGACGTCGATGGGTGTGAGGCGGCTCACAAGACGGTGCACGTCACGATGACACGATGTCGTGCTAACGGGTGCACTCGCAGGCCCCAGCACAGCACACGAGATACGTATAAGGGTCGAGCATCCCGCAGTCCGTGCCGTCGGGGATGCGCTGATCGGGAGGGCACGCGGGGCTCGTGCCAGTGCAGAGATCAGCGAGGTCACAGCCGCTAGCGTCCGCGCCACGGCAGACCGTCGAAGCGGACGCGTAGCCATCTGCCGGGCAGGCGAAGCTCTGGCCCGTGCAGCGCTCGGCGACGTCGCACACCCCGTTCGCAGGGCGACAGACGACCGAGGTGGACGTGAAGCGATTTGGCGGACAGGCGTCGCTCGAGCCGTCGCAGAACGCGCCGTCGTCACAGGGCCCCGCCGTTGGCGCCCGGCACATCGAGCTCGTGGGTTGATGCTGATCGGCGGGGCACGCCACCGAGCTCCCCGAGCAGGTGTCGGCCCTGTCGCAGGGGCCCCGCGCGGACCTGCAGACCACGGCCGTGCTCGCGAACCCATCGGCCGGGCATTCTTTGCCGCCCGTGCAGACCTCCGCCACATCGCACGGCCCGGCCGCCGAGCGACACACATTGCCGGTGCTCACCATATCCGGCGGACAAGCCGCGTCGAGGCCGTCGCAGCGCTCCGCGAGGTCGCACATCCCCGTCGCAGCACGGCACGTAAATCCCGCGGGGTGCAGAACGTCGACCGAGCACAGCGCGCTCACGCCGTTGCAGACCTCGGGGGCGTCGCAGCCATTGGACGCGGCGCGACATTCGGTGTCGGGGTCCGCGACCGCGTCGGGTGGGCACGCGGCGCTCACTCCGTCACAAA
>JBDHVB010000238.1:0-8067 GCA_039809465.1 Myxococcota bacterium
CGCCTGCGGGGCCGCGGCTGCCGCCCGGCTCCGGTCCCCGCGCTCCGGAGGCCTATTCGCGATGGGGCTATGGGCAAGCGGATTGAGCTGCTGAGGCAGATAGCAAGCGGAACGCGGGACTGTGCCATCGTGATAGTCGGCGGTTCATGCAGCGATAAGGCGTTCGAGGCACGCTGAGGCTGCGTCAACCCCCGCGTGGAGCCGCCCGACACGGCGCAACGCGATAGTTTCGAAGTGAGGCAGAGCAGCCGTCAGGTTCGACCTTGCCTTTGTGGAACCTGACCTTAGCGAGGCCCCAAGGCCGAGCGTTAATGTAATGTGTCATCATGTTTGGGCGGCACGATGTACAAGCCGCTGCGGATCCGCGGGCGGTTGCGGCGGCCGAAGCTCGAGCCTAGCCAGCGGTTCGGGCGCCACTTGCCGGTGACCAGGAGGTAGCCCATCGCGATGCCGGCGAGCGCGAGCGACAACGGAGCCGCGCCGTCGTCGAGGACGCCGATGACCAAGCGGATCGCGAGTAAGCCGATGATCGCGGTGCGCACGCGCATCGGCAGGACGAAGCCCAAGAGGATGTTGGAGTTCGGGTTGTTGAGCGCCATCGCCATGAGGATCGCTTCGGCGGCGGGCTCGAGGCCTGCGCCTTGCGTCACGTCTTGCACGATGCCGCTCAGGTTGATGAGGAGGTGGATCGGAATCGCGAGGATGCCGCTGCCGATGAGCGACCAGGCGAAGAAGCGCAGGAAGTCCTTCGTGCCGTAGGTGTTCTCGAACCAGACGGCCATGAAGAAGAACCAGAGCAGGCCGAACACCAGCGCCTTGCCGCTGTCGTAGAAGAACGGGGCGGTGACGATGCGCCAGAGCTGCAAGCTCAAGATGTCGGGGACGCTGAAGACGACGTAATTCAGCAAACCCAGGCGCGCTTGGGTGAGCAGGGCGAAGATCGAGAGCACGCTGGTGATGAGCAGGATGGCCTTGGTGGCGGGCCCCATCTGCAGGTTGTTCAAGGGGGACCTCCGAACGGCTCGGGCGCGATGCCTTCGCCCGTCGGCTTGCTTGGGGTTGGTTTATTCATGTCGGTATCCGACTCCGCTGCGCGATTTGCACGCGGCGGCCGCGGGGGACCGTCTGCGCCACACCAACAAGAGGATACCGCGAAAAGGGCGAGGACGAGGAGAACGCGGGTCATGGGTGTTCAAAGTCGAGGCTGCTGGCGGCACTGGCAAGTGCGAGCGGAGGGACTCGAACCCTCAAGAGTTTCCTCACTGGAACCTAAATCCAGCGCGTATGCCAATTCCGCCACGCTCGCGCGGGCATGGCGTTTACTATCTCGCCCAGCGGCTTCCCGTCCACTGTGCCGGTGGCGCGTGGCGCCCCGAAGGCTTCGGCTCGGCCTTTCGTGTCAGGTGGCCGTAGTACACTCGACCCTGCGTGCGAGCATGTTCGGATCACGGGCCGAGCATGGCGGGGGAGGACCGGCAATGGCGGGTAAACATCGGTATCGGCAACCCATTCGTCATCCCTTCGTCGAGATCGCGGGAGACATGTTCCTCATCTTGGATTGGTTCGAGCTCAACGCCAACGCGCGCAGCCGCGACGTGCTCACTCTCGTGCGCCTGACTTCATCCGAGCTGCGCTACTACGATCGCATCACGACCGCGATCGACAGCGTCGGCCATCTCCTTCCGCGCGTGCGTAAGCGGTTGGGCTACAGATATCCGCAGCTCCAGGAGCGCCATGGGTGAATGAGGCTCGCGTCGAGGCGGTCGCTCCCATACACTCCGTGAGGATGGGCCTCCCGCAAGCCTGGCATGGAGACGTCAGCCGCAGAGCCGTCGCGCGCTTGAAGGAGCTCGTGCAAAGCGGCGGCTTCGAGCGCGCGACGAGCATCGACCCGCTCACCGGCGAGCTGACCAGCACCGAGTCACGCGCGCTGTTCGCGGCGCTCCCGTCCATCTCCAGCGCCACCGAGCCCGGCGGCCTCCTCGACCTCGGCCTGCTCAACCAGCTCCCGCGCGGCCTGAGCGAGGCAATGCTGGAGCCCAAGTACGTCTTTGGCCGCGAGCTCTTCGTGCAGGCGCACGTGAACCACCGCGTCCGCGATCCGCAGCGCCCCGTCGGCGAGTACCGCGCCGAGGCGAGCTTGGGCTTCACCCACCGCGCCCGCCTCCTCGGAGAGCACGATGACCGCTTCGTGCTCGAGCTCGAAGGCGCGCCCGCGCTGCTACGTGTCGCTAAAACGGACATCTACGCCTGGAACGAGCCGCGCGGCGTGCCCTCGTCCGGCGGTGTGCTCGCGAACGTGCACATCGACTACAACGAGCCGCTGCTCAAGGCGCAGATCTGCGCCGCGTACATCGACCTCGCCCACGACATCGAAGCGCTCGACTTCACCGCCCACCCCGACCAAGTGAAGCAGCAGCAAGAGCGCCTCGTCGGCCGCCTCGCCGCCCGCCAGCGCACCCGCTACGCCGGCAAGGAGGGCTACACCGGCAACAAGGCCGGCGCGCTCTTCACCCAGGGCCAAGGCATCTGCTTCGTCCAGCGCGCCGCCGCCGCCGGGTTCCTTCAAGCCTTCGCCAAGATCCTCGCGTTCGAGGTCATCGTCTGCGTCGGCCGCACCCTGAGAACCGACTCCCCCCACGGCTTTTTGGTGCTCACCCTCCGGCCGTCCATGGCGCGCTACGTCTCCGACCCCGCCTGGCACGAGCCCCTCACCGACCTGAGGGTCGCTTTTTTCGGCCCGGGCTGGGGCCATGACCGGAGGCTCGTCGGCTTCGAGGGGCTCCAGGAGCAGGGCCACCCCGATGCCTCGTCCATACGCCTCCCGGAGCTCGCGGCATGATCCGTGTCGCCTACGCCGTTTGCTCGGAAACCCGCGGAAAACCGGTCACCAGGGCCCTTTGCGACACCCGCAAGGAGGCCGAGCAGGTCATGAGCCGGCTCAAGGGCAGCGACATGGATGCAGCCCAAACGACCTATTGGATTGCCGAATTAGGCGCCGAAGCGGCCGGGATACGCGACTACTACGCTTGACGAATTCGCGTCCCGATCCGTAGGAAGCCTCCGCGGTGAGCAGTACCCCTTCGAAAAAGACCGTCCACTTCCTCTCCCTCGGCTGTCCCAAGAACCGAGTCGACAGCGAGGTGATGCTGGGCCACATGGCGGCCGATGGCTACGTGCACGCGGATGCCCCCGAGGGCGCCGACGTCATCGTGGTCAACACCTGTGCTTTCATCGACGCGGCCAAGGAAGAGTCGGTCGACGCCATCCTCGACATGGTGAAGCTCAAGTCCGCTGGCAACGCCGGCAAGGTCGTGGTCACCGGCTGTCTCTCACAGCGCTACGCGCCGCAGCTCGCGCAAGAGATCCCCGAGGTCGACCACTTCCTCGGCACCGGCAACTTCGAGAGCATCGCCCAGATGCTCCGCGAAAGCGCACAGCACACTCACGATGGTCCGAAGACCCGCGCCTCGCTGCCGATCTTCGGCGCCCCCGCGCACAAGCCCAAGCCTCACGCCCGTCTCGTCGGCCGCAACGCGCTCGTGCCCTATCGCCACACCGCCGAGGGCAATCTGCGCGAGGGCATCCCCGATCCCGACTTCACCATCACCGCGCGCTCGCCGCGCGTCGCGAGCCAGGCCCGCTTCAGCCAGTACCTGAAGGTGAGCGAAGGCTGCTCCAACACCTGCTCGTTCTGCATCATCCCGAAGCTCCGTGGCCCGCAGCGCTCGCGCTCGATCGCCGACATCGTCGCCGAGGCCGAGCGCCTCGAGGCTAGCGGCGCCGTCGAGCTCAATCTCATCGCCCAGGATCTCTGCGCCTTCGGCAATGACCGTGATGATGGAGAGAACCTCGCCCAGCTGCTGCGCGCCCTCGATCAGACCGGCATCGAGTGGATCCGCTGCCTCTACGCCTATCCCAAGGGCCTCACCGACGAGGTCATGGAGGTCATGGCCGGCTCGAAGCACATCGTGCCGTACCTCGACATGCCGTTGCAGCACATCAGCGACACCATGCTGCGCCGCATGCGCCGCGGGAAGGGCGGCGAGTCCACCAAGGATCTGCTGCGCAAGCTGCGCGCCACCGTCCCTGGTCTGGTATTGCGGACGACCTTCATCACCGGTCTGCCGGGCGAGACCGACGCCGACTTCAAGGAGCTCTGCGACCTCGTCGAAGAGATCCGCTTCGAGCGCATGGGCGTCTTTACGTTCTCGCCCGAAGAGGACACCCCGGCCGCCACCATGGAAGGCCAGGTCGACCCCGAGCTCGCCAAGGAGCGCCAGTCGGTGCTCATGGAGCTCCAGCGGGCCATCTCGCGCGAGCAGCACGAGGCGATGATCGGCGAGCGCATCAAGGTGCTGGTCCAGGGCGTCTCGGCGGAGACCGATCTGCTCCTCGAGGGCCGCCACAAGGGGCAGGCGCCAGAGATCGACGGCGTCACCTACATCACGAGCGGCACCGCGTCGCCCGGCGACCTCATCGAGATCATCGTCGACGAGGCCAGCGATTACGACGTGGCGGGCCAAATGGCCGATGGACGTCTGGATTAATTGCGCCGTGACAATCGGTTAGACAGATTGTCGTGAACCCGCGCCCTTGGGTATTCTAAACCCGTGCAATTCAACACTGCCCAGCGCGAAATCGTGCTCAAGGTCGTTTATTACGGACCTCCGCTGAGCGGTAAGACCTCGAACCTCCAGGCCTTGCACCGAGCCCTGCGCCCCGAAGCCTGCGGCCGGCTCACCACGCTCGACACCGCGAACGACCGCACCCTGTTCTTCGACGTGCTGCCCGTCACCATGAACACGCGCTCGGGCTATCGCTTGAAGCTCAAGCTCTTCACCGTGCCGGGGCAGGTCATCCACGCCGCGACGCGGCGCCTCGTCCTCTCGGGGGCCGACGCCGTGGTCTTCGTGGCCGACAGTCAGCGTAGCGAGTCGCAGAACAACAACGAGTTCTGGCGCGGCATGCGGCGCTTCCTCACCGAGAACGGGCTCGACGCCGACGTCATTCCAGTCGTCATCCAGTTCAACAAGCGCGACCTCCCGAACGCCCGCAGCAACGAAGAGCTCCTCGAGGTCGCCCGCAAGGGACGCGAGCCAGTGTACCCGGCGGTTGCGGTTCGAGGCGAAGGTGTGCTGGACACACTCTACGGACTCATCGAGCTGCTCTTCGTGGATCTCAACAGACGCTACAACTTCAACGAACGTTTCCAGATCACCGCGCAGGAGCTCCTGACGGCGGTGTTCGGTGACTTCAAAGGCGCGCCGCCGTTGTCCGCTGGAGCGGCCGAAGCATCCGCTGGCGCCTCGCGCCCGGGCGTGACGCGCGCCCAGAGGGGGCCGCGACCATGAGCGCCAGCTCCATCCTCGATGAGACACCGCCGTTGTCGCAGCTGCTCGACGTCGACGGCTTCCGCGAGATCTGCAAGAGCTTCGGCGAGCTCTACGGCATCGGCATCAAGCTCTTCGACGCGGAGGGCGTGAAGCTCGCCGATGTCCGCGCCGGTGATGCTCAGCTGTCGAGCTACCTCTTCGGGATCCACGAGACGCAGGTGCAGCTCACCGCGCTGGTGAACCAGCTGCGCACCCAGCCCATCCACCCCGGCGGACCCGCGGTGGTCGTCGATGACTTCGTGGGTCTGCGCTACAAGATCGCGCCCATCGTGCACGAGGGCTCGCTCGCCGGCCGCGTCATCTTCGGCCCGTACGCGCCCGGCGACATCAAGGTCGCGCAGGACTTGTCGAAGCACAAGGAGCTCGACCTCTACCGCCTGCAGGATCTGCTGCGCACCATCCCGGTCGCCAACGAAAAGCAGGTGGACCGCATCCTCTCACACCTCTCGAGCACGCTCGATGTGGTCATCCACAGCTCCTACAAGCAGCTCATGACGAGCCGCCTGCACATCGCGAGCATCAGCGGCGCCTTCGAGGATCTGGAGCGCGTCAACAAGACGTTGCAAGACGCGAACGGCCAGCTCAAGGAGCTCGACCGACTCAAGTCGAACTTCATCGCCACCGTCTCGCACGAGCTGCGCACGCCGCTCACCAGCGTCATTGGCTACTCCGAGATGCTCCTCGAGGGCATGGCGGGCGAGCTCGTCGCCGAGCAGCGCGACTACGTCAAGACGATCCTCGAGAAGGGCGAGTCACTGCTCAATCTCATCGGCCAGGTCCTGGACCTGTCGCGCATCGAGTCCGGCAACGTGCTCATGCGCAAGGCCGAGATCGAGCCGGCCGAGCTCGTGAAGATCGCCATCTCCGACGTCACGCCGCAGGCGATGAAGCGGAACATCACCATCGAGACCGTCATCGCGGACGACGTGAAGCCCATCGTCGTCGACAACGACAAGATCCGCCGCATCCTGGTGAACCTCTTGGGTAACGCCGTGAAGTTCACCCCCGAGAACGGCAAGATCACCATCAAGGCCACCGTCGTGGACGACAAGCCGGTGGGCAGCGACCGCTACGATCTCTTCGAGCCCGAGCGTAACAAGTACCTGCGCATCGACGTCATCGACACGGGGATCGGCATCCCCGAGGACAAGATCGAGCGTGTCTTCGACTCGTTCTTCCAGGTCGACAACAGCTCGACGCGTCAGTTCGGCGGCACCGGCTTGGGCCTGTCGATCGCCCGCAACTTCGCTATCGCGCACCGCGGGTCGCTCACCGTCGCGAGCACCGTCGGCACCGGCAGCACCTTCACGGTGAAGCTCCCCTACGTGCAGGAGGGCGCCGCCGACTCACCGGTCGACGGCCTGCAGGCGACCGCCGAGCAGCCTCACGCCACGAGCGGCCGCGCCACCACCGGCGGGCCCGGCATCACCAAGACGGCCACGAGGTAAACGAGCAGCACGCTGCCGGCGCTTGCGCAGAAGAGCGCCAGCGTGGCGAAGCGGATGAGGCTCGGGTCGGCGTTCCAGCCGCGCGCGAGGCCGGCGCACACGCCCGAGAGCTTCTTGTCCTGCGCTGTCCGCCGGAACGTACGGCGCCCCGACGCGTCGATGACCGCGGGCTCGAGCACGATGTCGCTCTGCTTGGGGACGATGGCCCAGTAGATGAAGTACGCGATGACGCCCGTGCCGCCGAAGAGCGCCGTCACGACCAACGCGACGCGCAGCCAGATGGCGGAAATGCCGAAGCGCTGCCCTAAGCCCTCACAGATACCGGCGACGACGCCGTCGGTGCGGTAGAGACGGGTTCCGGGGTTATCGAAAGACATGGTTCTCATCTCCTCGCTCCAGGTTACGGGTGAGGGGGGCTTTTATTTCAGCGGCCTAACGTAACGACCACCAGGCCGCCCAGCGCTGCCAGATGGGCGGATCGCTCAGGGATTGCGCGATGCCGTCGATGAGGACGTGGCGGACCTCGCCGAAGCCCCGGTTGTCGGCCAGGATCATGTCGGCGCGGTAGCCCGGGACGATCTTGCCGATGGCCTCGCCCAGGCCGAGCGTGCGCGCCGCCCCCGAGGTGAAGGCGGCGATGACCCGCTCGCGCGTCATGCCGCCCTTGACCATGCGCTCCATGACCTGGCCCAAGGCGACCCCGTTCAAGGCGCAGACCGGCTCGCCGTAGGTCATGGCCATCAGGGCGCCGGCCTTCTCCCAGGCGAGGGCCGCGGCGGGCGTGATCTCGGCCGCGTTGACCACCACCTCGGGGAGCTCACGCAGCGGCTCGGGCTCGATGGCGGGCGGCAAGTTGCCGCGCCACACCAAGGTCTCGGCGATGCAGGCGCGGCCGTCCTCGAAGCGCTGAGCGCTGTCCACCTCGACCATGCTGCGCATGTCTTGCGCGTGCGCCTCGTCCACCAACGCGCACAACGCCTCGCGCGCCGTCTCGGTGGCGCCGACGATCGGCACGTGGATGATCTCCGCGCCGCGGTCGGCGGCCTGGCGCACCAGGGCACGCAACGTCGACACGCCGCTCTTCCCCGGGGCGATGGTCGCGGCGACCACCACACGTGGTCCGCGATGGCGGCCAACACCGGTGAACTTGCGCAGAGCGCTGGCGCGGATGGGATCGTTCGTGACCACCTCGGTGGTGGTGATGCCGAGCTTCATGGCGCGGT
>JBDHVB010000239.1:0-7950 GCA_039809465.1 Myxococcota bacterium
GTCCCCGACTTCAACACGCCGCCACCCCTGCCCGAGCGCCTCGCCATGTTCGAGCGCGTCGAGATACTGCGCTACGGCGAGAACCCGCACCAGAACGGCGCGCTCTACCGCGCCACCGGCGAGAGCAACGGCGTCGCCAACGGCACCGTGCTCACCGGCAAGCAGCTCTCGTACAACAACTACCTCGACATGGACGCCGCCTACCGCGCGGTGTTCCAGCTCGCGGGCACGGGCTGCGCCATCGTGAAGCACACGAACCCGTGCGGCCTCGCCGAAGCTCCATCCCAACCCGAAGCCTTCGTGCAGGCGCTCGCCGGTGACCCCGTGTCGGCGTTCGGCGGCATCATCGGCTTCAACACCATCGTCGACGGCGCCACCGCGTCCGCCATCAAGGACGCCAAGCTCTTCGTCGAGTGCATCGTCGCGCCGGGGTTCACGCCCGAGGCGCGCGCCGAGCTCGAGAAGAAGACCGATCTACGGCTGTTCCAGGTGCCCATCGGCTCTCCCGAGCCCGCCTGGCACGCGCACCGCATCGGCGGCGGCATGCTCGTCGAGAACGCCGACTCGGGCCTCGCCGTGACCTCGAGCTGGCAGACCGTGACCAAGCGCGCGCTGGAGCGTGGTTGGCAGGAAGAGCTGGCGTTCGCGATGCGCGCGTCGATGCTCTTGAAGTCGAACGCCATCGCCATCACCAAGGGCCGGCGTCTGCTGGGCGCCGGCGCCGGCTTCATGAGCCGCGTCGACGCGATGGAGCAAGCGCTGCGCAAGGCCGGCGAGGCCGCCCAGGGCGCCTTCCTCGGCAGCGACGCCTTCTTCCCCTTCGACGACGTGGTGAAGCTCGCGCAGAAGGCGGGCATCACCGCCATCATCCAACCAGGCGGCAGCAAGCGGGACGCGGACTCCATTGCCGCGTGTGACGCCGCGGGGATTGCCATGGTGTTCACCAACCGCCGACACTTCAAGCATTGATGAAAATCCTAGTCGTCGGTTCAGGCGGGCGTGAGCACGCCATCGTGAGAGCGCTCGCGCATGATGGCGCGGAGCTCATCGCCGCGCCTGGCAATCCGGGCATGGCGGCACAGGCGCGTTGCGTCGCGGTCAAGGTCGACGACGTCGAAGGGCTGGTGGCGCTGGCCCGTGACGAGAAGGTCGACTTGGTGGTGCCAGGACCCGAGGGTGCGCTGGTCGCGGGGCTCGCCGACGCGCTCAAGACCGCGGGCATCCCCTGCTGCGGCCCGCAGCGCCTCGCCGCGCAGCTCGAAGGCTCGAAGGCCTTCATGCGCGAGATCGCCTACGCCGCCGAGGTCAGCTCGCCCATCTACCGGGTCGTGCTCGGCGCCGAGGAGATCGCGACCGCGATGGCGGACATCCCGGGGTTGCCGGTCGTCAAGGCCGACGGTCTATGCGCCGGCAAGGGCGTGGTCTTGCCCGACACGCGCGAGGGCTGCGAGGCGGCCGCGCGTGACTTCTTGAGCGGCGGCATGGGCGACGCGGGCCGCACCGTCGTCCTCGAGGAGCGCCTCACCGGCGTCGAGGCCTCGCTCTTCTACGCCTGCGACGGCGAGCACGTGGTGGCCTTGCCGCACGCGCGCGACCACAAGCGCATCTTCGACGGCGACGAAGGGCCAAACACCGGCGGCATGGGCGCGGTCAGCCCCAACCCCGTCATCGACGCCGCGCGCGAGCAATACGTGCGCGACGCCATCGTCATGCCCGTGGTGCGCGAGCTCGAGCGCCGCGACATGCCCTACGTCGGCTTCCTCTACGCCGGCGTCATGCTGCTGCCGAACGGCGAGATCAAGCTGCTCGAGTTCAACGCGCGTCTCGGCGACCCCGAGGCCCAGGCCATCCTGCCGCGCCTCGGCAAGGGCGAGCTGTCGCGGCTGTGCATGGCCACCGCGACCGGCAACCTCGCCGACTTCAAGCTCACCGTCGACCGCCGCACCACGGTGTGCGTCGTGGTCTGCGCCGAAGGCTACCCCGCCGATCCCCGCAAGGGCGACGCCATCACCGTCGACGCGGCGCTCACCACACCGGAGCGTTGGCTCGACCACGCCGGCACCCGTCAGGAAGGCGACCAGCTAGTGACGAGCGGTGGCCGCGTCGCCGCCGTGGTCGCGTGCGGCGCCACCTTGCCCGAGGCGCGTGCCAGCGCGTACGAGGGCGTCGAGCTCGTTACGTTTGCCGGCAAACACTTCCGGCGAGACATCGCGCGGGATGCATCATGATCAGCCGTTACGAAACCGAAGCCATGCGGCGTGTCTGGGGCGAGGCCGCGCAGATGGAGCGCTGGACCCGCGTCGAGGTCGCCGCGAGCGAAGCCTGGGCGGCGCGCGGTCAGATCCCCGCCGAGGAGATGCAGGCCATCCGCGACAAGGCGAAGGCCCCGTCCGCCGACCGCGTGCGCGAGCTCGAGAAGGTCACCAACCACGACGTCGTGGCCTTCGTGCGCGCCCTGGGCGAGATCGTCGGCGAGCCGGCGCGCCGCCACCTGCACCGCGGCCTCACCTCGAGCGATGTCGTCGACACGGCGCTCGCCATGGCGGTCAGTGAGTCGCTCGAAATCCTGGTCGACTCCGTGAAGGAGCTGGGCCTGGCGATTGCCCGGCGCGCCCGCGAGCACAAGCTCACGCCCTGTGTCGGCCGCACCCACGGCGTGCACGCCGAGCCCACGACCTTCGGCCTGCGCTTGGCTGGCTGGTACGCCGAAGTGCAGCGTCACCTCGAGCGCCTGCGCGTCGCGCGCATGGAGGCGGCGCACGGCAAGATGTCCGGCGCGGTCGGCACCTTCTCGCAGAGCGACCCCGCGCTCGAGCGCAACATCCTCGAGAACCTCGACTTGTTCTGCGAGCCCGTGGCGACCCAGGTCGTGCCGCGCGACCGTCATGCCTTCATCTTCTCGATTCTCGCGGTCTACGGCAGCGGCCTCGAGCGCTTCGCCACCGACATCCGCGCCATGCAACGCACCGAGGTGCGCGAGGCCGAGGAGCCGTTCGCCGCGGGCCAGACCGGCTCGTCCGCGATGCCGCACAAGCGCAACCCCATCACCAGCGAGCGCATCGCCGGCATGGCGCGCTTGCTGCGCGGCTACATGGTGGCGGGCGCCGAGGACGTGGCGCTGTGGCACGAGCGCGACATCAGCCACTCGTCGGTCGAGCGCGTCGCCTTCCCGGACGCCTTCCATCTCGCGCACTACATGACGCTGAAGATGACCGACCTGGTGAACGGCCTGCGCGTCTACCCCGAGCGCATGCAGGCGAACCTCGACGCGACGCGCGGCCTGGTGTTCAGCCAGAGCGTCCTCGGCGTGCTCCTCGACGCCGGCCTCGAGCGCCAGGCCGCCTACGCCGCGGTGCAGCGCGCCGCCATGCGCGTCTGGGAGAACCAGGCGCCGGACTTTCGTTCCGCTTTGGCGGACGAAGACGCGGTCCGCGCCATCCCCGCGAACATCGTCGACCGCGCCTTTTCACTCGAGCACTATTTCAAGCACGTCGATGCGCTGTTCGAGCGCGCCGGCATCGCGGATCGGGAGTAGCCAATGCCAGCAGTCGTCATCGTCGGCGCCCAGTGGGGCGACGAAGGTAAGGGCAAGATCACCGACTACCTCGCCGAGGGCGCGGACACCGTCGTCCGCTATCAAGGCGGCAACAACGCCGGTCACACCATCGTCGTCGGCACCTCGACCTACAAGTTCCACCTCATCCCGTCGGGCATGCTCTACAGCGAGAAGACCTGCGTGCTCGGCAACGGAGTGGTCATCGACCCCGAGCAGCTCATCTCCGAGCTCGACGAGCTGCAGAAGACCGGCATCGACACCTCGCGGCTCAAGATCTCCGACCAAGCGCACTTCATTTTGCCGACGCACAAGCTGCTCGATCAGCGCGCCGAGGCCCGTAAGGGCGCGGCGAAGATCGGCACCACCGGCCGCGGCATCGGCCCGTCGTACCGCGACAAGGTCGACCGCCGGGGCATCCGCGTCGGCGACCCGGCGCACCCCGAGCGCTTGATGACGCTCTTGAAGGAGCACGTCGCCGAGCTCCCCGAAGAGGTCGTCAAGGACTGGCCGGCCGAGCGCATCGCCGAGCTGCTCACCAAGTCGTATCAGCGCTTGAAGTCGCACGTCGTCAGCACGCCGACGCTCATCAACGACATCCTCGACGACAGCGGCCGCGTCTTGTTCGAAGGCGCGCAAGGCACCCTGCTCGACGTCGACCACGGCACCTACCCCTTCGTGACCTCGTCGTCACCGACCGCCGGCGGCGCTTGCATCGGCGCCGGTGTTGGCCCGACGCGCCTGAACGTCGTCATGGGTGTCGCTAAAGCGTACAGCACCCGCGTCGGCTCGGGCCCGTTCCCCACCGAGCTTAGCGACGCCACCGGCGAGAAGCTCCGCCAGGTCGGCCACGAGTTCGGCACGACCACCGGCCGCGCCCGCCGCTGCGGTTGGCTCGACTTGGTGGCGCTGCGCTACGCCGTCCGCATCAACGGCATGACCCACCTGGCCATCACCAAGCTCGACGTCCTCGACGCCTTCGACGAGCTCGCTATCTGCACGGGCTACACCATCAACGGCGAGGTCACCCGCGACTTCCCGAGCAACCTCGCGGACGTCGAGAGCGCCAAGCCCGTCCTCGAGACCATGGCCGGCTGGAAGACCCCGACCGTCAACGCCCGCAGCTGGTCGGAGCTCCCACCCCAGGCCATCGCCTACATCGCCCGCATCGAAGAGGTGCTGCGCGTGCCGGTGGCGCTGGTGAGCGTCGGCGCCGAGCGCACCGCGACCTTCAGCCGCCTGGCCATCTGGGAAGGCCTGTAGGCAGCCGATGCGAGCCGCGTTCGTGTAAGATGAGCGCCTTGGAGTCCTCCGTGAGCAATTCCCTAGCCAAGCTCGGCACCCCCCAACATGCAGGTTTCGCCGGAACCGTAGGTCCTGGTTCCCCCGCCGAGAACGCCGCGAAGTTCTTCGGTGACGTCGTGCGCGGGGCCGACGTCGATCCGACGACCGAGCGTTATGACGCCAAGAGCCGCACTCTGCATCTGGGTGGCCTGACAAGATCCCAGCAGGAACGGGCACTTAGAGAGCTTGCGCGCCACCCCGACGCTCAGCGCCACATCGCCCAGGTGGCCTTCGACGGCGGCCCCACCGTGCGCCTCCCGCCGGCTCCTCCGCCCCGGCAGTAGCCACGATCGGGCCCCCGGATGGAGCCTTCCCGGATGGGTTCCAGCGGTCTATAAGCTCATGTGACACCGGCGATCGCAGCGTCGAAGACGTTGTCCGGCTGTCACCAAGGCGTCACCGCGGGTAGGCACTACGTGGCCCCGGGTTACCCAACGGTTCGCCCGGGAGAAGCAGCATGTCGGCACTGATTTTGGTCGTCGAAGACGAGCAGGACCTCGCCAATACGCTCGAATACAACTTCCAGCGGGAAGGCTTTCAGACGCGCACCGCGCTGAACGGCACGAGCGCCATGAGCCTCGCCGCCATGGAGCCCCTCCCCGACCTGGTCATCCTCGATCTGATGTTGCCCGACGTGCCGGGGACCGAGGTCTGCCGCCGGCTGCGCGCCGACGAGAAGACCAAGGGCATCCCGGTGCTCATGCTGACCGCCAAGAACGACGAGATCGACCGCGTCGTCGGCTTCGAGGTCGGCGCCGACGACTTCGTCGCCAAGCCCTTCAGCGTCCGCGAGCTGATGCTCCGGGTGCGCGCCATCCTGCGCCGCGTCGCCGCCGACGAGCCGAAGGAGAACGAGCTGCGCTTCGGTGATCTGCGGGTCGACTCCCCTGGGCATCGCGTCTGGGTCGGCGAGGAAGAGATCCGCCTCACCGCCCTCGAGTTCAAGCTCCTGACCACGCTCCTCGGCCGCAAGGGTCGCGTGCAAACGCGTGACACCCTGCTCTCCGATGTTTGGGGCATCGACGCCGAGGTCACCACCCGCACCGTCGACACCCACGTGAAGCGCCTGCGCGAAAAGCTCGGCGCGGCCGGACATTACGTCGAGACCCTGCGCGGCGTCGGTTATCGTTTCCGTCAACGCCCCGACGAGGTCTCCGCCGAAGCTTAGGCGAGGAGCACGCTTGCCTTGAAATTCGGCATCCGCGGGAAACTATTCGCCGTCTCCATTTTACTGATCTTGATGATCGGTGGAGCGAGCTCCGTCATCCTCGAGCGCGAGACCCGTGGCTGGTATCGGGCGCGCCTCGACGAAGACCTGCGCGCCTCGGCGAACACCGCGCGCATGCTGATCGAGCGCGGTGGCCCCGGCCTCGACCTGAAGGCCCTCACCCATGATCTCGGCGAAGCGATCTCGGCGCGCGTCAGCATCATCGACGACGATGGCACCGTGCTCGGCGACTCGGTGAACGACCCCGAGACGCTCGCCAACCACGCCGACCGTCCCGAGGTGAAGGAAGCGCTCGCGAGCGGTCACGGCCGCACCCAGCGCCCCTCGACCACCGCGCGCCGCGAGATGATCTACGTCGCGGTCCGCGCTGACTGCGAAAGCGGACCGTGCGTCGTGCGCATCGCCATGCCCGCCTCGGAGATCGAAGGCGCGGTCGGCCGCCTGCGTGGCCTCATCGTCTTCGCGTCGCTCGCGAGCGTCATCGTCGCCGTCTTCATGAGCACCTTGGCCGCGCACCTCATGTCGCGCGCCTTGCGCAACCTGGTCGAGAGCGCCCGCAACGTCCTCTCGGGCCCCACGGGCCGGCGCCTCTCGGTGCAGGGGACCGACGAGCTCGGCGGCATCGCCGGCTCGTTCAACCAGCTCGCCGAGGAGCTCGAGAGCACGGTCAGCGTGCTGGCGCAGGAGCGCAACCGTTTCGAGGCGACGCTCGAGAGCATGAGCGAAGCCGTCATCGCGCTCGACGCCGAGGAGCGCATCACGCTCGTCAACAAGGCGGCCCTCTCGCTCCTACGCCTGGCGTCGCCGCCGAGCGGGCGAACCCTCGTCGAGGTGGTTCGCGCCCCCGCGCTGCACAACCTGGTGAAGGAAGCCCAGAGCAGGATCTCTCACGGCACCGAGTTCGAGCTGCACGGACCCAAGCCCAAGCGTGTCATGGCGCGCGCGACCCCGCTGCGCGGCACCGGCGGTCTCGTCATCGTGCTCCATGACGTGACCGAGCTGCGCCGCCTCGAGACCATCCGCCGCGACTTCGTGGCCAACGTGTCGCACGAGCTGCGCACGCCCGTGAGCATCATCCGCGCCAACGTCGAGACGCTCATCGATGGCGCTCTGGCGGATCCCAAGCAGGCCCCCAAGTTCCTCGACGCCTTGTCCCGCAGCGCCGAGCGCTTGTCCCAGCTCGTCGCTGACTTGCTCGACATCTCGCGCATCGAAGCTGGCGCCTACAAGCTCGAGCCCGCCCCCATCGCCGTGCGCGCCGCGATGGACCGCGCCGTCGAGTCGGTCACCATCGCCGCCGAGCAGAAGAAGCTCACCCTGCGCGCCGAAGGCGACCCCTCACTGCGTGCCTTAGCGGACGCGCGCGCCCTCGACCAAGTGCTCATGAACCTCGTCGACAACGCCGTGAAGTACACCCCCGCGGGCGGCAATATCGTGGTCCGCGCCAAGGTCATCGAGGACGGCGTGCGCATCGAGGTCGCCGACGACGGCCCCGGCATCGAGCCACGCCACCGCACCCGCGTCTTCGAGCGCTTCTACCGCGTCGACGAAGGCCGCTCCCGCGCCATGGGCGGCACGGGCCTGGGTCTCGCCATCGTCAAGCACCTCACCGAAGCGATGCGCGGCCAGGTCGGCGTCGACGCCGGCAACCCACGCGGCTCGGTCTTCTGGGTCGAGCTGCTCCCCGAGAACGCCGCCAGCGCGCTCCCCCCACTCAGCACCGACGCCCTCGCCGCTACGGCGCACTAGGGGCTGTCCCTATGTGGTGTTGAGCTTGGGCGCTTGCTTCCGGTCTGCTTGTTCCAGAACGAGCTGCCGAGAACGG
>JBDHVB010000240.1:0-7934 GCA_039809465.1 Myxococcota bacterium
CCGGCGTGACGTCGGTCGCCGCGAAGTCCTCACCTTTGAACAGGAGCGGCTCGGCACGGCTCATCGCGAGCGCGTAGGCGGCGCAATCACCAAAGCTCAAGGCGGCAGGATGGCGTCCTTTGCCGTAGCGCTCGAAGGCCTCGCGGGCGATCGCCGCTTGTTCAGCGTCGAAGGCGATGACATCGAGCTTGGCAGCGGCGATGAACGCGTCCAGCTCACGCGCGCCTGCGATGCCAGCCTTCGTGCGGGTCACGATGCCCGCTTCGAGGACCGACACCGCCGATATGTATCTCGTTCGTGCCCGCTCGATATAGTCCGCGAAAGAAGACGACTCAGCTTCGCGACGCAGGATGGCCATGACGGCCGACGTGTCGATGACCATCACCCACGCTCGACCATGTCATCGTAACCAAGCACCTCGTCATCGCTGCGTCCGTCGCGCTTCTCGAGCACGACATAGCGCTTACCGATGGCGTCGAGCTCCGCCGCGACACCGCGGCCACGGACCCTGTTCTTCTCGCGCTCGAGCTCGCTACGAAGAGCTTCGATCACGACGTCGGTGATGCCCTTGTTGCGCCGGCGGGCGAGCTCTCGAGCCAAAGCATCCGCTTCAGTGCTCTTGATGTTGAGCGCCATGAGGAAGAAGATACACTATTGTCTTCCTTGTTGCAACGCCCAAGCACGTGTCCAGCCCCTAAGGCAATTCGTCCCCGGGTTTCAGGCGCGCTGCTCGATCGGCGTGAACTTCCGATCTTCCGGGCCCGTGTAGTTGGCCGTCGGGCGGATGATCTTGCCGTCCATGCGCTGCTCGATGACGTGCGCCGCCCAGCCGCTGGTGCGCGCGATCACGAAGAGCGGCGTGAAGAACGTCGTGGGGACGCCCATCATGTGGTAGCTGACCGCGCTGAACCAATCGAGGTTCGGGAACATCTTCTTCTCGCGCCACATCACGGACTCGAGGCGCTCCGCGATGTCGAACATCTTCATGTTGCCCGCCTCTTTCGAGAGCCGGCGCGCGACCTCTTTGATGACCTTGTTGCGCGGATCGCTCACCGTGTAGACGGGGTGGCCGAAGCCGATGACGACCTCTTTCTTGGCGACGCGCTCGACGATGTCCTTCTCGGCCTCGTCGGCGTTCTCGTAACGCTTCTGGATGTCGAAGGCGACCTCGTTGGCGCCGCCGTGCTTCGGACCACGCAGCGCGCCGATGCCACCGGTGATGCACGAGTACATGTCGGAGCCGGTGCCGGCGATGACGCGCGAGGTGAAGGTCGAGGCGTTGAACTCGTGCTCGGCGTAGAGCACCAGCGAGACGTGCATCGCGTCGACCCACGACTTGCGGGGCGCGACGCCGTGCAACAGGTGCAGGAAGTGGCCGCCGATCGAGTCGTCGTCGGTCTCGACCTCGATGCGCTTACCGTTGAACGCCCAGTGGTACCAGTAGAGCAGCATCGAGCCGAGCGACGCCATCAGGCGGTCGGCGATGTCGCGGGCGCCCGCGTAGTTGTGGTCGTCCTTCTCGGGCAGCGAGCAGCCGAGCGCCGAGACGCCGGTGCGCATGACGTCCATCGGGTGGCTCGACGCCGGCAGCGTCTCGAGCGCCACCTTCACCATCGCCGGCAGGCCGCGCAGGGCCTTGAGCTTCGCCTTGTAGCCCGCGAGCTCGGCGTTGGTCGGGAGCTTGCCGTGCACCAAGAGGTACGCGACCTCCTCGAACTGGCAGCGGTCGGCGACGTCGAGGATGTCGTAACCGCGGTAGTGCAGGTCGTTGCCGCTGCGGCCGACGGTGCAGAGCGCCGTGTTACCGGCGACGACGCCCGACAGGGCAACGGACTTCTTGGGCTTCGGGCCCTGGGGTGCGGCTTGATTGTCACTCATTGCGGTCTCCTCTACGGGGCAAAGACTTAGCGTTGAATCTGGCCGATGTACACGCCGAACGGTGGCAGCGAAATGGCATCTGGAGTGGCGGATTTCAAGGCCTCGTGACTCGTCAGCAGAGGCTTCAACCCCTTGACGCGGCCCTGGGCAATGTCCGCTGCAACGGACAATGTCACGGCCTCCTTGCCGAGGTTCACGGCGAAGACCACCGGCGCCGCGTTCTTCGCGGTGCGCAACCAGACGACCGAGTGCTGGGCGTCACGGTCGAGGAAGGTGGTCAGGCCCTCTTTGAGCGCCGGGTTGGTGCGGCGCATGGCGATGAGCTTGCGGTACCAGTTGAACAGCGAGTCCTGATCCTTACGCGCCGCCTCGACGTTCACGGTCGACGCCGACGCCGGCACGGGGAGCCACGGCGTGCCCTTGGTGAAACCCGCGTTCTTGGTGGCGTCCCATTGCATGGGCGTGCGCTCACCGTCGCGGCCCTTCTCTTTCGGCCAGCCGGTGATGCCGATGGGATCCTTCACGTCCTCGACACGAGTCGGCGTCGAGGTGACCATGCCGAGCTCTTGCCCATAGTAGAGCAGCACCGACGAGCGGGTGCCGAGGAGCATGGTGGCGAGCGCCCTGGCGATGGCGGCGTCGTTCACCGTGTCGCCATAGCGGTCATAGCTGCGCGGCTGATCGTGGTTGTCGGTGACGAGGAGCGGCATGTTGCCGTTCAGCCGAGTCTGACCCTCCTCGAGCGCCTTGCGATACTTCGCGGCGTCGAGCGTGAGGCCCACGAGCTGCGTGTCCATCGGCAGGTGCAGCTCGTCGTTCTTGGCGCCGTACCAGGTGGCGAGCTCGGCGGTGTCGCGCGTGTATATCTCGCCCAAAAACAGGCGATCACCCGGGTAGCTGTCCGCGATAGTGCGCAGCTTCCTCAAGACGTCGTGCACCTCGGGCTGCTTCGATTGGAAGGTGAAGTCCGGCGCCGGATCCCCATAAGCATTGACGCCCGGGCCCTCTTTCGCGTCACGCAGATCGGGAACCTCGAAGAGCGTGTCGACGGCGTCGAAGCGGTAGCCCGCCGCGCCCCGGTCGAGCCAGAAGCGCACGGCGTCGAACATGGCTTGCTCGACCTTGGGGTTGCGCCAATTGAGGTCGGGCTGCTGCACGTAGAAGAAGTGATAGTAGAGATCACCGGTCGGGCCCGCGGGCGTCCAGGCCGAGTGACCGAAGAGGCTCTGCCAGTTGTTCGGCGGGAGGCGCTTGCCGTCCTTGCCCGGGCGTCCGCTATTCCAGACGTACCAGTCGCGCTTGGGGTTGTCCTTGCTCGACATCGACTCCTGGAACCACGCGTGCTTGTCGGAGGTGTGATTCAGCACCATGTCCATCATCACGCGGATGCCGCGCGCCTTGGCCTCTTTCACCAAGCGGTCGAAGTCCGCGAGCGTGCCGAAGGTGGGGTCGATGCTCGCGTAGTCGGCCACGTCGTAGCCGAAGTCGACGTTCGGTGACGGATAGATGGGCGTGAGCCAGATGGCATCGACGCCGAGCGCCTTCAGGTAGTCGAGGCGGCTGATGATGCCGGGCAGGTCGCCAATACCGTCGCCGTCGGAGTCCTGGAAGCTGCGCGGATAGATCTCGTAGATCACCGCGCCTTCCCACCAACGTGTCTTCGCCATAGCGGACATCGGGGCGAGGGCCACCGATACCAGCGCCAAGAGCCGGCAGATGTCGTTCATGTCGCGCGTGTCCGCTTAAACGGCGCTTTGCGAAGCCGTGGAGCCAGCCTCACGCGCCAGCCGCGAGTTGCGCTTGCCATAGCCGAAGTAGATGGCGAGACCAATGCCCATCCACACGGCGAGGCGGATCCAAGTGTCGACGCCGAGACCCGCCATCAGGCCCACGCACGAGATGATGCCGAGCACGGGCACCGCCGGCACCCACGGCGTCTTGAATGGACGCGGCAACTCTGGACGACGCTTGCGCAGCACGAGAATGCCCGCGCAGACGATGACGAAGGCGAAGAGCGTACCGATCGACACCAAGTGCCCGAGCAGGCCGATCGGGAACAGACCCGCAATGAGCGCCGCGCAGCAACCGGTGATGATGGTCGCCAAGTGCGGCGTGCGGAACTTCTCGTGCACCTTCGAGAACACCGGCGGCAACAAACCGTCGCGCGACATCGCGAAGAAGATGCGCGGCTGCCCCATGAGCATGACGAGGACGACCGACGAGAGACCGGCGATGGCTCCCAAGCTGACGATGGGCTTGAGCCAATGCAGCCCCTGCCCTGCCTTCGAGATGGCGACGTAGACGGGCTCCGGGACGTCGAGCTCCTTGTAGCTCGCGATGCCGGTCATGACGAGCGCCATGGCGATGTAGAGCACGGTGCAGACAGCGAGCGAGGCGATGATGCCGATGGGCAAGTCGCGCTGCGGGTTCTTGCACTCTTGAGCCGCGGTGCTGACCGCGTCGAAGCCGATGTAAGCGAAGAAGATGACGCCGGCGCCGGCGAGCACGCCGCTCCAGCCATAGACGCCGAAGGTGCCGCTATTCTCGGGAACGAACGGCGTCCAGTTATCGGCGTTCACGTAGGCCGCGCCGCAGACGATGACCGCGAGGACGATGGCCATCTTCACGAAGACGATGATGTTGTTGAAGCGCGCCGACTCCTTGATGCCGACGACGAGCAGCGCGGTGATCACCAAGCACAGCGCGACGGCCGGCAAGTTGATGATGGCGCCCGTGAGGTGCGGCACGTGCTCGCCCGCTCCCAGGCCGAGCGGCGCGTTGGTGAGCGAGGTCGGCAGATCGAGGCTCAAGTAGTCACGCAGGAACGCGACGAAGTAACCCGACCACCCCACCGCGACGGTGGAGGCGGCGAACAAATATTCAAGGATCAGATCCCAGCCGATGATCCAGGCGATGAGCTCACCGAGCGTCGCGTAGCCATAGGTATAGGCGCTGCCGGCGATGGGGATCATCGCGGCGAACTCGGCGTAGCACAGCCCAGCGAACAAGCAGCCCAAGCCCGCGAGGATGAACGAGTAAACGATGGCCGGCCCCGCGTGCTGAGCAGCGGCGGTGCCCGTGAGCACGAAGATGCCCGCGCCGATGATGGCGCCGACGCCCAAGAGCGTGAGGTTCGTGGCGTTCAGCGAGCGGCGAAGCCCACCATGCTCACCATCCGCTTCACTCTGCAGCTGCTGAATATTCTTGGTCGACCATAAACCCATGGCGGGAACTTATGCCCGCCAGGCCCGACCGATCGCAAGTCAATGCGGCTTTTCCCTTTCAGCGCAACACCTGCGCGCCGCGTCCGATAACACGGACAGCGATACTTGGGGGACGTGCATGAGCCGCCTGACGACCGATGCTTCTTTCAACCAGCGCTGGGACAATGGCGCGGGGTTGGCCGCCTTCCGCAACGACGCCGTCATCGCCGAAACCGAGATCCGCAGTGGCGGCGGTGAAGCCGCGTTCGCCGCTGATTTTCGCCGGCTTTCTCCGGCCGACCAGCGCAGCGTGACGCTGGGTCTCAAGTCGCCCGCCGTACAGGCCCTCCTCGAGCGCGGTCTCGACCCGCGGCTGCCCGCCGCCGACGCAGCGGCCAGCGCCCAGGGTCGCCGCTTCGCGCTCGAAATCCTGAGGGTCCAGGACAGCAGCGCGCCCATCACCGCGCAGAGTCTCCAAGCCTTCCCAGTGCGCGACGTTCCCGCAACGCCGGAAGAAGCGCGCATCGAACAGCTGCGCGCCGCCCTCGCCGACGGTCGCGGCATGTCACTCCCGGAGCTCGGCCGCTTCCTTGCCCAGCATCCGCTCGAGCGTCCTACCGTCCAAGCAAGCGCTCTGGTCCGCGCCATTGCCCAAGATCCGCAGCGCTTCCGCAACGCCGAGCTGCGTGTCATCGGTGACGCCGAGAAGATCAGCGAGCGCCGCTCCATGGGGCTCACCTACGGCCTGCGCTACGACATGTGGGCCGGAGAGATGAAGTGGGGCTGGAAGACGACCTCGGTCATGGAGACGCGCCACCGCATGTTCACCCGCGGCGAGCCGCAGACCTCTATCGTGCTCTATGACCGCGACGTGCAGTCGTCGTTCATCACCGTGGGGCGCCTGAGCTTTGGCTCGGCAAACGCCGCCTTGCTGGGCGACGGCACCTACGCCGTCAACGGCCGTGTCGACTTGAGCGGAGCGACTCCGCGCATCGTGCTGCGCAACATCGAGGTCCGCTAGACGCTGCTATTCTGCGGCTCTTCCCGGTCCGCGACGACGACCGCGGCGACCAGATCGCCCGTGACGTTGAGCGAGGTCCGGCACATGTCGAGGAGGCGATCGACGCCGAGGATGAGGCCCAAGCCCTCGGCTGGGATCTCGAGCATGCGCATCATCATGGCGATGACCGGCAAGGTTCCGGCCGGCACGCCCGCCGTCCCGACGCCCGCCAAGACGCAGATGAGCAAGACCATGAGCTGCTTCGCCATGGTCAGCTCGACGCCGTAGACCTGCGCCAGGAAGAGGACGGTGACGCCTTCGAAGAGCGCCGAGCCGTTCTGGTTCATGGTGGCGCCGGCGGTGAGGACGAAGCGGCTGACGTCCCGCGGCAACTTGAGATCCTCCTCGGCGACGCGCAGCGCCGTGGGGAGAGTCGCGGTCGAGGACGCGGTCGAGAACGCCGTGATGCTCGCCTCGCGCGTCTCCTTGAAGAACTGCACCGGGTTCTTGCGGGCGAGGAGCCACAAGAGCAGCGGATAGACACCGAACATGTGCAGAGCGAGGGCGAGGATGACCGTGCCAGCGTAGGCACCGACGCTCCCGAGCACCTGCGGCCCCAGCCGCGCCGTGGTGGTGAACATGAGCGCGCCGACGCCAACGGGCCCGAGCTTCAGGACCATGTTGATGAGACGCATGAGCACGTCATAGAGGCCCTGAATGCCGCTCTTGAGGCTCGCCGCGCCCTCCGTCTTGGTGAGCGACAAGCCGATGCCGAAGATCAGCGAGAAGCACAGCCAAGCGAGCATGTCGCCCTGAGCGACCGCTTTGATGGGGTTGTCTGGAATGATGGCGAGGATGAGCTCGATGGGCGACGTGTCGATTGTCTGCTGTTGCGGAGCAGGCGCGACTTGGTCGACGTTGTACGAGCCAATGCGCCCCGGCTGGATCAGGTTCACCGCGGCAAGCCCGATGGCGACCGCGATGAAGGACACGACAAGCGTGTAAGCCATGGTTTTCATGGCGATGCGCGCGAGGGAGCCGAGCTCGAGCTCGCAGACGCCCATGACCAGCGCCGCGAAGACGATGGGCATGACCAGCATGAAGAGCAGGCGCAGAAACGCCTGGCCGAGCGGCACCGACAGGTAGTCGACGACGTAGCCCAAGCCCTTGGTGCCAATGAAGAACACGTGCGCAAGGATGCCCGCGACGGCGCCAATCAAGGCGCCGACGAGCATGCTGCGTGAGCCGGGCGTGCTACTCGTCATGCGGGCGGGCCTAATACCCCTTCTGAAGGAACGCGAGCAAACCCCGTTCGCTCCGCCCTGTATTGCTCGGCAGGGTTGGCGGTTGGTTGCGGAGAACGGCGGGAAAACCCTGTCCGCTCGAGCGACGCACTGCGCCAGGAGGGGTGGTCACGGCTCTCTTTCATGGGTGCACCTTGGACTTTGGCCGGTCTTTGCGCGCTTCGGGGTGGTGCTGGAACGAGCTGCGTGAGGCCGAGGGCTAAAGAGCTTCGTCGGTCGTGCTCGACTGGGAGTGGAATACAATGAGGGGAGTCTTGGCCACCCAGGCAGGCGCTTCGTGGAGACTGCCTGAGAGATGCCGACGGTCGGTTGGTGCTCGTTCTGGAACATGCGCGTACGCGGTATCCGCAAAAAACGACATCGGCGATGATTTTCTTCTTGCCATGCTTTGCGGATACCGCGTCGTCCGCCATAGCAAACACAGTGTAAAATACCCCTAGAATGCAATGCCGCGCTGCTGGTGCGCCTGCACGCGCCCGAGGGCGACAATTCAGCTTCTGCTGCATTTGCGGCGCTTAGAGCGCTCCGCATTGCGAGAAAATTCGCGTG
>JBDHVB010000241.1:0-7909 GCA_039809465.1 Myxococcota bacterium
GCGCGAGCCTAGCCGTGAGTCCGCCATAGCGAGCATAGTGGAAGTCGTGCAGGCCGTTTGCCACCTGCGCGTAGGGTGGTGTCACCGGCCGCATGACCTCGCCCGAGACGGCATCGACGAAGACCACGCGGTCGCCGGTGAACGGCGCGCCAGCGAAGGTGAGGCGGACGAAAGCCGAGCTGTCGCCGGCGTTGTAGTACTGGAGGTAAGTCGGCGCGGCGGTGCTCTCGAGCGTCGCTTGTGCCCGTGCCACCAACGTGTCGAGGTCGAGCGCCGCCGCGGCCTCACCCGTGCGTGGCCGCTTCAGCGTCGTGTCGCCCATGAGCTGCTCGAGCTTGGGCGCGTCGCCGAGGACGGTGCCGAGGACCTTGCCGTAGGTCCCGCCGAGCACGAGCACCGCGCCCGACCAGGCCATGAGGGTGGTGAACGGCAGGCCGAAGAGGCCGAGCACCTTGTGCACGTCCGACATGGCGAAGCGCGGCTTCAGGGTGAGCCGCATGCGGACGAGCTGAGCCGGGAGGTCCTTCAAGTGGATCACGACGCCGGTGAGCAGCGTCACCAGCAGGAACACCGCGACGATGCCCGTCGTCGTCTCACCGCCCGGCAGCTGCTGGACATGGTGCAGGTGATAGAGCTCGTGCGCGAGGCGCGAGCGCTCGGGCACGACCGTGCCGGCGACGGGGTCGACCCAGGCCATGCGCGTCGGGCCACCGTCCCGCACGTAGGTGGCGACGAAGCGGCTCGCCGCGTACGGCACCATGCTGACGTACGCATCGCCGCGCAGCTGGCCGGCCTCGCGCAGCACTTGGCGGGTGCGCTCCCACGACGGTGGGGTGTCCGCTTCGGCGTAGAGCTCCGGCTGCTGCCAGATGGCGAGCTCACGCCGGAAGAGCGAGAAGATACCGCAATAGAAGACGACGAAGATCCACAGGCTGATGACGACGCCAGCCCAAGCATGCAACTCCCACTCGACGCGGAAGGTATGTGCCGACAGCTTCAACGGTTCGGGACCACCAGCGGCAAGACACAGGCGACGACCACCCAGAGCGGCACGAAGAGGTGCGCCGCGACGGCGAAAGCGCCTTCAGGGGGGCCGGGGAGGACGGCGAGCAGCGCCATCGCGGCGGCCGCCGCGACGAGCAGGGCGCCGCCGGTCGCGCTCAAGGTCTTGAAGATGACGGCTCGCGGGGACATCGCGCCGCCCCATACACGAGCAGCCGCTTTTCGCGAAGAGGCGTATTTTGCCGCTTATGCATCCGCGGGCGAGAAGAGCTGCAGCGCCTTGCGGAGGGCGTCGCGGGTGCCCGCGAGGTAGACGACGTCGCCGGGCTCGAAGGGGACGGTGGGGTCGGGGTTGTCGAGGAGCGTGTCACCGCGGCGCACGCCGACGACCAGCGCGCCGGTCTCGTTGCGCAAGCGCAGGCTCACGAGCGAGGCGCCCGACAGCGGGCTGTTCATGTGGACCATGGCGGTCTCGATCTTCATGTCCGCTAAAGCGCGCACGTCGCCGAGCTTGCTGCGGGGCATGGTGTGCCTGCGCTCGCTGGTCTGCGATTCGGAGCGGACGTGGCGGATGCTGTCGTCGATGACGTTGCGCGGCACGTCGATGAAGCGCAGCATGCGCGAGATGATCTCGACGGCGCTCTCGACCTCCTCGGCGACGACGTCGTGCGCGCCCAAGCGGAACAACGCATCACGCTCGGAGAGATAGCGCGTGCGCATGACGATGGCGGTCGCGGGCGAGACGCGGCGGATGGTGTCGCAGACGCGCTCGGCGGCGAGAGGGTCGTTCATCAGCAAGACCACCATGCGGGCGCGCTCGATGCCGGCGTGTTGCAGCGCCTCTTCGCTGGTGGCGTCGCCGTAGAACACCGGGAGACCCAAGAGGCGCGCCTTGCGCACGTTGTCGGCGTTGAGCTCGAGCACCACGAAGGGCACGCCGCAGTCTTGCAGGGCCTGCGCGGAGAAGCGGCCCGCGACGCCGAAGCCGACGATGACCACGTGATCTTCGAGCTGCACCTTCTCGTCGTCCGCGGCGTCGATGCTGCGCACGCCGATGAGCTTCTCGAGGGGCGCGAGCAGCCGTTCACCACCTTTGACGTGCGGCGCGATGCGCACCAGGAGCGGCGTGAGGAACATCGAGATGATGCCGGCGGCGAGCAGGGGGCTCGCGGCCGCGTCGTCGATGACGTTGTTCTCTTGAGCCAGGCGCGTGAGCACGAAGCCGAACTCGCCGAACTGAGCGAGGCCGACGCCCGCGAGCCAGGCGACGCGCGAGGGGAAGCGCATGGCCACCGCGGCGAGGCTCGCGAGCACGCCCTTCACCAGCAAGAAGCCCGCGAGCAGCCCAACGACGAGCAGCGGGCTCTGGAGGACCACGCGGAAGTCGAAGAGCATGCCGAGCGAGATGAAGAAGATGCTCACGAAGGCATCGCGCAGCGGCAAGATGTCGCCGAGCGCGCGGTGGCTGTACTCGGTGTCGGCGACGACCATGCCGCCCAGGAAGGCGCCGAGCGCGAGCGACAGACCCGCGAGCGAGGTGAGCCACGCGGTGCCGATGCACAAGCCGAGGATGGCGAGCAGGAAGATCTCGCGGCTGCGGCTCGCCTCGACCCAGCGTAGGATGCGCGGCACGACGAGGCGCGCGACGACGATGGTGCCGACGACGACGGCAAACGCTTTCGCGAGCGCGACGGCGATCTCGGTGGCCGCGTGATTGACGCCTTCACTCGCGGCGAGCAGCGGCACGATGAGCACCATCGGGACGACGCATAGATCTTGGAAGATGAGCGTGCCGACGATGAAGCGGCCGTGTGGCGCGTCGAGCTCACGCCGCTCGGTCAAGGCGCGCAGCACGATGGCGGTGCTCGAGAGCGCGAAGGTGAAGCCGTAGAACAAGCCACGCCCGAGCGGCTGACCGAGCGCGACGGCGACGCCGCACGCGACCGCGGTGGTGAGACCGACCTGCAGCAAACCGCCGACGGCGACCTGCTTCACCACGTCGCGTAGACGGCTGAGCGAGAACTCGAGGCCGATGGAGAAGAGCAAGAGGACGACACCGACTTCGGCCAAGACCTCGATGGACTCGACCTCGCGCGCCAGGTGCAACCCGAACGGACCGAGCAGGGCGCCGGCGGCGAGTAAACCGGCGACGGTCGGGAGCTTGAGCCGTGACAAAACGACAGTAACCGCGACGGCGATCGCTGCGACGATGGCGAGCTCGTCGAGTAGCGGGAGGTGACCCATCTCTCCTACTGATGTAACGTCTTTTTAAGTCGTTTCCTTCGGAAATCAGGACATCGACGCACGAATTTCGGGCGTTGCAATTTGCGTCGCGCGCGTTTGCGAAATGCCCGGTCGCGAAAGGCTTGATAGCGTGGCTTGGCTCTACTTGTTCATCGCGGGTCTGCTCGAAACGACCTGGACCATCGGCCTCAAGTACAGCGAGGGCTTTACCAAGCTGGTGCCGACGCTCATTACCGCTTCGTCTGTTATAGCGAGCATGTGGCTGCTCGGCATCGCGGCGCGCACCTTGCCCATCGGCACCGCGTACTCCGTGTGGGTCGGCATTGGCGCTCTCGGCGCGACCATCCTCGGCGCCGCGCTGTTCAATGAACCGATCTCCCCGGCTCGCGGGTTTTTCATTGCTCTGCTAGTTACCGCGATCATCGGCTTGAAGCTGACTTCCGTGGACGCTACAGCGGTCACCTCACCGGATTGATCAGCGTCAGGGCCGAACCCGACATGAAAACGCGCGAGCTCCATGGCATTCCTACCGATGTACCGTGTGGACTGGAGCTCCCCCCGAGCGCTCCGCTCGGCTCCAGACGCCGGCTACGGAATGATGAATGCGCTCGAGTCGCTTGGCACCGCTCCTTGCCTTCGGTTTCCTCTCGGCTGTTTACGGTTGCGGCGACGCGAGCACGCAAGACGAGCAGCAGCATGAACATGAAGAGGGCACGCTAGGTCCGCGCGCGCCGCATGGTCTCATCCAGCCGCTCTTCGACAACGGCGGCTTCGAGAGCGGCACGCTGGGCAGCTGGACGGTGACCGCGTATCAGAACGGCGCGCTCGACGTGGTGCCGCCGACGAACCTCACGCAGCTCGACTTGCGCGAAGCGAAGTCGACCTTGAGCGGCGCCATCACGGCGACGCAGACCACCATCCCGTTGACGAGCGCCGCCTCGTTCATTGGCGGCAGCGGCGCCAAGTACGCCCAGATCGACAACGAGGTGGTGACCTACACGGGCATCTCCGGCAACACTCTTCAGAACGTCACGCGTGGCGTCGCTGGCGTTGCCGTGACGCACGCGAGTGGCGCCGCCGTCACCGCGGCGCTCAACGCGCGCGCCGCGTCCGGACCGACACAGTCGCTCGCCTTCTCGGGCATGAACGGCTTGACGCCGCCGTCGTACCCGCTGTTCGGCACCTCGTCGGCGGTCATCAATCAAAGCACGAACGGCAACAACTTCAACGTCACGTCGATCAGGCAGAGCTTCACCAGCTCGTTCGCCGACGTCGACCCGGGCGACAACAAGCTGCATGTCCGCTGGGCCTTGGCGCCGGCGCTGCAGAACCCGTCGCACCAGCCCGCCGAGCAGCCTTACTTCTACCTCGAGGTGCGCAACGCATCGCGCGGCAACGCGGTGCTGTTCAGCGACTTCAACTTTTCGAATCAACCTGGCGTGCCGTGGAAGGTGACGACCGTCGGCGGCAATCCGATCTCGTACACCGACTGGCAGGTCTACGACATCGCGCCCGGTGATGCGCTCCTCGCGCCTGGCGAAACCGTCGAGATCGAAGTCTACGCCGCTGGCTGCTCGCTCGGCGGTCACTGGGGCGAAGTGTACGTCGACGGCTTCGGCGCCCGGCTCCCGGGCCTGTCGGTCAAGAAGACCGCGCCACAAGCGGCGAACCTCGACACCGATCTGACGTACGACTTCGTCATCACCAACAACACCGGTGGTCTCTCGCGCAATGTCCTCATCGACGACATCCTGCCGCGTAACACCGAGTTCCAATCCATCTCGGCGCCGGGCGCCACGTGCACCACTCCCAGCGTCGGCTCCCGCGGCACCGTCGAGTGCACCTTCGGCGCCATCGCCAACGGCGAGACGCGCGAGCTCTCGATGGTCGTCCACCAAAACAGACCAGCCATCAGCGGTAACGTGGTGTCCGCCACGGCGACCACCCTCACCACCGGCGTCCCGATGACGCTCAACCAGTACCAGGGTCACACCGTCTACATCCGCGGCGGCACCGGCATCGGTCAGCAGGCCACCATCACCAGCAACACCGCCGCTGGCGTGCTCAGCATCGCGACACCGAGCTTCGCGCCAATCCCCGCCGCCGACTCGACGTTCTCCATTTTGAACGCGCCCGAGGTGAACGGCACCGCGACGAGCCAGGGCTCGACGACGTTGACCGACAACACGCAGGCGTGGACCATCAACCAGTGGACCGGCTGGACCGTCACCATCGTGTCGGGCACCGGTGTCCGCACCGTCCGCACCATTCTCGGCAACACCGCGACCTCGCTCACCGTCGGCTCGAGCTGGTCGATCGCGAACGGCAGCCGTTACGTCATCAACTATCCGCTCGGCGTGCTGGTCAACGGCAACTATGGCGTCAGCAGCCAGAACCAGCCGCAGCGCCTCATTGGTCCGCCAGCGCGGACGGTACTCACCACTGGCGTCAACTACACGGACCTCGCCATCGAGGTCAGCGACGGCGTGGTGGCGCTCACGAGCGGCGCGACCGGCGAGTACCGCATCACGGTGCGCAACCAAGGCTCGCAGACCGTCACCGACGCGGTGGTCAACGACACGTTCCCAGCGGGTGTCACCGTTGGCGCGTGGACTTGCCCAACGCCTAGCGCGTCCGGTGGGACGTGCCCGGCGAACGGCAGCGGCCACATCGTCAATCAGCTGGTGACCTTGCCGCCTCAAGCAGAGGTCGTCTTCATCGTGCCGTTCACGGTGACCGCCGCGAACGGTACGTTGCTCACCAACAACGCCACGGTCGCGGCGCCCGCGGGCGCGACCGACTACGATACGTCCAACAACACGGCGACGGACATCGACCAAGTCAACGAGACGAGGGCGGTGAACCTCACCAAGGTCACGACGACCGGCGACGGCACCGTGACCTCGGCGCCAGCGGTCATCGACTGTGGCGTGGGTTGCACCAACGCCACCGGGATGTTCGCCGAAGGCCAGACCATCACGCTCACCGCCGTGCCGCGCACTGGTGATACCTTCGTGAGCTGGAGTGGCGGCGCGTGCGACGGCTCGACGGCGCAGACCTGCAACATCACGATCGGCGCTTCGGCGACCAATGTCACCGCGACCTTCCGCGGCCCGCGGGTGAGCACCGGCAACGTCGGTAATGGCACCGTGAGCTGTGTCCCAGCGCAAGCGACGCTCGGCGCGTCGGTCACGTGCACGATGACACCACAGGCAGGCTTCGAGCTCTCGAGCCTCACCGACGACGGCGGCGACGTGACCGCGCAGGTGACCGGCAATGCCGTCACCGGCCGCACCTATACGATCACCAACATCGTCGGCGATCACAGCGTCATTGGGACGTTCGTGGCGGACGTGACGCCACCGGCGGCGCCGGTCCTCACGACCCCCGCCAATGGTAGCACCACCAACGACACGACACCGACCTATGCGGGGACCGCCGAGCCAGGCAGCACCGTGAATGTCCGCATTGGCGGTGTCGTGCAGTGCACCGCGACCGCCGATGGCGCCGGCAACTGGACGTGTGACGGCACCGTGCCGCGCCCCGACGGTGCTCATACCGCCGTCGCCACCGCGACCGACGCGGCGAACAACACATCGGTCCCTTCGAACGCCAACACGTTCACCATCGACACCGTCCCCCCCGCGGCACCGGTCATCACGACGCCAGCGCAGAACAGCTCGACCAACGACACGACGCCGACCTTCACCGGTACGGCCGAGCCGAACAGTCAGATCATCGTGACGGTCGATGGATCCTTGGCGTGCTCGACGACCGCCGACGGCGCCGGCAACTGGAGCTGCACACCGGCCACCGCGCTGCCGGAAGGCGGCCACGATGCCGTCGCGACGTCGAGCGACGCTGGTGGCAACTCCTCGCAGTCGCCGCCGCGCCCGTTCACCATCGACACGACGCCGCCGCAAGCGCCGGCCGTCACACAGCCCGGCGACAACACGGGGGTGGACACCCCGCGCCCGACGTATCGCGGCACTGGCGAGCCTGGCGCGACCGTCTCTGTCCGCGTTGACGGACAGCCGGGCGTGGTGTGCACCGCGGCCGTCGCGAACGATGGGCGCTGGTCATGCAACCAGCCGACCGATCTGACGCCAGGACCGCACACCGTGAGCGCGACGCAGACCGACCCGGCGGGCAATCCGTCAGCGGGCTCGACGCCCAACACCTTCATCTACGAGATCAATGATCCGCCGGTGAACACGGTCACCGCGGGCGTCAGCGTCGACGAAGACACGAGCGTGGCGATTGCCGTTCAGGTCTCGGACCCCGATGCCGGTACCTTGCCGCTCGAGGTGACGCTGGTCGCGACCCACGGCACGCTCTCGATGCCGATCAGCAGCGGCCTGACGTTCATCGCGGGTGATGGTCTCGACGACGCGGTGCTCCGCTTCCGCGGAACCATCGCCGCCCTCAACGCGGCGCTCGCCTCGCTGACCTATGCGCCGAGCGCGAACTACTTTGGAGCCGCGACCATCACGGTGACCACCAACGATCTCGGCAACTTCGGGTCGGGTGGGGCGCTCGCCGACAGCGACACCATCGACGTCACCGTGAACCAGGTGAACGACGCGCCGACGCTCAGGGACGACGTCGTTACCATCTCGCACGAGGCGGGCCCGACCACCATAGACGTGCTCGCCAACGACTC
>JBDHVB010000242.1:0-7907 GCA_039809465.1 Myxococcota bacterium
CGAGATCCACGCCTTCGCGGGCGAAGATGGCCAACGTCTCGGCCTGCGCCAACGCGGCGGTGATGCCGTTGTCGTTGCCGAAGTGGTACTCCGTGATCGCGAGCTTGGTGCCGGGGCAATAGCTCGCGATCCACTCCTTCATGCGCGGGATGAGGCGCACCGGCTGCGCGATCCACGACTCGTCGACGTAGCTCGCGTCATACAGCGCCTTCACGCTGCGCAAGCGCAGGGCCTGGGTCGCGGCCGACTCGTCGCTCGAGAGCGAGACGTTCGCCTGCTGCGGGTAGAAGTGCACGTCGAGATAGTCGACCACGCGCACGCCGCTGCGCGCCTGCTCGTCGCACACCTGCTTCAGATACCAAGCGAGCATCGGGAGATCGCCGTGGTTCTTGCGGTCCTGCGACTGGCCGCAGCCGCCGGTCGAGTCGACGTAGCCGCACCAGCCCCACTCGGCCGGGCCCAAGGTCTTGGCCTGCGGGTCGGCGGCCTTCACGGCTTTGCCGTAGGTCACGGTCTTCTGCCAGAGCTCGTCATAGGTGAGGCCGTTCGGGTGCACGTCGCGGTGCGCTTGGTTCCACAGGGTGGGCTCGTTATCCAGTGCGTAGTAGCGGACACCGCCGTTCTGCGCGGCGCCGACCCGGCCCTGGAAGTGCTGGATCCAGCGGGTCACGAAGCTCGCGTCGATCGCCTTCGAGGTGTCCGTCGGCGTGCCGGTGATCAGTGTTCCGTTCGTGCGGACACCATTGCCGGCGTCGGCGGTGCACCACGAGGCGTTGCCCGACGCGGTGCACTCGGTCTGCTGCTGCGCGCCGTACTTGGCCACCGAGAAGCCCGCGCGCTTGTCGCGGTCCACCGGGGTCCAGCCCATGAGCGGCACCGTGATGACCGCGTTGGCGCCCGCGGCGCGCGCCTCGTCGACGAAGACGTCCGTGGCGCTGCCGTTCGGCAAGAGCGACGGGTTCGCGTTCGACTCGGCGACGTTCAAGAAGAACCAGTCGCTGCCACGGTTCGCGGTGTCGTTCTCCCAGTTGTAGCGGCTGGTGTGGTTACCGCCCCAGCGGCGCACTGGGTACTTCATGGTCTGCATGGCGGCGTTGCTGCCGAAGTTCACGCCGTAGACCTCCGGGTTCACGTTCTTGCGGTCGAGCGCGCGGTCGACGCTGACCGTGACGTCCGCCGAAGTGGTCGGCGGCGGCGTGGGAGGTGTGCTCCCCGAGGAGGTGAGGAGCATGTCGTCGAAGTAGACGCGCGCCTGGTCGGCGCCGCTCATGTCCACGATGGCCAAGCCGTCGAAGCTCGCGACGTTGCCGAACGCGGTCAAGGGAATGGTCGCGCGCACCCAGGTGCCCGCCTTCACCGCCGCATAACGGGCGAGGCTCACGCGGCCGGCGACCGTCGTTCCGTTATAGAGGACGACGTCCATCTTCTGATTGTTGCCGCCGCCGCCGTGAACGTAGAAGTCGAGGTTCGTGTACTGGCTGCGGGTGATGGGCGTGTGGTGCAGGAACAGGCCGTTCCAGTAGTCGGCGTCGAAGTAGATCGACTTGCCCGAGCGCGCCGGGTTGGACTGCGCGAAGCCGTGGCCGCCCCAGCTCCAGTCCTCGAAGCCGTTACGCACGGCATCGTCATAGATCACGAGGCCCGCGGCGAGGCCGTGCACCTCGATCGGTACGGGCTCGTATTCATCGGCGTGATCGCTCTGTCCGGTGAGGTCGTCGCCAGCGTCGACGCTGCCGCCACAGGCGGTCGCGAGCGCGAGGGTGCACAAAGCCATTGCGGCCAGGGGGTGTCGCATCGGGGAAGCTCCAGGTTCTCGAAGGACCCGAAAACGCGGACACACGTGTCCAGCAGCGGCCGATAGAGCCGTTCGGGTCGGTGGTGTCTCTTCTATCGACGCGCCGTTGCCGTAGCGGGGTACGGCGGGGGAGAGGGGGCAGCGCGCCCGGGGGGCACCGCGGCGCTCCGTTTACCGGGGGGCAAACGAGCTAGCCGAGGGCCATAGCCTAGTGTGCTTCGTTGATACCCTGCCAACGGCTCAGTGCAACCGAACTTGATGTAAAAAGAATGTCTTTACCGAGGAAAAACGCCGCAGTGTGACGAGGTGGGCGCGGCCGCCTGAAGCACCAGCGTCAGTCGCCCACGCGGATCGACAAGGCGACCATCAGCTTGGCGCCAAATGCGCTATAGCGGCCAATGGGCGAGCTCTGCGCAAGACCGGACGTCGGGTCGGCGCGCGGATTGAAAATCGAGCGCTCGACGTTCACGGGCACCGCGTAGATACCGCTCGCCGTGATCTCCAGCGCCGAGCGCTCACTCGTGACGATGCGCGCGCCGATGTTGCCTTCGATCAACGTGAAGTCGAGGCTCACCGGCGTCAGCGCCTCCTTCGGTGTGTTGCGCGGAGTGACGTCACCGCGGACCGCGAGCCGCACCTTCTCGTTGATGGCGCGCGTGATGCGCATGCCGAGCATCCACTCGTCGCGCACCTCGCGCAGCGACACCTGATCGCCTTCGATGAAGTCCGACTCGGACTCGACGACGCGCGCCACCAGCACGCGCTGCCGCGAGCGGCGCTGGAACTGCACGAGCGGTGAGATCTCCCAGGCGCCTAGCGTGAGGTTCAGCTCGGCGTTCACGAACCACGGCAACGGATACGGGAGCAAGATCCGCCCGCGCGGATTCACCACGAGGTTCGGCAAGGCATCGCGCAGCGCCGCTGGGCCTTGCACGTCGGCGGTCCCCGCGAGGTTCGCGTTCTTGGCGATGAAGAACGCCGTGGTGAGCTGCAAGTTGTCGAGGAGCATGAAGTCGGCGGACAGCTGACCCATCACCGTCCAACCCGTCATCGCGAGCTTGAGATACCCTTCGAGCGCTGGGTCTTCCAAAGCGAACAGGTCGGCGCCAGGCGTGAGCTTCGAGTTGATGAACGCGCCGAAGTCGTAGGCGTTCTCGAGCTTCACGTTGAAGTACAAGGGCCCGCCGCCAGCCGCGAACGACACGCGCTTGTTCGGCGACCAGATGACCCCACCCATCGCGCCGTAGGTGATGATGTTGCCGAAGGTGCCCTGGTAACGCTGCGGACCGTCCTTGGCCCAGCGCGTACCACCGCCGCTCGGGCTGAACGTCCCCGCGTACAAGCGGATGCCGTGCTTTTCGAGCGCGTCGATGTCGAAGAGGATGGTGCTGCAGAAGTCAGGCGTGAGCGACGTGAAGCCGACGGAGGGATAATCGGGCTCGAGCGCGGGGTTCTCGGCCGCGCGGTCGTACGCGACGTGGATCAGATAGCCGATGAGCTCGCCCATCACGAGCGTCTGCGGAGGCAGCCGCCCCAGCACCGCCGGACCCCAATAAATGGTGGAGCCGTTCGCGTGTGTCGGGCCGGAGAAAACGCCACCCGTGGGGGACGCAAGCAAGAGGGTCGCGAAGAGGGGACTCAGCACTTTCGACGTCGCTTCACTCGGGCGGTGACCAACCCAGCGAGCACGAGCATGCCCAGCAAGTTGGTCGATTGCGCGGCGCTGCAGCCCATCGTCGGATACGCGAGCACCGCGAACGAAGTGCGGTACTCGGTGCTGTTGCCGGCGCGGTCGCGGCCGACGATGGTGAGGCGCACCGTGGTTGCATCGGGCAGGCCGTAGAGCTCGATGGGGTCGTTCACGCTCTGAGTGCGCTCGATGAACACCTGATCGGGCTCGGCGTTTCGGCTCACCACGGCCACTTTGTAGTCGATGGTGTCCGCTACAGCGATATCGTCGGTGACCTGGACGGCGAGGCGCACCGCGTCGGTGTCGATGATCCCCTTGGGCTCGTTCACGAGTCCCACGGTCGGCGGCTGCGCGTCGATGACGATCTCCATCGCCTTGGCGTTGACGTCGACGTTACCCGCGAGATCGACCGCCGCGATGCGCACGCTGCGCGGCGTCTGATCACCCGGCTTCGAAGGGACGCGCACCTTGACGATGCCGCCACCCTGGAGCTGGCTCTGCTGCACGCCGTCGATCTCGATGCGGTGACGCACCATCCCGGCTGGCGTCGTGTCGTCGCTCGACTTCATGGTGAACGAGAGCTCCGGCGCGCAGGGGCACTCGGGTTGTTGCGCGAACGCCGTCTTCGGCGGCACGTCGTCGGTCTGGAACACGCCGGTGACCGCGACCTGCGCGGTGACGGCGTTCTGGGTGGTGGAGAGCGCGTCGATGCTCACCCCCACGAGGGCCGCGCTGAAGAGATTGCTGACCAGCGGCAGGTCCGCCAAAGTGGACGTGAAGAGCGGCGCCACCTCGTGGCGGACGAAGCGGTCGATGCTATCCTTCGAGAAGCCGAGGGCCGCTTGGCCGAGGGTGACGTCGACCGAGCCGATGCCGAAGTCGCGCGGCGTGAGCTGCACCTGGCGCGACATGGGTGAGATCGCCACGTCCGCTGCGATGGACAACGAGGTCTTGAAGTCCGCGGTGTAGTCGCGGTCACCGGGCACCTCGATGCGGATGTTGCCCCGCACGTCGGGGAGCTCGAGCGCCGCGGAGCCGACGCTCGACGGTGACAGGGTGAAGACCGGCGGCTTCTTCACCGCGATGGTGACCTCGGTGTGCGCGCCAGGCAGCACCGAGTCGAGCACGTTGGTCATGCCCGGCGCGATGCTGGACAGATCGAGGCACGCCCAACCCGCCTGCCAAGCGCTCGTGAGGATGTTCTGACCGAGGCGGCCGGAGACCGCGATGCTCGTGCCGCTCGGCAGGCGAATGCCTTCGGTGGGGTCGATGGCGGCGTTGGGGACGGCCACGCCACGCGCGCAGTCAGCGACCTTGTCCGGGCTCGTGCCCGCCGCGAAGCTCACCATGATGCCGGTGTCGTCGATGGCCACCCACTCGGGCTCGGCGCGGAACGACACGTCGCGCACCTGCAGGTTCGACGAGAGCAGCTCGGTGGTGACGGCGCTGATCTGCTCGCGGATGAGCTTGGGCAAGTAGTTGCCGAGCTCTTGCGTCGCGTAGTAGAGCAGGCCGCCGCGCAGCCAGTCCTCGAGCCACTCGACCACGTAGCTGTAGCCGCCGCAGTCATCGAGGTGTGCTTCGATGTCGTTGTTGTCGATGGCGATGTTGAACTCGCTGATGACGATGTTCGGCACGCACTCGTCGACCGAGATCGACGCGCGCGCATGCACGTTGACGCCGCGCGCGGTCACGCCGGCGCTGCAGTTGGCGTTCGGCAGCAAGCAAACCGTCATGGCGAGATCGGCGTCTGCTTCGATGTCGCCAGCGACGTCGATGACCACGTCGCCTCCGTCGAGGTCGATCTGGATCTGCGACAACGCGAGGCGGATGTTGCCGCGCTCGGTGGTGATGGTCGTCGAGTCGAACCAGCTGCCACAGCTGAACACCTCGACCGTCGTTCGCGGCAGCTGAATGTTCTCGGGCACCAGCGCCCCGACCGGCCGCAAGATCGAGTCGATGCTCTCCTGGGTGATGCGGCCCACGACCGCCTGCTTCACGAGATCGCGCGAGCAGGTCGCATGCGCCGCCCGCGCTCCAAGCAAAACAGCAGCGATGACGGCCAGGTTACGCACACTCATGCCCGGTCTTTATCGGGCCGCGAGGTGCCCTGGTTGCCCGTCATGGACGACGCGTCGCGCCAAGCGAGCCAAGTGCCGTATTCCAGGTGCTTTTCGCGGTTCTACGGGGTCGCCTTGACCCTGTTTAGGGGGGGTGATAGCCGCCCTGTAAGCCATGACGTCGCCAAAAATCATCAAGCGTTACGCCAATCGCAAGCTCTACGACACCGAGCGCAGCAGCTACGTGACGCTCGAGGACATCGCCGTGATGATCAAGGCCGGCGAAGAGGTCCAGGTCGTCGACAACAAGTCCGGTGAAGACCTGACGAGCGTCACGCTGGCCCAGATCATCTTCGAGGCCGAGAAGAAAAAGACGGCCATGCCGCTCAACTTGCTGCGCACCCTCATCCGCGACGGCGGTGATGCCATCGGTGACTTCGCCCGTGGTCAGGTCGAGAAGGTCCAGTCGCAGACGCAGGTCATCCGTGACCGCGCCGAGAAGCTGCGCACCGATCTCGAGGAGCGCGTCGACCGCGTCCGCAGCGTCGTCGCCCGTGACGCCAACGGCGCCGTGGTCGCGGCGCCCAAGCAGCTCATCAGCGAGCTCATCGCCTCGTCGCAACGCGCGGTCGACGCCACGCAGAAGACCTTCGACGACCTGCAGAAGGGTCTCGAGGACAAGTTCAAGGGTGGCGCTCTCAACATGTCGCGCTTCACCTCGGTCGGCCGCGAGATGGACGAGATCCGCAAGCGCCTGGTCGAGCTCGAGCAGCGCCTCGAGAAGCTCCCGAATCCTTGATCCGCATCCTGGCGCTCGATCTCGGTGAAGCCCGCGTCGGTGTCGCGTTGTCGGACCCGCTCGGCATGACCGCGCAGCCGCTCGAGGTCGTGCCGCGCTACAAGCTGCTGCAGCGCCTGCCCGAGCTCATCGCCGAGTACGAGGTCACGCGCATCGTCGTCGGTCTGCCGCTGCGGCTCGACGGCTCGAAAGGGCAGGCCGCTTTAGCGGTCAAAGCCGCCGCGAAGGAAATCGAGGATGCCGTGAAGCTCGAGGTCGAGCTCTGGGACGAGCGCCTCACCACCGCGCAAGCTCAGCGCATCATGATCGGCGCGGACTCCTCCCGCAAAGACCGCAAGGCCAACATCGACAAGGTGGCGGCCGCCCTCATTCTGCAATCCTACCTGGACGCGAAAAGCCGATGAAAAAACTCCTCATCGTTCTCCTCGTACTCATTCTCCTCGCCGGCGCCGTGGCCGCTTTCGCGTACCGTACCGTGGCGAGCTACGTGAACGCCCCGGTCGGCGTGCCGCTCGCGACCTTCGAGGTGAAGCGCGGTGCTTCGATGGGCGGCGTCCTCGACGAGCTGCGCGCCGCCGGCGTCATCGCGCAACCCAAGTGGGTCTACTACTGGGCGCGCCTCAACAAGCTGCCGCCGCTCAAGGCCGGTCCGTACGCCATCGACGCCAAGCAATCGCCGCTCGAGATCCTGGCGATGTTCGCCGAGGGCCGCGTGAAGACCGAGGCCTTCACGCTGGTGCCCGGCTTGAACCGCTGGCAAACGCGCGACGTGCTCGCCGCCGCCGGCTGGGTCGAAAAGCAGACCTTCGACGCGCTCTGCGACGATCAGGCCTTCCTCGCCAAGAACGACGTGCCGGGCCCGAGCTGCGATGGCTACCTCTACCCCGAGACCTATACGTTCGCGCGCGGCGTCTCGACCCAGCAGGTCATGGAGACCGTCTTCGCCACCTGGAAGAGCAACTACACCGAGGCCACCAAGGAGGGCCGCGGGCCGCGTAACTTCACGCCGCGCGAGTTCATGACGCTCGAGAAGGACGGCGAGGCCGTCTGCAACTATTGCAGCCGGCGTTACGTCCATCTCGGCCATCCCGAGGCGGCGGCGATCCGGGCGGCCAGCCGGCCGTTCGCCGCCTGAGCGGTCACCAGCCAATATAGAGCCCGACGTCGCCGAGGCCGCCGTCCGGATAGTTCAGGATCTGGGCGCGGATGGTGAAGCCCTGCGTCTGCAGGTGCGCGGCATAGGCGTCGTAGACCTTGCGGGCGAAGCCGTTCAGCGTGTCGGGCCAGCCGGCCTCGAAATTGTTGATCGCCCGGCCGTGGTCGCTGCAGTACTGCGACGGGAAGCGCAGGATCTCGATCTCGCTGCGCCCCTGCTCGGCCGCCCGGCGGACCCAGGCGTTGAAGCGCTGCAGCCCCTCGGGCTTGAGGTCGCGCTCCATGAAGTCCTGGCGGGCGCGGTGCTCCTCCTCCTCCTCCTTGCGGCGGTGCGTCAGGATCTCCTGCAGCTTCGCGGTCTCCTTCTCGTCCGAGATCCGCTTGAGATCCTTGGCGCTCAGCACGTTG
>JBDHVB010000243.1:0-7877 GCA_039809465.1 Myxococcota bacterium
AGATAGCTCGGGGCGTAGCCGCAGCTCGACGGTCCCACGCGGGTTGAACACGTAGCCGTAGGCTTCGCTCGCGTCATCGGTCAGACGCGCGCCGTCGCGGTCCGCCGCGGGCCGGTTGCGGTCGGTGACCGCGAAAGCGAACGCATCGAGACGCAGACCGCCACGCAACACCAGCCAGGGCCAGGGTCGGGCGTGCAGGCGCACGTACGGCGCGATGTTGGTGACACGCACGTCGTTGTCGAACAGCTGCGCATACGGCGCGCCGTTGCTCGCCCGCAGGCGCCGCGAGCGCGTCTCCACGTCGTCGAAGCGAGCGCTATAGCCGACGACCAGCGGGTCATCGACGCTCCAGAGCGCCGCTCCCGGCACATAGCGGCCGCGCAAGCCGAGCGTCGTCCCGCCGTAGCCGAGCTCCAGCAGGTCGCCACGCTGGCTCTCGCCGGCCGGCGGCAAGTCGTTCAAGAAACCCGTGAAGTTCTCGCGGACGCGCATCCGCCGCAGATGCACGTAGGCCTGCTGCTCGAGCGTGTAGGTCCGCTTCAGCGACACACGGAGCGAGGCGATGTGCCGCTGCACCGCGCCGCCTTGGTTACGGTCGTAAGTGCAGAAGAACTGCTCGTCGTCACCCGGGCCACAAGGCAGCGCATCACGCCGCAGATCGTCCTCACGGATGACACCGGCCGACGAGAAGCGCGCGCCGTAGCTCGCCGCGAAGGCGCGCAGACGCACGTCACCCGCGACGGTCTCGTCGAGCTGAGCCATGACGCCGATATTGCTGTAGGCGCGGTTCGCGCCGAAGCCCGAGCCGCGGCGCGCCAAGACGCCCACGAAGGTACCTGGGCCCGCGTCACGAGGACCCCACGTCAGAGCGAGCCGCCGCGCCCCGAAGTTACCGGCGCCGACGCTCGCCCTGACGCCGCGCTGCTCGAGGCCCAGCTCGTACTCGGCCGAGCCCGCGACCGCGAAGTCTCCTTGCGCCGGGTCGAACGGCCCCTCGACGACGCGCAGAGTGCGCACCAGCTCCGGCATGATGAAGTACGTGTCGGCGTAGCCGTGACCATGGGCGTTCGAGACCTCGTTGAGCGGCACACCCTCGACGGAGAGCTCGAGATCCTTCCCCTCGCCCGCGTCCATGCCGCGCACGTAGATGGTCTTCGCATGGCCCTCCCCTCCCACGTTGGCCAGCATCACCGTGGGGGCGAGCTGCAACAAGTCGGTGGCCGAGCGCCGGGGCACGTCATGGAGCTGACCGACCGTGATGGAGAAATCGCCGGCGGCAAGAGGCGCCCTCTGACCGCGATGGCGGACGATGGTTTCGTAAGCCGGGTCGCTGCTCGAAGTTGATGTGGCCGGAGGCGGCGGCTCGGCGACATTCGGCGCGGATTCCGGCACGGGCTTCGCGAACGTTACAGGCACGGCAAGCTCGGCGGCGATCGGCACACCGTCGCGCGTCGCCGGCACGAAGCGCCAAGCTCGCGCGGCCTCGCTCGCGGCCCCATCGAAGGCCGCGCCGCCGCTCTGAGTGACGGAGACGTCAGCCACCTGCCCGCCAGCGTCGATGCTCAACATCAACACGACGGTGACGTCTTCGCGCACGGCCGCAAGCTCAGCCGGGGGTGGCGGGGGTGGCGTATCCAGCGGCTGGGGCGCGACGAGCGTCTGTCCCAAGGACGACATGAGCAGCACGAGCCAAGCCATGGAGTCGCGCCCCTATGACACCCAAGGCATTGTTTTGCAACCATGATGCATATATCCCACATACGCATGAGAATCCTGACTGTGGCTCTTCTGGGAGCGGTGGGCTGTGGCTCGGAGGCGACAGGCGAGGTCATCGCGCACATCAGCGGCGAGGCCGGAGCGCGGCGCGGCTACCCGAGCAGCGCGTTCGCCGACGATTGGTCCGTCCAGTTCGACCGCTACCTCGTGTCGCTGGGCGACTTCACCCTGACCTCGGCGAACGGCGAGGAGGTCCGCAGCGCCACGCGCATGCTCGTCGACTTGCAGAAAGGCGAGCCCGAGCTCACGCGCATCGACGGCCTCTCACCCGGCCGCTGGGATGTCGGCTTCCGCACCATGGCGCCGTCCGACGACACCGTCACCGACGCCTACGTGACCGCCGCGGACGTCACCCGCATGCGTGACGGCGGCTTCACCTACTGGCTCGAGGGCCAAGCCATTCGCCAGCCCGACGGCGTGTACACCTTCGCGATGGGCTTCGCCGCCGACGTAACCATGAGCGCGTGCACGAACGGCGTCGACGGCACGCGTGGCATCATCGTCCCCGAGAGCTCGGCGGCCGACGCCGAGATCACCATCCACGTCGAACACATGTTCTACGACAAGCTCGGCACCCATCAAGGCGTGAAGCTGCGCTTCGAGGCGTTCGCGGCCGCCGCGGGCGACGACTTCGTGGTCACCACCGACGAGCTCGCGACGCAGAACATCCTCGATCTGCGCGGCACCGACGGCCTCCCACTCGACGACCAAAACGGCACGCCGGTGATTTACAATCCGGGCTCCTACGGCGTGCGCACGCTGCTCGAGTTCATCAGCCAAAGCATCGTCGACCAGGCGCACTTGAATGGCGGCGGCCTGTGCACGGTACGCCGCGATTAGCGCTTGCGCTCGACCACGAGGTTTACGCGCGCGCTCGCGGTTGGCCCGAGGCGGAGCACGATGTCGCCGGTGTCCGAGGCGGGGAACACTTCGTAGTCCGGGAGCGCCGCGCAGGCAGGGCTGCTCGAGCGCGTTTCCGGGCACACCAGGCTTCCGTCCGCCGCGATAGCGACGAGCCGCGCGGCGGCGTCGAAGAGCACCACCGTCGCGGCGGCCGGCGCCAGACGCAGGCCGATGAACGCCGAGCCGTCGTCGCCGGCGTCATCGAGCTCGGCGACGTAGTGCGTGTGCGTGCGGTCCATGATCGGCACGGCGGCGATGTCGGTCGTGGCGCGAATGGCGCGGTGTGGGCCGAGCTCGACGTGCGAGCAGGCGTGCCCCGCCTCCTCGGCGCTCAGCGTGAGCACGTTGGTGGGCGCGCAGCCCAGCGCGTCGTCACGACTGGGGAGCGCATCGCCGCCGGGCACCTCTTCGTCGTTGCCGCCACAGGCCGCGAGCAGCGCCGCGAGCGCGACGCTGCTCCAAGGATGGCTCAGCGGCCCACCGTATCGACGAGCTCGGCGCTCGGCTGGACCGCGATCAGGTATCCGCCAAAGCGTAGCGCCGTCGGCAGCGTCAGTGTCTTCTTGATGTTGCGCTTGGCGACGTCGATGATGTGGACCTGACCGTCCGCGCCGGCGCTCACGAAGCCCGTCTTGCCGTCCGGCGTGAGCGCGGTGATGCGAAACGCCGGCGTCTCCCAAGGCGAGTCGTTCTCCCCCGCCGCTTCGCTCATCGCCGGCAAGGCGATGGTCGCGACGACTCGATTGCGCGTCGCCGAGCCAGGCTGGGCATCGACGATGAGCGCGCTGTCGCCAGCCGGCGACATGTGCGCGTAGAGGGCAACGCCTTCACCCACGGCACAGCGGTAGACGAGACCGCCGCCGACGGGGATGCGCGTGGCCGCGCCGCTCGCGATGTCATAGGCGTAGATGTCGTTCTCCCACTGCGTCCACGGCCGCTCCTCTGGGTAGAAGTCGTTGCGGATGTACGAGAAGAGCTGGTCGCCGGCCGCCGAGAGGCGCGCGAAGTAAGCGCGGCCACCGGTTCGCCCCGAGGCATCCCACGGGACGCTGCTCACCGTACCGAAGCTCGTGCCGCTGAATGACACACGCTCGAGGCCCGCGTCCGAGGCGACGAACAGCATCCCCTCGCGGTGCGCGATGACGTCGCCATGTGGATAGGCGCCGATGGTGACGGTCGCGGCTGGCGCCGTCTCGCCGGCCAGCAGGTCGCTCACGGCGTGCGCGTTGATCTTACCGGCCTCGCTGCCATCGCGGACATAGACGACCGGCGGCTCACTCCCCACCAAGATGCCCGCCTCGCCCGAGGCGACGGTCACCGTGCTGACGGCGTAGGACGCGAGGTCGACCACGGTGATCCGCGCGGACGCGTCATCCCCATCGACGTACGCCGAGGTGACCGCGTAACGAAAACCGCTGTCCACCGCCAAGTGAACCGCGGGCACCGGGATGGTGACGCGCTCGATGACCGCGGGCGGATCGGTCAACGGCTTCAAGACCACGAGCGCCCCAGCGTTCTCGTCGATGAACAGCACCCGGCCGTCCTCGCCGGCAATGAAGCCCGCGTGATCGTTCATCTGAACGTCATCCAACTGGAGGAGAATCGTGTCCCCATCAGTCACCATGACCTTCTTCGCGTCGCTGTCGGCGACCACCAGACGTGCATTGCCGAGGGTTCGCGTCTCCTCGGCCCCGTCATCACCACAAGCAACCAGCGCACACGACAGCACCCCAACAGCAACCAGGAACCACTTCATCGAACCTCCTGGGCGCGGCCTATAGCACCACAGAATCTTTTGCAACACAGATACATATATGTCGTGACTGACTCCTTGCCGGATCCGGGCAGCCCAGGACGCCCGCACCAGGGCGCATGGCATTTTATGCGAATGATCTTGCGAATTAGTCGCAACTTCTAAGCCAAACACGCGATGATCAACACCGACACCGATGAACGGCGCTTTCCATCCCCTGCTCGACGTCATTCAATCCGTGATCACACGCGCGGCTCCCGACCCGCGCTGGCGTGAGGGCGACGCGGTTTGCATCGGCATCGCGACCCCTCTCGGCCCGCAGTGGCTCGCCGCGTCGCGCGCGCGGTCACGCATCGACGTCGTGCTCTCCCACGAAGCGCCTCCCTCCCCGCGCGCCATGCTCGTCATGCTGGAGAGCGTCGCCGACCGTCTCCTCGGCGGCGCCCAGACGTCCATCGCCGTGGATGACACCGAGCTCGTCGGTGACGCCGGCTTCTTTCGCATCACGCTCGGCGCGGCCTTGGGCGCGTCACGCCCGCTCGAGCTTCGTAGCCGTGAGGTGACCCGTGGACGCTAAGCTCTCGAACCTGATGCTCGGACAGGCGCTCTTCGCGCTCGAGACCCTCGACGGTACCGCGCGCAGCGCCCGTGACCATCAGTCGTTGCGCGCCCACGTCGCGACCCGGGCACGGCTCGGTTACCGCGACCGCGTCGAGCTCGACCGCACCACCAACGGCATCGAGCTCGCAAGCCTTGGGTCCGCGCCCGACGTCGCCAAGAAGCGCGCCGCTCTGCTATTGCAGTCAATCGCCGACAGCCAGGGGCTGAGCCCGAACGCGCTGGTGCGTCAGGTGCACGAGAACGTCGTGGCGCTCGTCGGCAGCGCCCCCGCGGCCATGGCGCCGGGCGGCTCCGCTCCCCGAGGTCTGCACCTCGGCGCGGAAGCCCAAAAGGCCTACGACGACATCATGGGCATGGTCGGCCAGTGGCGCATGAAAGAGAGCGTCGCCGACATCATGCAGCGCGCGCAATTCCGCGCCATGCTCGGCAAGGACCCGCGCCCGGCGGGTGCGCCACACCTCCGCCTCCAAGGCGCTCCCGGCACCGGCAAGTCGACGCTGCTCAACACCATCGCGCCCATCCTGCGTGATCTGCGCTACATCAAGCTGGCGAAGGTGCACGTCATCAGCGCCTCGAACCTCTTCGGCATCAACAGCGGCGACACCGACAAGAAGGTGAACGACGCGTTCGCGAGCGCCAAGGACGCGCTGTTGTGCATCGACGAGATTCAAGGTCTCTCGAGCGGCGCCGGCAAGGATACGGGCACCTGGCAGAACGCCGTGCACGGCCCGATCGTCGCCAACCTGACCGCTAAAGCATACGAGAACACCGTCTGCGCCATCGGCGGCTACCCGATCGCGGTCAAGAAGTTCCTCGAGTCGGACGGCGGCTACGAGCGGCGCTTCCCCACCGTGCTCACCCTCACGTCGCTCACGCCCGACGAGCTCACGCACCTGTTCCTGCGCGAAGCGTCGCGGCTCGACTGGATCATCGACAAGCCGACGTTCGAGGCGGTGAAGCAGTACTTCCGCCGCATCCCGCTGAGCGGCAACAGCGGCAACGCCGGCATGGTGCAGAACGCCATCACCCACTGGGAAGGGTGTCTCGCGGACCGCGTGCTGCGCGATCTGCAAGCCGGCATCATCACACCGGCCCAGGCCCGCATCTGGGTGCCCACCGACATCCGGCCGGTCGCCGGTGTCTACACGCCGCTGCAATTGCTCGGCAGCGGTGTCACGCACGAGCAGGTGGTGCAGGAGTTGGAGAAGGACGTCGTGGGTCAGCGCCGCGCCGTCGAGCGCGTCGCCGAAGCGCTGGTCACGCGGCAGCGCCTGGTGGCGCGCACCGAGGAAACACAAAAGCCCATCGGCTTCTTCGTGTTCGCCGGCCCGTCGGCCGCCGGAAAGTCACTGCTGGCCCGCGCCATCGCCCGCACCTTCATGTCGGCGGACGACGTCGCCGCCACGCGCGAGCCGCCGGTCTTCAAGGTCGACATGACCACCATCGAGAGCTTCAGGCGCTACCTCGCGGGCGCCGAGGCGGGCCTCGCGGGCTACGGTAACGTCGCGCCGCTGGTCGAGTGGATGAAGCAGAACAGCGGTGGCGTCATCGAGCCCGCTGAAACGGACAAGGGCGCCAAGGACGCCATGGACGTGCTGATGGAGGTCGCGGACACCGGCCACTTCACCACCGCGAACGGCGAGACGCTCGACTTCAGCAACTACGTCATGTGCCTCACCGGCAACTACGGCAACGAAGTGGGTCTGCACCGCAAGAACAAGGTCGAGGCACCGCGCGCCTTGGCGGTGAAGCCGGTGCCCGGTCAGGTGTGGGCTTTGGGAGCCTCGACCACCGAGCAAGGCGCGGTCGTCGGCGGCGGCGTCATGCGCGTGTCGGCGCTGTTCACCCCGGGCAGGGGCACGCACGAGGTCCGCGCCAACGCCAAGCAGGTGATGATGGAGTCGGCCGCCATCGCCTACGAGTACGTCAAAGCGAACGGCGTGAAGCTCGGCATCACCGAGCGCGCCCTCGAGGAGCTCTCGGCGAAGCACCTCACGCTCCACTACGACCCAGCCGCTGTCCCCAAGGACGGCCCGTCCGCCGGCATCACCATGACCAGCGCCATCGTGTCGGCGCTGCGCGGCGAGGCGCTGCCGCCACGGCTCGCGATGACTGGTGAGATCTCACCGCACGGCGAGGTCGGCCCGGTCGGCGGTATCCGCGAGAAGATCTTCGCCGCGGTCCAAGAGGGCTGCGACACGTTCATCCTGTCGAGCAAGAATCGCAAGGACGTCGCCTCGCTCCCCGAAGGTCTCGCCGAGCACATCCGCATCATCTTCGCCGACCACTACGAAGAGGTCTGCGCCGCCATCTTCGATCCGGCGAACGCCAGGCCGGTGAACGACGAACCGCTCAGCCTCGAGATCGAGCGCCGGGTCATCGAAGCGCGCTGCAACGAATACATGGCGCGCAGCTGGCGCCCCGAGCACCTTGGCCGCTTGAGCGGACAAGAGGCCGTCGTCTTCCAGGCCCACGCCGACGAGACCCTGCGCCAGATCTTGCGCATGCGCCTGCTCTCGGAGGGCGGCAAGCAGCTCGAGCACACCGGCCTCAGCATCGAGCTCGATGTCTCGGCCGAGGATCACATGATGACGTTCTGGAGCGACGACACCGGCGCGCGCCCTGTCGTCAACCAGCTCAACCACAAGATCATCTCGCCGCTGCTGCACGCGCGCGACCAGGAGCCGGAGCGCTTTGCGCCGGGGTCGCACGTGAAGGTGCTGGTCGACGGCGGCGTGCCGCGCTTCGAGGTCACGCAGGGCGAGGTCGATACCCGGCTCGTCGACGCGTGGCTCGCGGCTCATGCGGGGCCGCATCATGCGAC
>JBDHVB010000244.1:0-7855 GCA_039809465.1 Myxococcota bacterium
GTGGCAGCCGCCTTGCCGCCGCCATCATCGACGGCATCATCGCGCTCGCCATCTTGGCGCCCGCGATGGTCATGACCGGCTACTGGGCACGGGCGCAGGCCGCCGCCATGTCGGGCCAAACGCTGATGCTCGAGCCGCTCTTGTGGGGCGTCTTGGGCTTCGTCGTCATGGTCGGCATCCAGGCGAAGCCGTTGATGGCGACATCCCAGACCTGGGGCAAGCGCATCATGAAGATCCAGATCGTGGGCCTCGACGGTAAGCCCGCGCCGTTCGCGACCATCGTCGTCAAGCGCATGCTGCCGCTGCAGGTCATGGGAGTCATCCCCAACGCCGGTGGCTTCCTCGTGCTCATCTCGGTCCTGCTCATCTTTGGTAAGGAGCGGCGCTGCGCGCATGATTACATCGCCGGCACCAAGGTGATTCGCTTTCCTGGCACCTGAGTGACGGCCACGGCGGGGGCGAAGCAACCCCAAGGCGCCCGAGGCGATAACGACGCGGCTAGTCCTCCGCTAAATCCTCCACCATTTCAGGCTCCAACAATGGCAGACGATGTCGGGCGAGTGACGCGCTCCCTGCGCGTCGCAAGCCCTGGTGTGCCTTCCGCGCCAGCTCCGGCCCAGCCCTCGCAGGCTCTCCCCGCCGTCAGCTACGACCAGTGGGGACCACGCGACGGGCAGGGCTTCCGCCAGCTCATGCGCGGCACCACCATCGGTGAGCCACTGAGCCTCCGCATGCCCACCCAGACGCGCCCACCGCGGCGCTTCCCGTTCACCTACTCGGTCGACGAGGTCTTGCGTGATCCGGCCCGGGCCCGCGCCTTCGTCGAGGACTACTTCAGCAGCGAAGCACCGTTCTTCCGCCTGGCCCGCGACGAGCGCACGGGGCTCGCCATCGATGGCGTGAACCTCGACCCGGTGACCCGCGAGCCGGCGAGCCAGCGCTCCTGGACCGTCCCGTCGAAGGAGTGCCTCGACCTCGCGCTCCTCGTGAAGATCCTCGAGCGCGACCCGCTGGCCCTGCGCCTCGTCCCTGGCGACGCGCAAGCCGAGGTGCTGCGCCTCCTCGAGCGCAAGATCACCACCTACGAGCGCTTCGCCCGCGACTATCCGGGCTACGGCGGCTTCATGCCCTGGGTCGTCATCAACGCCGACGGCAGCGTCGCGCCCTCCAACGAGTACTGGGAGCGTCACGTCCCCGCCCTCGACAACGGCGAGTGGGCCTTCGTGCTCTTGGGGGTCGAGCACGCGCTGCGCGAGCAGGGCCACACCGCGCTCGCGGATCGCTACCGCGCCTTCAACCAGCGGCTCGCCGGCAACGTCCGCCGCGTCTTCTTCGACGAGGAGGTGAACGCGGTCCGCGACCAGACTCGCGTCACCAACAACCGCGATCCGAGCGTCGCCTACGAAGGCTACCCGTACGGCTTCATCCGCGCCGAGCACGGCGTCCACGAAGGCGCCATGATGCTCCACTACATGGCTCTCCACGCCGAACCACCGCTATCGCGGACGCAGATCGACCGCATGTGGGCGCAGACGCGCATGGAGCGCCTCGAGCACCAAGACGGCACCACCTGGCAGGGCTTCTGGGGCTCGTCTCACGAGGAGTGGGAGTTCGCCATCATGCCGAAGCGCGATCTGCCCGAGTACCGCGACCTCTTCCGCATCCGGCAAGAGATCCGCACCCACGACGCGAACCGCCGCGGCAACCCCGGCTTCGGCGCCTCCATCAACTCGCCGATCGACGGGTACGCCATCGACCACGGCATCCCGAGCATCGCGCGCGAGCCGGTCACGAGCTACCCGTTCTACGCGCTCTACGGCGTCTTCCCGGTGCTCCTCGAGCAGTCTGGCCGCGATGGCGGACGCGAGGGTCTGGCGTGGCTGCTCAACGGCTTGCGCGCCCGCAACGCCGTGACCTCGATCGGCGGTGGCGAGGCGGTCACCAACGACGGCACCCGCTCGACGCCGATGAAGACGGTCGACGGCACCTTCCTCAATCTGCTGGCGCTCACCGGCGGGCTCGAGGACACGATGCGCCGCACCATGCAAGCCAACGGCACCTACGACCGTTACCAGGCGACCCTGCGCGGCGAATACCAGGAGGCCTTCGGCACCACGCCGCTCCGTGAGCCGAGCAGCATGGCGCGGCCGTCCGTGCCGGTGCCCTGGACCGACCCGGAGTAGCTACTCGGGTAGCGGCGGGAGCGTCCCATCGTCGTTCAGGAGCGGCAGGTTGGGGCTCTTGGTGATGGTCTCCGCGTCGCCGCAGGCGTTGATGATCTGCACGTGCGTGGTCGGGTTGGTGTAGCACTCGGGGCCGTCGTCGGTCGGTCCGCTATCGCCGTCACCGCCAGAGTCGTCGTCGGTGTGTTGCCGTGACGGGCTCTTGCCGCTGCAAGCCATGGTGAAGGAGCCGCAGCCGAGGAGCAGGGCGATTGCCAGGGTCGTACGCATCAGCGCGCCTCGCAGTAGCCACGGCGGCAGGCACCGCTGGCGCAGGGGGTCTCGGCGGAACAAGCGACACAGCCCGCGCTGGGTGTCGCGACCACCGACTCGTAGTAGCAACCGCAAGGCTCGGGCGCATCGTACAGCGACAGATCGCCACCTTCGCCCGCGCGGCTCACCTGCATGGCGCAGAACGGAACGCCGCCGCCGGTCGCCACGGCTTCGATAGCGGACTGGACGGAGTCCTCCTTGCCGCTGAGCGCGTCGGCGATGCGCTTGGCCTGGGGCTTGGCCGGCGCGCTCCCCGTGAGGCGGTACATGAAGGCGGCGCGCCCCCAGGGGACGTAGTGACCGTCGCGTACGTTGCGTTTGTCACGGCTGTCGTGGCGCGCGTTGGGAAAGTACGCCTTGCGTTGCTCGAAGGCCTGGAAGGCGAGGGTGGTGATGTCGCTCGCGCTGGCTTCGGCGACCCCGACGTCGAGGATGCCGATGCCGAGGTTCGGCTGCAGCGAGCTCGTCAGGTCCCCGACCACCTGGGCCGAGCCGTCGCGCGGCACGCCCTTCCAGAGCGGAGCGTCGACGGCGATGAGCTTGGAGAGGACGATGCGCACGTCCTTGGTGGCGGTCCGGATGAACATATGGCTCTCGTCGTCCCACGGCGTGACCTCGCCAGCCTCGCCATAGCCGAACACGAAGAACGCCTCTTCGGCGGTGATCGCCTTCTGATCGCTCGCTACGGGCACCGCGAAAACGTACGCCATGGCGTAGCCGGGAGTGACCGCGACGGTCGCGTCGGGCTGTGGACCGGCGCAGGTGTCGGGGAAGATTGGTGCCGATGAGGTCGAGCGTGACGCCGGCGCCTACCTCGCACGTGCCGTTCGCGCTGGAGGGCGTCCAGCTCGGGTCCTCGCTGGTGGAGGGCACGTAGTTGAGCTGCGCCGCGGTGGGGAGGGCGGTGCCGGTGAGGAAGTCGCTCTGATTGACGCAGGAGCCAGCGGCTCGCCAGAGCAGGACGACCTTGTGGACGGGGTCGTCACGCAGGGTGCGCGCCAAGCGCTTGAAGACATTGGCCTGCGTGTCGGCGATCTGCGCGTAGATGAGCTCGCCCGTGCTCGCCAGATCGGTGCACGGCGCGGCGCTGGCCGCTCTGGCGGACAAGAGGACGGTCGCGAGCAGCAGCCACGATTTCTTCATCGGCACCTCGTTTTCGCAATTGCCCGAACATTCTCACGCCGGTCAACGCGGTTTCGGGCTTGCCGGGGCCCGCCCGCTCCTGTATCCACGCCGCCCGGTTCGACGTCTCCGGACGTCACCGAATTCCGTTCGAAGGGAGGTGAGTGCATATGACGAAAGTCGTCGTCAAAGAAGGCGAGCCGTTCGAGAAGGCTCTCAAGCGCTTCAAGAAGAAGGTCGAAGCCGCGGGGATCCTGAAGGAAGTTCGCCGCCGTGAGCACTACCTGAAGCCCTCCATTCGCAAGAAGGAGAAGCAGCGCAGCGCTGAAAAGCGCCGCCGCCGCAGCGCCAATCGCGCGCGTCGCTAAGCTTCACCCGGTAGCAATCGAGCGCCCGGCATGCTTTCACGAGCATGTCCGGGCGCTTTTTTTTGCCTGAAATCAGGCAGTTGGCCGCTCCCGCCGGCGTGATCGCAAAAAGCGAAACAAACGCAACCTCGGCTCCGCCGCGCCGATACTGTAAGGCGATACTGCGGGGAGTCTTTGCCCCGCCTACGCACTCTTGGGGACCACCATGACTTTCACCATCGCAGCGCTTGGCCAGATGTCGCGCGAAGAGCTCGCCGCACTCACGCCCGAGCAGCTCGCCTCCGAAGAGTGGCAGCAGAACGCCCTCGACATCGCCCATGAGCTCAACTCCACCTGGGGTGGTGAAGACGGCCGCGCGCCGAACACCCGCGGCCGCGTCGTCGGCTATGGCTCGCAAGGCGAGCAGGTCCGCGCCGTCCAGCTCATCACCCGCGCCGCCGCCGCCCGTGACGGCATCCAAGACGACCGCGACATGCTCGTCATCGACGGCATCTACGGCAACAACACCCGCGCCGCGGTGACCGCCACGCAATCGGCCTTGGGCGAAAAAGACGACGCCATCGCCGGTAAGTACTACGCCCGCGCCACCATCAACGCGATCGCGGGCCTCCAGGTGCCGCAGGGTCAATCGGTGCGTGAGCGCCGCCGCGCGCTGCAAACGTCGATGTCCTCGGCGCCAGATCAGTTCGCGCGCGCCTCGGGCGTCGAGGGCGCCGCGCCCACGCCAGGCCCAACGCAGGTGGCCGCGCCGCAGGGTGGCGAGGTGCGTGACGCCGAGACCGCTGGCGCCGCCATCCGTGCCGCGACCGCGCTGCCCCCCGAACAGCAGTACACCGAGTACCAGCGCATCGACGGCGCCATCCGCGCCTTGCCCGCTGAAGCGGACCGTGCCGCCATCAACGCGGCGGTTGCAGCCGGCCTCGCCGAAGCTGGTCCGTTTGCCGCCCTGCACTACATCGGCGCCAACCGCGACGCTGACCACAGCCAGCTCATCACCGCCTTCAAGGGCAACCAGCAGTTGTGGGACGGCATGCGCACCATGGCCGCGGGTCTCGAGGACAAGGGCGGTTTGCCTGCTGGCCTGCTCAACGACCTCGCTGGTCAGGAACCGACGGGCTCCGTGTCGAACGAGCAGCTCCAGACTTGGCGCGCGCTACGCGACGGCGCCATTGCCAACACCCCGATGGAGCAGTTGCAGCAGAACGATCTGCGCCACCTCGTGCGCTTCCATCCGACCATGGCCGGCAGCCTCATGGCGAGCTATGCGGGCAACGATCCGCAGCGCACGGCTTTGGCGGTCAGCGTGCTCCAAGAGCGATTCGTCGACCTCTTCCAGCGCGGCAAGATTGGCGCTGGTCCTGACAGCGTCGCGGGCCTCGCGCAAACCTATCTCGGTTCCACCGAGGGTACGCCAACTGCCCACGACCGCGCGCGCTGGAACGTCGTCAACAGCGCTCTGAACGGCCTCTTCACCGGTAACATGAGCGACGACACCCGCATCACGCTCTATCGCTCGTTCGCTGGTCAGCAGATCCATCCGGCGTTGACCACGATGACCAACCAGCAGTACGGCGTCTTCGACGGCGCGGCCTATGCCTCGTCGTCGTCCTGGTGGTGGAAGCGCGCCAACTGGATCGAGGAAGACCAGCAGCGCGTCGCCGACGCCCGCGCCCGTACCGTCGGCCTGCGCGCCGATGCCACCCCGGCCAGCTAGTTTTCGTAGGGCCGTTTCTTACGCTTGGCGACTGGACAAGTCCTGGCGCGATCTGTAGGAGACGCCCGGCAAATGCGGACGTGTGCCCGCGCTACCGATGCATGGTGCATCGGGCAGCTTGAGCCAGGTCCTTCGCCCCGCGCCGCAATCAGGCACGGGCAAGTAAGAGTCCAAAAGAGTGATGAGCTCCACCCAAGAAGTCCTCCGCGAAGACGGTCTGACGTTCGCCGAGATGTTCGAAGAGAGCCTGCAGAAGCAGGACGCAGTCAAAGAAGGCGAAATCGTCAAAGGTCGCGTCATCGAGGTCGGTAAGGACTTCGTTCTCGTCGACATCGGTTACAAGAGCGAGGCTTCGGTCTCGACCAGCGAGTTCTCGTTCATCGAGAACAAGCTCTCCGTCTCGGTCGGTGACACCATCGACGTGTACGTCGAGAGCCGCGAAGACGACAGCGGTCTCGTCATCGTCAGCAAAGAGAAGGCCGACAAGCTCCGCGTCTGGGACGACATCTCCGCCGCAGCGGAGCGTGACGAGCTGGTTGACGGCATCGTCGTGGCCCGCGTCAAGGGTGGCCTCTCCGTCGACATCGGCGTCAAGGCGTTCCTCCCCGGCAGCCAGGTCGACCTGCGCCCGATCCGCAACCTCGACAAGCTGATCGGCCAGAAGTTCAAGTTCAAGGTCATCAAGTTCAACAAGAAGCGCGGCAACATCGTTCTCAGCCGCCGCGTCTTGCTCGAGCAAGAGCGTGAGGAGCTCAAGAAGGAGACCCTCAAGAAGCTGGCCGAGGGCGAGGTGCTCACCGGCGTCATCAAGAACCTCACCGAGTACGGCGCGTTCGTCGACTTGGGTGGCATCGATGGCCTGCTGCACATCACCGACATGAGCTGGGGCCGCATCAATCACCCGTCCGAGATGTTCAACATCGGCGACGAGGTGAAGGTCAAAGTCCTCAAGTTCGATCCCGAGAGCGAGCGCGTCTCGCTTGGCTACAAGCAGATCACCGAAGACCCGTGGGCGAACGCGGGCGACAAGTTCCCGGTTGGCAAGAAGGTCACCGGTAAGGTCGTCAGCCTCACCGACTACGGCGCGTTCATCGAGATCGAGCCGGGCGTCGAAGGCCTCGTGCACGTCAGCGAGATGAGCTGGACCAAGCGCGTCAAGCACCCGTCGAAGCTGGTCAACGTCGGCGACTCCGTCAACGCGGTCGTCCTCGACATGGACATGGCGCAGAAGCGCATCTCGCTCGGCATGAAGCAGACCGAAGCGAATCCTTGGACCTTGCTGGGCGAGAAGTACCCGGTCGGCGCGGTCATCAAGGGCGCGGTGCGCAACATCACCGACTTCGGCATCTTCGTGGGTGTCGAGGAAGGCATCGATGGCCTCGTGCACGTCAGCGACCTCTCGTGGACCCACCGCGTGAAGCACCCGAGCGAGATGTACAAGAAGGGCGACGAAGTCGAAGCCGTCGTCTTGAACATCGACGTCGAGAACGAGCGCTTCAGCCTCGGCATCAAGCAGCTCACGGACGACCCGTGGGATACTCTGCCGCGCCGCTTCCCGCGTGGCACGAAGGTCAAGGGCAAGGTCATGAAGGTGACCGAGTACGGCGCCTTCGTGGAGATCGAAGAGGGCATCGACGGCCTCGTGCACGTCAGCGAGCTTGCTGACGAGCGCGTCGAGAAGGCGTCGGACATGGTCAAGGTTGGCGACACCGTGGACGTGATGGTCCTCGACGTCGATCCGGCCGAGCGCCGCATCTCGCTCTCGATCAAGGCTGCCAAGGAAGGCACCAGCGACTACCGCGCGTACATGGACAACCAGTCCTCGCGTTCGTCGCTCGGCGACGTCCTGGGCTCGAAGCTCCAGGGCATCAAGGGCAGCGACAAGCAGTAAGCTGCTGACGAGCTAGTCCGAACGGCGGCGCGCTCCAGGGAGACCTAGGGCGCGCCGTTTTTCTTTGTACGGCGCGCCGCGGGTGGTCTTGACGGACACTGTATCATGTAACATTTATAGTTACATGAAGCGCGACAGTCGACTCTCCGGGGTCCTGCACGTTCTCCTGCACATGGCCGAGCACGGCGTGCCGATGACCTCGGAGGCGCTCGCCAAGGCCATGCGCACCAACCCAGTCGTGGTCCGCCGCAACATGGCGCCGCTG
>JBDHVB010000245.1:0-7729 GCA_039809465.1 Myxococcota bacterium
TCGGCCCCATCAACTCAAGGCAATTCCCCCCTATGCTCCGCCAGCATCCGCCGCCACTCCATCTTGAACCACGGAGTGTAACGCTCGTCCTTCGCATCAGCAGCGAGCTCCCTACTCACCTCATCGACCGACAGCCACTTCAACCCAGCGATCTCCATCGGATGCGAGCGCGGAGTCGCATCACTCTTCCCAACATACACCGAGCACAACTCGTGCTCCGATCCCTCTGGCCCGAAGTTGGCCTGGTACTCGAACTTGAAGAGATACTTGAGCTCCGTCTTCATCCCGAGCTCTTGCTCGAGGCGGCGCACCGTCGCGGTCGGCATGTCCTCGCCGGCGCGCGGGTGGCTGCAGCAGGTGTTCGACCAGTAGAGCGGCCAGAGGCGCTTCTCGCCAGCGCGCTGCTGCAAGAGCAGCTCACCGCGGCTATTGAAGATGAAGATCGAGAAGGCGCGGTGCAGCACGCCCTTGCCGTCGTGGGCCGCTGCCTTGCTGATGGTACCGATTTCTTCGTCGTTGCTATCGACGAGGATGAGCAGCTCGCTCTCGGAGGATACGGCTTGCACTTGGGTCATCCAATCTGCGTGATGAGGGTCTTGTAGCCGGCGCGTTGCATGGCGCGCGACACCTCGTCGGTACGGGCCGTGCTGTCGCAGAGCGCGATCATCGAGCCGCCGCCGCCGCCACCGGTGAGCTTCGCGCCAATCGCGCCGTTCTTGCGGGCGATCTCGATGAGCTCCTCGAGCTCCCACGACGAGACCTGCAGAGCGTTCAAGAGACCGTGGTTGATGTTCATGAGCTCGCCGAGCTCGGGGAGGTTCCCCTTCTCGACGGCCGCGACGGCGCGCAGCGTGAGCTGATCGATGTCGTTGAAGATGCGCTGATAGAGATCGGGGCTGCGCTGCGCGGCTTCGGCGACGCGGCCGACCGTGGTCGCGGTCAAGGACTCGACGCCGCTCATGCCGATGACCAGCGGGATGGGCTTCGCCGGCATGACCTTGCGCATGGTGGCTTTGGGCTCGCCGCGCTTGAACAACATGAAGCCGCCGTGGGTGGCCATGGTGTTGTCGATGCCCGACGCCTTGCCGTGCGCGATCTTCTCGCACTCGTAAGCGAGATCGCAGACCTGGTCCTCGCTGACGGTCAGCTTGAAGTGGCGGGCCACCGCGCGGATCATCGCGACCGCCAAAGCAGCGCTGCCACCCAAGCCCATGGCGCGCGGCACGTGCGGGTAGATCTCGAGACGCATTCCGCGATCGCGGACCTTCAGCGTGTCGAGGATGAGGTCGATGGTGCTGTAGAGAGAGTGGGTGTGATTGTCCTGGGCGTTGAGGTTCACCTCGAGGCCCCAGCGCGGCACCACCAGGTGGACGCCCTTGTCGCTGTCCTCCACCTTCGCCTGGATGGCGAGCGGAATGGCGGCCGCCAAGGCGTGGCTGCCATAGACGACGGCGTGCTCACCCAGGAGGATGACCTTGCCGTAGCCCGCCGCGAGGTTCTCCTTGACCGCGGTCTCGGCCTCCATGGCGCTGCGGCCACGGCGGACGGCGGCGAGGGTCGTGCTGAGCTCCTGCGCCTTCCACACCTTGATCTCGCCGCTCTCGATCATCTCCTCGACGACCTCGTCGAAGAGCTCGGGAGGAGTGCCCGCGGCCATGGCCACGGTGCGGGCATGCAGGGTCATGTGACCGCGCTGGATGCCCTCGGTCGAGAGCGCCCGCAGCGCCGAGAAGTTCTGCGCGAGCCCCACGGCGCCCATGACTTCGGCGAGCTCACGCGCGCTCTTCACCGCGAGGATGCGGTGGCCGATCTTCACGGCGGGGTTCGACTGCAGTGGACCGCCGACGGTGCCGACCTTCATCGGCATCTCGAGCTCACCGACGAGGTCGCCGGCTTCGTTGCGATACCACTTGGTGAGCGAGGTGTAGTGCGAGCCGCGGGCCGCGTAGGCGTGCGCCGCCGCTTCGATGGCGCGCCAGTCGTTGCCGCTGGCGATGGCGACGGCGTCGACGCCGTTCATGATGCCCTTGTTGTGGGTCGCGGCGCGGTACGGGTCGACGCGCGCCATGTCGTTCGCGAGGATGACGCCATCGCGGACTTGCTCGCCGGTGTAACCCTTGCCCGCGAGATCCTTCACCGGGATCACGCAGCGGGCGCTGACCATGGCGCGGTCGGTGAGGTTCGAGAGGATGCGCAGGAAGACCTTGCCACAGGTCAGCTTCTCGACCAGGCCAGCGACGCCTTCGCACATGGAGTTGACGAGGTTCGCGCCCATGGCGTCGCGGGTGTCCACCAAGAGGTGGACGATCATCATGTCGCCGCGCGCGCACGCCGCCGGGTGGATGAAGACCTCGACGTCACGGGCGCCGCCACCCCGCGCCACCATCTTGGGGTGCAGGGAGTTCGCGAGCGCGAGGATCTCGTCCTTGTTCTGGAGCAGCGCCTGACGCGCCTTGGCGGGGTGCTGGACGTCGACGACCTGGATCTGGCCGATCAAGATCGGCTCGGTGCTCTCGGTGGTGAATCCTCCGCCATTGCGGACGACCTTGGCGGCCGAGGAGAGCGCCGCGATGATCGAGGGCTCCTCGACCACGAGCGGCACGATGTAGGGCTTGCCGTTGATGAGGAAGTTGAGCCCCAAGCCCATCGGCAAGCTGAAGACGCCGATGACGTTCTCGACCATCTTGTCGGCTTGCTCGGGGGAGAGCACCGAGGCGCCGTCGAGGAGCGCCTTGTATTCGTCGGGGCCGAGCACGTCGCGCTCGTGAAGCAAGCGCAGGCGCTCGCTCACGGTTTTCTTGTAGAACTCTGGAATTCTCGAGGCGTCCATCCAGTTTCCTTCGACTTCTCTCTTAGAGCGTCAGCGCACCGCTGCTCGCCATGGCGACAGGGACGATGGTGAAGCCGGCGGCGTTCAATGCTTCTTGCGTTTTCGCCGCCTCGCTCTGCCGGCAGAGCGCGATCCCGAGATCGCCACCACCTGCGCCGGCGGGCTTATAGCGAGCGCCGCAAGATCTAGCAATCGCGCCAATTTGCGCGTGCTCGGGGGTCTCGATGGCGATTCCCGCGGTCTTGCCGAGGCTCGCCAAGCCCTCCCGGTAGCTCTCGATCAGGGCGAGGAAGCCGTCGATGTCACCTGCCTGAAAAGCCGTGCAAGCCTGCTCGGTTAGACGCTTCAAGCTGCCCATGAGGGAGCTGTAGCTCGAGGGCTCGCGGCCCGCGAAGGCGGAGACGGCGCCGACGTAGCTGCGGGTGTCGGCGGACGCCCCGGACCAGACCGCGATCATGGCGAGGTCGGTGGGCCATTTGAGCGCTGTACGCTCGGGGAGCTCGGGGTGGCGGAGCCGGTAGCGCAGGACGCCGCCGTGCACGCTCGCTGCCAAGTCGATGCCGCTCCCGGCGCCTCTCTGGAAGTCGCGGTGCGCTTTGAAGGCGCGCTCGAAGATGACGTCGGCGGAGGCCTTGGGGGCGAGCAGGCGCTCGAGAGCGACGGTGAGGGCCGCCGAGGAGCCGAGGCCGAGCTTGTCCTTCCCCTCGAAGAACGCCTGCGTGTCCAAGGTCACGTGGCTGACCGTGGCGGGGAGCGCCCTCAAGCGGGGGAGCACGAGCGCGAGCGCGTTGGCGGCGTCACCGGTGAGATCGGGGCGCAGGAGGGCCGCGTCGTGGACGCCGATCTCCTTGGCGGTCACCGTGAGCGTTGGCGAGGGTGTCGAGGCCTCGCGCGTCTCGACTCCGGCATAGCGGTCGACGGCGAGCACCAGCGCGGGCGCGCCTTCGAGGACCGCGTACTCGCCGACCAGGACGAGCTTACCGGGCGCCTGGCTCTTCATCAGAGGAGGTGCGCCGCTGGACCCAGATCGCTGGCGATGACGCGCAGCACGCCCGGGACCTGTGCGATGAGCCTCTCCGCTTTGGCGGCGTGCTCGGCGGTGGTCAGGACCTTCACCTGCGGACCCGCATCGATGGTGTACGTCGCTGGGATGCCCTGGCGTTGCAGCTCGCGCACCGCGTGGACGCACTCGATGGTGGCGCCGCGCCAGTAGACGAGCGCCGGATCGGTCGCGAGCATCACCGCGTGCATCTTCATGCACGAGCGCTCGGTGACCTTGGTGAGGAGGGTGAAGTCCTTGTCCGTGATAGCGGTGCGAAGGCTCGCCAAGTCGTGCGGATGGGTGTCTACCCAAGCGGAGTAGTAGGGCGAGGTGGCGCGTGATGCGTCCATGCCGCCGGTCGAGCCGATGTCCTTCTTGGCGTCGCTGACCACGGCGACCAACACCTTGAGCGGCCAGTGGGAGGCGGGCGCGAGCTCACGGGCGACGCAATCGCCGCCGTCGTCACGGGTGCCGCGGGCGAGCTCCACGAAACCACCGAAGATCGAGCGGGCGGCGGAGCCGGACCCACGACGCGCCAGCTCGGAGAGCGCGGTGGCATCGATGCCCATCTCGGCGGCGGCGGTCGCGGCGAGCGCCAGCGCCGCGAAGCCAGAGGCGGAGGAGGCGAGGCCGGCGCCGGTGGGAAAGTCGTTGGCGCTCACGACACGCGCGTGGTCGTGAATCTTGGCCTTGCCGCGCACGAGGTCGAGGAAGCGGCTGACGCGCTGGGTGTCCTCGCCGCTCGCGGGCTCGCCGTTGAGCTCGAGGGTGTCTTCGGCGAGAGCGGGGTCGAAGGTGACCTGGGTCTCGGTGGCGAGACTCTTCAGCGTCACGGAGATCGAGCCAACGGCGGGGAGGTTGAGCGTGGTGCCGCGCTTTCCCCAGTACTTCACCAGCGCGAAATTGGTGTGCGCGCGGGCGCGGGCTTGTTTCATTTTGGACTAGTCGCGGCGTTTGCCGTGCAGCTCGGTGCTTCTCACCGGCGGCCCCTGCATGACGACACTGACCGCGAAGAGGCGAATGGCTCGCTCTTGCGGACGGGCGCGATGGAGCTGCTGTAGGCGTGCCGGCGGACGGTGCTTGAGCCCATGCGGGCGCATGCGTCTGGGCAAGGGACGTAGACCGCTGCGATGCGAAGATTCAGCCACGCCACTACCCCCGTTGAGCTACGAGCCCCATGTGTATCAACTTTGGGGCCGGTGGCTCAAGGGGGGAATCTTCCTGCAAACTTCAGGGGTTGCTGCAGATTTTCACCTGCTTTGGCCGAAGGCGTGTAGATCTAGGGAGCATGGCCGAGAAAGCCGCCGATCGGGTCGCACCGTCGAAGATCGGCCGATACCAGGTGCTGGATCGACTGGCCGCGGGCGGCATGGCCGAGGTCTATCGCGCCCGTAGCGCGAGCGACGGCAACCGTCTCATCGCCATCAAGTGCATGCTCCCCGCCCTGGTGGACGACGAAGAGTTCGCCAACATGTTCGTCGACGAGGCCAAGCTCGCCTCGCAGCTCTCGCACCCGAACATCGTCCAGATCTACGAGCTCGGCCGTTACAAGGAGCAGCTCTACATCGCCATGGAGCTCATCCATGGCCGCGACTTGCGCGCCATCGTCCGCAAGGCAAAGAAGCGCGGCGTCGCCCTGTCGCCGCAGTTCGTCGCGTACGTCGTGGCCAAGACCGCCGAAGCGCTCGACTACGCGCACCGCAAGACGAGCATCGACGGCAGGCCGCTCAAGCTCGTGCATCGCGACATCAGCCCGCAGAACATCCTCGTGGGCTACGACGGCAACGTGAAGGTCGTCGACTTCGGCATCGCTAAAGCGGACTTTCGCCGCACCATGTCGCGCGTCGGTATCTTGAAGGGCAAGTTCGCGTACATGGCGCCGGAGCAGGTGAAGACCGGCGAGGTCGACGGCCGCACCGACATCTTCGCGCTGGGCGCCGTGCTCTACGAGGCCTTCGCGCACCGCAAGCTCTTCTATGGCGAGAGCGACTTCTCGATCTTGGAGCGCGTCACCAACGGCACGCTGCCCGATGACCGCGGCGCCTGGGACCGCCTCCCCGAGCAGGTCGCGAAGGTCGTGCGGCGCGCGGTCACCGTCGACCCCGCCGACCGCTACCAGGAAGCGTCGAACATGGCGGAGGCGCTGGAGCCGCTGCTCATCGACGGGCGCACCATCTACGGTCCGAAGCAAGCGCGCGAGCTGATGCGCGAGCTGTTCACGCAAGAGATCGAAGACAACGACATGGCCCTGCGCTCGTTCGCGCAGACCGCGGGCGAGATGTCGGGCATCCTGCGGCGTCCGTCTCAGAAAATGGAGAAGGTCGAGAAGCCGCCGGCCGAGGACGAAGAGGAGAGACCGGGGCGTGACTGGAGCATCGTCACGCGTGATCCGGCGAAGGCCACGGAAGAGGTCGAGAAGGAGATCGAGCGTGGCCGGGGCGGCCGGGGGCGGGAGGAGAGCAACACCTCGGCCGACCACCTGCAGAACACCAACACGCGGCCCGAGCCGGTGCGCCGCCCTAGCGGACGCCAGCAACGTCAGGCGGCGGAGGACGCCGAGACGCGCGTCACCAGCATCGAGCAGATCCCGACCGACAAGCAGAAACGTCTGCGTCCGCCATCGCAGACTACAGCACCCATCGAGGAAGACCGCGGCATTCCGCTGGTTGGTGGGGTGATTGGTGGGACGCCGGAGCAGCAACGCAAGCGGCTGCTGTACACGCTGACCGGCGCGATTGGTGTCGTGCTCGTGTTGCTCGTGCTCGTGATGGTGAAGCGCGCGACTCCGATGGAGACGGTGGTCGACGCGCCCGAAAAGCAGGACGTGCTCGAGGATGTACCCCAGGTGGAAGAGCGGCCCGCGATACCCCGCGTGACCACGACCCCCTTGGAGCCACAGGCCGTGGCGCCAACCGCGGTGAAGGAGCCGGAGAAGGTCGACGCCGCGGCGGACGACGCACCGGCGGCCCAGGCCCCAGCCGCGCCTCCCAAGGCCGCGCCGGAGCCGCAGTACGCTTATCTCACTGTGAAGACCGCCGACGGGCGGCCGGCGACCGTGTTCATCGACAAGAAGGAAGTCGGTCCAACGCCGATCGTGAAGAGAAGGGTGCCGTACGGCGAGCACATCGTCCGTGTCGTGGATAAGGCGAACCGGGCGAAAGTGCTGCAGGTGATCCTCACCTCGAAGAACCAGAAGACGCCCATGGAGCTCACGGTCTCGCCCTGAGACGCACTCCTGGCCCGGCGTGGAAAACAGCCGCTCCCAGGCGCAACTTTGGCGCGGGTGTGCCGATACTGAGCATCAGAACATCGATAGGTGGGGCCCTATTTCGGGAGACGGTTACGGGCTCCACGCAAGTCGCTATGGCGGACAAACGATGACCCGAGGAGCTCGCCGTCGTCGTTGGCCGTTTTAGCGGAGCGGGTCGCGTCCGTGACGGAGTTTTTCCATGACTGATTCCACTGCTCTGCTCCTGCGCACGCAGCTCGCCGCTCCAGTGGTCCTCGCCGCGCCAGCGAAGGTCGTTCGGGCCGAGAGCGCGTCCGCCAGCCCCGTTTGGAGCATGCGGCGCGGCAAGACAGTCGGCGACTCCAGCGCCTTGGTGCGTTTCGAGCCCACGACGCTCGCCGCCGTGCCCAAGATCTCGGGGCTCGTCACCGCCACCAAGAGCGAGCCTTTCGTCTCCCGCTACGTCAAGCGCCCCGTGGTCACGGCGCTCTCTGGCCTCTCCACGATCGTGAAGAGACGCATCACCGCCGAGACCCAGATCCAAGGTGGTAAGTGGCTCGCGCAGCTGCCCAAGGGTCAGCCGCTCGTCTGGCTCATGACCCATCAGACGACCCTCGACTTCGTGAAC
>JBDHVB010000246.1:0-7706 GCA_039809465.1 Myxococcota bacterium
CTAAAGGTGCGCGGCACCCTCACCACGCGCAACTGGAACACCGTGACGAAGCTGCTGCAGATGCTTGGTTAGGGCAGTGGGACTGTCAGGGATCAGTCGCTGCTGATGTCGGTGGCGACCGTCGGCTGAATGCCGTCCGCGACCAAGAGCTTCTCGCTTCCTGGAGAGCCGGTGCTCGCGATCTTGTAGAGGTCGCTCTCCGTGCCGGCGGCGTTGCGACGCTCGAAGACGATGGTCGAGCTGTCGGGTGACCAGACCGGGTTGGTGTCGTACGCGCCGTTGGTGAGGTCGCGGACCAAGTTTCCCGTGGCGTAGTCGTAGATGCGGATGTGGCCGAGGTAGCTATTGTCGGCGTTGGCGACCACGGCGAGGAGCTTGCCGTTCGGGGAGATCGCCGGCAGCTCGAGGCCCGCCGTTGCATCGGTCGCGACGACACGGCTGCAGGTGGTGTCGCTGCCGGTCGCGATGCAGATCTCATTCAAGCGCGTCGTGTCGTGCCTATCGGTGAACAGGATGCCGGATCCGGCGGGGCCCCAGCCGATGCTGAAGCCATCCGAGAGAACCCGACCCAATCTGTTCGTCGCCGATTGCGTCGTCGGGCCGGCCGACGACCATGTTTGCACGTAGGCGTAGAGCGTCGAGCTCTGGTTCAGCACATAGTAGGTCAGCACGTCATTGCCGTTCGGGCTGATCTGACTGGCGAGCAGCGCGGCCGAGTTCGCCATCGGACCAATGGTGGTTCCCGCGACGACGTCCAGCACGTAGAGCTTACCTTGCAGGCTGAAGGAGAGCTTCTTCCCGTCCGGAGTAGCGGACGGGAGGGAGTAGGATGCGGCCTCGCTCCCATCGGTCGTCAGCGCTTGCTTGTTGCTGCCGTCGAGGTTGACGGTGCAGAGGTCCACCCAGCCGGCGGCGCTCAGGCACTGATAAACGACGACGGTGTCCTTCGCGTCGTTCTTGCCGTCGTCATTCGGGCCGTTGCCGCCGCTGTCACTGCCACAGGCAAGAAGGGAGAGAGCAGTCGTTACCAAGAAAAGAGCCGAGGTGATGTGATGCATTGGGGATTATTTTCTACCGGGTGGAGCTGGCGAGCACCAACACCCGATTTGCGTTGGGGTCGCGCCAGAATATCCGGAGATGGCCGAGCAGTGTACGTGGAAGACGCATGACTCAGCCCGTCGATGCCGCCGATCGTATCTCGACCCCACCGACCGAGCGCCGTGCCACGCCGCCCTATGGGCTGCTCGCGGTGCTCTCCGGCCAAGACATCCAAGCCGTGCGTGAGCGTCCAGAGCTGCTGCAAGCGGCAAACGACCAGCTCGGCGTCTTCGTGAGCCGCTACTTCGACGCGGGGGCGACGCCCACGGAAGCCGAGGTCCGTGCCCGCGTTGCGGCCGAGCTCGCGCGCTATGCCCCCGCCATCGCCGGCCCACCCAACCTGGGGACGATGCGCGCATCACTCGTCGAGAGGCTCGGTGCGCGCCCCGACGCGCAGCTCGTCGACCTCTTGGCGGCCGCCGAGCGCCGCTGGCCGAGCCGCATGCCCCAGACCCCGACCCGTAACCTCGTGAGCGCCGCCCCAGCCCTCGGCGTCCAGCTCCAGCCGCCACGTCCAATCGAGACCGTCCCGCCACGCGCCGTGGAAGCGGAGCAAAGCCGCCTGAGCGAGCAACAGCGCGCCGCCGAGCGCGAAGCCCGGCGGCAACGTGATCTCGCCGACATCATCGACCTTTGGCGCACGCTCCCCAGCGACGGCAACATCCACCCGGTCCAGAAAGACGAATACCGCGCCCACACGCTCACCCAACTCGAGGGCCTCTACGGCAGCCGAGCCGCCGGTTTGCAGGCGGTCGCGGCGATCGACCCGGGCCTGGCGAACGAAATGGACCGTTGGGTGCGTCCGCCATTGTATACAAATCGGCGCTAGTGGCGTCCGTGCGATAGTCCGCAAGACCCATCGGGGCCGCGACGACGGCAGGCACAGGAGATCGTCGCACCGGCAGGGCTCTCCGAGTCGATAAGGGCCCGTCCCCATCCCGGAGCCGCCCCATGACGAACCCTCTTTCGCGCGTCACACCATCCAGCGCTGTCGTAACGCCAGCCGCCCGCGAGGGGATCGACGCCGCTATCGGCAACGTCATGGCGCACGGCACGCTGAGCGACTACGGCCCGCCGATCGGTCAGGTCAAAGAGCTCGAGCAGATCGTCGGCAGCCGCGATGGCACACACCAGCGCTACGTCATGACTCTGCGTGGGTTCACCGCGCGCGACGGCGTGTTTTACCCGTATGAGATCGGTCTCATGGCGCAGACCTGGGAGCTGCGCGACGACAACCGTTTCCACATCGATATCTGGAAGCACTTCATGGCGATGGACGGGACGCGCGCCCGCTCGGCCCACGATTCAATGGTGCAGGAGCGCGGCGGCAATGTCGTGGGATGGGGCAGCTCGCCGACCACGCCCGCTGAAGCGGAAGAGAACTTGGCCGCCAATCTGCCGCGCTGGGTGACGTACACCCCGCCAACGAGCAGCCCCTCGGCTCTCGATGATGCGCGCCGCGCACGCGCTGCCATTGCTCCGAGCGTCAGCGCTCCGTTGACGCTCGCGCCGCCAGCTCACGGTGGCGCGCTGCGCCGCTAGCGCTCAGCGCACAAGGTCGACCGAGCATCCCGGTGCTTGGAGCAATACGGCGCCATGCAGGCATCGCGCGCGGCTTGTTCGTTGGCACAGTGAGTCGCGGTGTCGCACCGGTCAGGTGCCGCGGCCTTGCATGCGTAGAGTGCGTCGACCTCGGCCCGGCAGTCCGCTGCAGCGGCCGTGAGATTGTCGCGCTCGCAGCTATCGTCGCAGCCGCTAGCGCTCGTGTCGGCGCAATTGGCCTCGGCGCTGCAATCGCTCATGCACTCATTGTGCGATTGAGCAAAGCAGATTGGATTCGTCGTGTCGCTCGCGCAGAGCTGGCCGATGCACGTCGAGAACGTGGTGAATAGCTCGGCACAGATCCCGTCGTCATCGTCCAGATCGCACACGTTCTTGTCGGCGATGCAGCGGTAGGCCGCGGTTCCCGAGCTCTCGCAGTTGCTCGCGGCCAACGCTGGTGCGGTCGCCGCGCAGATGTCGGGACACTGATCGGCATCGCTCTGGTCATCGCAGCTACGCAGCTGGGTGCAGGCATCATCGCATGCGCCTTTCACCGAAGATGCGTCATCACTACACGCCGCAATAACCAAGAGTGCACAAATCAGGGCTCGTTCGTTCATGCGGCCTGGTGCTCACGACAGCGCCGAGCGTGTCAAACTAGTCCTCGCGCGAAGGTGTCACGCGCGGCGACTATTTCGCCTCGAGTCGCACTTCGGCAGCGCGGCCATCTTGAAGGCCCTTGCCACTGAGCGTTGCGCCGTCGAGCGCCAGAGTGAAGCGTGTGTTGGCCGACTCGACGAGCTGGATGGTGCCGTCTTTCTCCAAGCGGCCGTGCAACGGGATGGTCTTGCGTCGCTTGTCGTAAAAGTAGTTTCCGTTGAGCGTGCCGTTGAGGCTGGGGCGTTGCAGAACCACCGTGACGGCGGCGGTGCCGATGGTGCCGCGCAACGCCTGGCCAAAAGGAGCGGGCGGTGGCGCTACGTCATTGCCGCCGAGGATGAGGGACTTGCCATACGTGGTCATCGGCATCTTCGCGTCGCCGTAAGCGAAGGTGAGGCTCACCTCGCCCACGTTGTCGTAAACGCGCGTCGCCTCACCGCTGCAGCTCTCCGCCGTGACCTTGACGCTCTTCACGGCAAAAGCCGCGACCAGCGACGCGATGCGCGTCTCGTGCTTCTGTTCGAGCTTGAGGCACCCCTCGTGAAAGGTCAGCTTGTTGCCTGCTTCGCTAAAGCGGTCATTCTTGGCGTGTGCGAGCCGCCGCACCTGATCGCTATAGCGACGCACCCGCTCGGCCTTCATGCGCGTGGAGATGGCCGTGAGGCCCGCCGGCGTAAAGACATCGGTAAGGTCGATCGACCGCCCAGTGCGGACGTCGAAGGTGAGGGTGTGCCGCACTGGCTCGCAGGTCGTCGCGCAGGTCTCGCCGTCGACGCTCAGCTCGAGCACTCGCTCATCGTTGCGAGCGACCTCGAACGCGAGCGTCTTATACCACTTGGCGTCGCCTTCCTCGGTGAGCGCCGCCTCGACAGCGGGTGGCGCGATCGAAAGGAGTGTCATGTAGATGACGATGTTGATGCGCTCGGCTGCCGCGCCCTCACCGGCGACGAACGGCAAGCTCAAAGACTCGCGCCCCGCCCGCGGCAGCGCGCGCGTCTGCACCTCGAGAGGCGCCGCGATGGCGAGAATGGTCAGGCATAGCGCACCCATGCTGCGAGCATTGTTGCTCCGAGCTCATCGGAGCGCCAGCACTTGCATTCCCACACTCCGTGCGTTAAAAACTAAACCATATGGTTCAGTTTTCACGAGCTCGCCTCGATGCCTCGTTCGCCGCGCTCTCGGACGCGACGCGACGTGGCATTCTGGAGCAGCTCGGCCGGGCAGACGCCTCGATCACCGACCTCGCCGAGACGTTCGACATGACCCTCACCGGCATGAAGAAGCACGTCGGCGTCTTGGAGCGCGCCGGGCTCGTCGCCACGAAGAAGGTCGGGCGCGTGCGCACCTGCAAGCTCGGCCCACGCCAGCTCGAGGAAGAGACCGCATGGATCGCGAGGTACCGCGACCTCTGGGCCGCACGCTTCGATGAGCTGGACAAGATCGTCGGTGAGCTCAAACAGAAGGAGAAGAACGATGGACGCAAAAAGTGATCGCACGACGGTGGAGCGGAAGTCGGACCGTGAGGTCGTCGTCACGCGAACCGTCGACGGCCCCGCGCACCTGGTGTTCGAGGCGTGGACGAAGGCCGAGCTCTTCGCGCGCTGGTGGGTGCCGAAGTCGGCTGGCTTGACCTTGCTCTCCTGCGCGATCGACGCGCGTGTCGGGGGCACGTACCGTCTCGTGTTCCGCCACCCTGCTTCGGAGCAGCCCATGGCGTTCTTCGGCACCTACATCGAAGTGATGCCGCACTCACGCCTCGTCTGGACCAATGAGGAAGCTGGTGAGGCAGGGGCCGTCACCACGGTGACCTTCGAAGAGAAAGACGGCAAGACGCTGGTCGTCGTCCGCGACCTCTACCCCTCGAAGGAGGCCCTCGACGCCGGCATCGGCAGCACGGACGGGATGGGCGAGACCTTCGATCAGCTGGACGCGCTGCTCGTCGCTCTGGGCGCGAGAGCAGGGTAGTGTCGTAGACCAATGGGATCCCCCGTCTCGGCGCTTCGCGTTGCATTCTCCCTGTGTGCTTTAGCGGCAGCGACGAGCTGCAAGGACGACCCGGTAAAGAGTGGCGGTGACTTCGACGCGCCCTGCGGCTCAGGCGACACGTGCAACCCCGGCCTTTCGTGCGTCGATGATCGTTGCGCGCTGCTGTGCTCGACCAGCGAAGACTGCCCGGGTGACCGCGCTTGTGAAGGCGCGCTCTGCACGCTGGTTCCGGGCGCGACGTGTCGAGAGCACGGCCAATGCTCGTCCCCGGGGGCGTGCGACGAGCCGGGGAGCGCTGGCCGCTGCGTTGCCGGCCAGTGCGTCTACGCGGCGCGTGCCGAGCTCTGCAACGGCGTCGACGACGACTGCGACGGCCAAATCGACGAAGACTTCGGCAACAGCGGCACCGTCGTCTTCGATGGCGGACCATACGCGCCGGACGCGGGAGGAACGCTCGGTGAGAGTTGCGGCATCGGCGCTTGCGGCGGTGGCATCGTCGTTTGCGCGGATACATCGTCGCTCACCTGCGACTCGCTCGACCAGATGGCCGCCGACCTCTGCGACCTCGTGGACAACGACTGCGATGGCGAGCTCGACGAGGATTTCGTGCCCGGCCCATGCACGAGCGGCGAGCACGGGATTTGCTCCGCCGGCATGTCGACCTGTGGCGCCGCGGGGCTCGGCTGCGTATCCACCACTCCGCCCACCACTGAGATCGCCTGTAACGGCCTCGACGATGATTGTGACGGCCAAGTGGACGAAGGCAGCTTGGGCATCGACTGCGCGGCGCCGACCTGCTCGGCGATCCAAGCAGCGTGGGATGCGCCCAACGGCGTTTACCTCATCGCGACACCCTCCGCTGACGCGAGCTGCGCTTCGATGCCCGAGCGGCAGCTCTACTGTGACATGACGGGCGGCGGCTGGACCTTGGTGTTCTGGCACGACGGCGGCCACTGTCAGCCGATCGGCCCCGCTCCCGGATGGGGTGACCGTTGGTTCCTCGCCGATTGCAACGGCTGGCATCCGGAGTCGGAGCTCCAAGTAGATCCCGTAGCGCGCGCAAATACCGCGTTCGCGGGCAATAGACCCGTCGTCACCTGGATCGACATCCGCACCATGGCGTGGACGCAATTGCGGATTGCGGGCTATCACGACCCCGAAGTCGGCGGCAGCTCACCGATCGCCGTCTCGTCGAGCAACCCGATTCCCCGCGGAGAGCTCGCCACCCCCTTCGGGACGAGCGGCTACTATCTGAACGGCAGTGCCACCGACGGCTACTACTGGTGCGGTGGCGCCGACGCATTCGAGTGCAAAGGCAGGACGACCCTGGAAGGTGGCTGGGACTTCTCGACCTCCCTCCAGCCCAACCGCTGGCTCACCATCGATTCAGACACCTCGGGCGAACCGAGCTGCCCCAGCAACACCGTGTCCACCTGCCAGCAGAGCGGCGTAGCGGCCTGCTGGTGCCCGAGCCTCAACACCTTCGGCGGCCAAGCGGTTTGGGTGCGTTGACCTAGCCCCGCATCGAACCCCCTGGCACTCGACCTGGTCGTCATGCTTGCCGGACGACGCGAAGCTTCAACGCTCCGTCTTCCATGACGATGCGATCTCGGCCTCGACCAGCGCTTGGATGAGCGCTTCGAGATCAGCTTCCTTCGGGTGCGACACGGCGGAATCTGCTCAGAGCCTTGGTCGCGGCACGTAGGCACTGACGAATGGTGAGCGAGCGTGACCAACGGAGCAAAGTCAGATCGACCTCCGCGGCCGCTGCCTCGAGGACCGACTCGAGCTCACTGTCTGAAGGGCGACGCGCGGCGTCCATTGGGGCTTCTACTGGGATTGGAGCGTGAAGCGGAAGATAGCGCGCCCCGTTCGTAACAAATCGAACATCGGCTAGACTCTCCCCACAATGAAGTATGGTCTGGTCGTCGCCGCCCTTCTGCTCGTTTGGTCTGGCGTCGCACATGCCTACACCGTCACAGTCAACAGCTTCACGGACGATGTGGCCGCGGGTGGTTCGTGCTCGGTACGCGAAGCGCTGGTGCCGGCGTCCGCCGTAGCGAACGGCTGTGTCCTGGAAGGTAGCGCCGACGAACCGTACGTCGTGCTGCTGCCTCCAGGTTCTTATGACATCGACGTCGGTTCTCTCACGGTGAACAATGCGGTGCTGCGGGGGACGGGGCCGCGGTCGAGCGTGCTGTGGGCGCGCTTTGACGCCGCAGACCCACTGATCGCGCTCTCCGGGACGACCGAGCTCCAGCACCTCACTCTTGCGCGGGCGACCAAAATCGATGGCGTTACAGGTGTCTACGCTAGCGGGACGGCTTCGCTCGTCGACGTCGAAATTCGCGGCTTCTTGACCCAGAACGAAACCCAGGCAAACGCCATCGGGGCGGCGGTGGGCCACGGTCCCGGAGCCT
>JBDHVB010000247.1:0-7661 GCA_039809465.1 Myxococcota bacterium
GCGCCCAAGCGCAAACGCACGAGCCCCTCGATACGGCCGTGGCGCATGGCGACCGCGTAGACCGTCACGCCCGAGCGCGCGAGCTCCATGACGTTGTCCGCGAAAGCGACACGTACCTGCTTGTCACTCGCCTCGATAGTGATACCGGTGGGCTTGCTGACGCCATCCGCCGCGAGAAAACGCGCGAGCTGCGTCGCGAAGGTGGTGGCGTCGTAGGCCTCGGCCACGTCGTCCAAGGTGCGCGCCTCGAGCTCGGCGGCCCGGCGGTCGCTCCCCGTGCGGTGATGCAAGGTCGCCACCGTGTCGGCGAGGCCAACGTCGCGCGGCAGCACCTGCAGGCCAGCTTCGGCGAGCTGTAACGCCGCGGCCAGCAGCGGCTGCTCGACTTTCTTCGCCACCGCGAAGCTCCAAGCGATGGAGTTCGCCTCGTCCGCGGACAGCATCTTCTCGCGGACCATCACGGTGAGGCGTTGCAGCTCGGAGAGCGGCCGCGTGCTCAGCACCCTGAAGGCCATGATGCCGAGCGCCGCGACTTGCACCACGACGAGCAGCCCCGCGAGCCAACGCAGGTCGGGCTGGCGGATCCGCGATAACGGCCGGCGCATGCAAAGCAAGTACGCGGCGAGGCCGCCACCGAAGGCGCCGCCAGCGTGGGCCGCGTGGTCGATCGCCGTGGGGCCTGGGCCGTCCGGTGAAGGCGCGAGCAGCAAGATGAAGACGACCCACCACCAGGCCGGCCGCGCGATGGGCCGCGGCAGCTCGCGCCGGTACATGATGGCGACCACGCCGAACGCCGCGGCGAGCCCCATGCCGACGCCCGAGGCCCCGATGGTGTGCCCGGAGGTGAGCCACATCGAGCCCAGTGAGCCGCCGAGGATCGCGGCGGTGACGATGATGAGGAGGCGTGAGGGCCCGAGCGCCCGCTCGACGGCGCGGCCGAGCCAGACGATGGCGACGAGATTCCCGCCGATGTGCCAGAGGTTCGCGTGCAGCCAGGCCGCGGTGATGAGGCGGTAGAGCTCGCCGTGCTTGAGCCAGGCACGCGCGCTCGCGCCGAAGTAATCGAGGTCGAAGATCGCATCGCTGTAGGCCGCTCGGATGGCGTAGGCCACGAGCAGCAGCGGCACCGCGAGCCAGATGGCCCGCGCCTTGTGCGCGACCAGCGTGTCGACCGCTGCTTCACGCGCGGTGATGCGCTGCGTGGTGAGATCGCCGTGCGGCTGCGCGTCGATGCGGTCGCGCGTCGCGGTGACGAAGCTGCGCGCCGCCCGGGTGACCGCTTTACCGGAGAGGCCGAGGTTGAAGACGCGCGTTCCCGCCTCGATGGTGAGCAAGTTGCGCGCGAGCTCTGGTACGACGCGGATGCCCGTGACTTGATCGAGCGGCACCTCGACGCGCCGCGTGGCGAAGTCGCTCGCCGGCACCACCAGATGGTCGGCGTGGAGCTCGACCTGGTGGAGCGACGCCTTCTCGCCGCTCGCACCGTGAAGGGCGCGGCCAACGCGGGTGCGACGCAGAGGGAGGACGGTCAGCGGCTCGGAATCAGGGGTATCCATCGATGCTCGTGTCGTGCGGCCAGAACCGCACTTCGTACGACGAAGCATCGCAGCGGCAGTCGTTCGCGTCCACCCAGGCGAGCACCACCTCGAGACCCTGTGGATTGCGCATCAAGGACGCGCCTCGGACGATGGCCGCGCCCAGCGGAATGGTGTGCTCGCGCTCGGCGGCGCGGTCCGCGCCCAAGGTGATGCGCATGATACCTTCGCGAGCGCTGCCACGCTTCAAGATGCCGTAGGCGACGAGGCCCTTGGGTGCCGGAGAGTCGAGGGCGACGCGGATGCCCTGCCCGACGATGCTCACATGAAGATGTGCTGGGTCATAACCCACGGCGCGCACGCTGCTCTTCTTGAAGCGCGCGTCGAGGAAGCGCCCCATCTGGGCGCCGACCTGGATGTCGACAGGCTGCTGATAGACTTCCGCGACAGCGGACGACTCGCGCAGCGCCTTGTCCTCGGCGTCGAGCGCCTCGTCGAGCTGGCCCGAGCGATAGAGCAAGGTCGCGTAGGTATCGCGCACGGCGCCGCTCTGCTCGTCACTTTTGCTGTGCTCGACCGCGCGCTTGGCCACGCGGATCGCATGCGCCAGCACTTCCGCCGAGGGCTCGGGGCGGCGCGCGATCTCCCAGGCCACCGCGTTCATCCAGCCGATGTCGCTGCTGCCGTCGGCGGCGCTCAAGATCTTCTCGTCGGTCGTCGTGGTGGCGCTGCGCACCGCGAAGGCCACGCAAACGGCCACGAGCACCGCGGCGACGATGCCGATGCCTTTGACGATGCCGCTCGTGGGCCGCGCGTAGACGAGCTGCGCATGCGGGGCGATGAGCACGTAGGTCATCAACGCGCCGGCCACCAGACCACCGAAGTGGCCCCACAAGTCGATGAACGGGAAGATGAACGGCAACAGCACGTTCAGCAGGATGTTGAAGGCCCAGAGCTCGAGGGGCTGCTTGAAGCCGAGCGCGAGCTCACGGCGGTAGTGCCAGTTGCACACCGCGAGCGCGCCAAAGATGCCGAAGATGCCGGTCGACGCGCCGACCGAGACCGTGCCGTGACCAAGCACCGCGGACGCCAGCGCGCCACCGACGCAGGAGACGACGTAGACGATACCGAGACGCCACGGACCGATGATGCGCTCGACGATCTGGCCCACGACGATGAGCGACAGACCGTTCACGAAGATGTGCAAGAAGCTGCCGTGCAGGAAGCTCGCGGTGACGAGGCGCCACCACTCTCCCGCGCGCACGAGGTCGGGCACGTTGGCGCCGAGGCTCGCGATGCGGATGATGTCGCCGTCATCGGTCAGCGCGCCGGTGAACACCTGCGCCGCGAGGCCCAGGAGGAGCGTCGCGAGGATGACGTACGTGACGGTCGGCCGCAGCCCCAAGACGCGGCGCACCAGGTCTTCGCGGCGCGCCATGACGTCGAGCACGTCGGCGCCATTCGGCAGCGTCGACAGGCGCTCGCGCAGGCCCACGAAGAAGCGCTCGATGGCGTTCGGGTCCGTAAAGGCCGCGGCGGGGAACATGAACAAGCCGCGCGTCGTCTCGACCACGAGGATCTGCTGCGATCCACGCTGGCGCAGGCTCAAGGCGCGCAGGTCGGCGTAGTCGAGCTCGACGGTGCGGCGCGAGTCGGCCGACGTCGGCATGGCGAAGCGGCTGACGCCCAGCTCGATGGGCGGCACGAAGCGCGGCAGGCGCAGCGCGCGCGTGACGACCATCACCAGACAAACGAGCGCGAGACCGCCGGTCCACAGCACGTTGATCTGTCCGTCACTGCGGACGAGGCTCAGCGACGCGATAGCGCACACCACGACGGTGAGGAGCAATGTCCCCGACCAGAACGCCGGCTTCTTGAAGGTCAGCCGCAAGATGTCTGGCGCTGGAATGGCTGGCTCGGTTTGCATCGACAGTTGTCGGCAATATGCTGCCGGTAGGAAGGGCGCAATGGTTCGGGAGGAGCGGCGCGCCCGCCGTCTCTCACGCCTCGGCGTCGCTTGCCGTAGGTGGTGACGAGCTCGTGCCTCACTCCCCAAGCGATGGCTTCGAGGAGCGACTGTCGCGCCATGCCGCGGCCGGGACTCGAACCCGGACACCCTTGCGGATAAAGGATTTTAAGTCCTTAGCGTCTACCGGTTCCGCCACCGCGGCGGGCGCGTCGCTCCTCCCGAGCTTCGAGAGGAGCGTCGCGGAGGTCTTTAGCAGCTACGGTCGCATGGCGGCTACAGCGCGCGCCACACGTCGGAGATCTTTAGCTGCTCTTACGCGCCCAGAACGGCGGTTGCGCGTAGACGGGAACGCTATCTTCGTTCTCGGAGGAGGACAGCTCACGCAGCATCGGCTTCTTCTTGGGCAGCGACGGATTGTGCGCCTGCTGCGACGACGCGGCGTGCAGCGGCTGCGAGCTCATCTGCGGCGCGCTCATCGACGACGAGCTCAAGCTCGTGGGACGCTGCTCGGCCATGCGCGGCGGCACCGACTCACGAATCGCGGGGTGACTCTGCACCGGCGGCGCGACGGGCGCGACGGCTTGCGGTGCCGGCTCGACGGCGCGCTTGATGAGCATGGCAACCCAGTCGCTCATCTTCATACCCGACTCTTTGCAGTAGCCCTTGGCGAGCTCGTGCGCGTCGTCCGACAGGTGCACAACTTTCTTCGACATGATCGCAGACCTCCATGCGCTGAGCGCTGCCCATCATCACGACGGGCCGTTTTCAGCGTGGGAGGAGTTTTGATCGAGGGTCCGACAAATCTGCGATCACGATCCTTTGCGATCCCTCACCGCGGCAAAATCTCCAGCTCCGACGATCTTTTACGATCGCGACGAGAGCCTGCACGACGTGAGGAGCCAAGTCGCTCGATCACACGTCAACCGTGCGGCGGGTGAAGTTACAGGCGGAGGAGCTCGACGTTCCGTTCGACTAACCTCCAGCTAATTCCAGAGGTGCCCACAAGCCAACGCGGAGCACGAGGCTCCCCCGCGTGTAACGATGAGAGTCCGAGCCGAGGCTCGAACCCGCGACGCCAACTTACGCCGTCACGAGCCTCTTGTGGGGCAGCGCAACAAAACGAAATCTTTAGTCAGGAAACACCCCACCGCGCGCGTCATGCTCAGCAGCGCGGCGATGTCCCGGTCAGCATGTCGCGCATCGTGTAACGCCCGGCGGGCTTGGTCACGAGCCACGCGGCGGCTGCGAGCGCACCGCGCGCGAAGATATCCGGGGATGTCGCCCGGTGCGTGAGCTCGATGCGCTCCCCGTCGCCAAAGAAATACACCGTGTGCTCACCCGCGACGTCACCGCCCCGCATGGCGGCGTAACCCAGCTCCTCGGGCGCACGCACCTTGCTGCCGGCGCGGCCGTGCATGTCCACGAGCCCAGCGCGCCCACGTCGCGCGGCCTCGCCGAGCGCCAGCGCCGTGCCGCTCGGTGCGTCGCGCTTGTGGCGGTGATGAATCTCGGAGATCTCGACATCGAAGCCGTGCAGCCGCGCCGCCGCCTCGGCCACGAGCTCGGCGAGCACGTTCACGCCGATGCTGAGATTCGCGGCCTGAAGAATGGGCACGTCGTGCGCCGCCGCGTCCAAAGCGTGCTGATCGTCCGGAGTGAGCGCGGTCGAGGCCAGCAAGTATGCGGTCCCCTGCTTGGCGCAGATGGGCGCGATGCGCGTCGCGACCGCGGGCGCCGCGAAGTCGATGACCACGTGACTGCCGGCGATGGCCTGCTCGGGATCGTCATCGCGGTCGAAGGCGCGCGCCAACGTCAGCGTCGGATGCTCCTCGAGCAACGCCACGACACGCCGACCCATGCGCCCATTGGCGCCGACCACCACGACCTTGATGCGTTCCATGCCCTCTAAGGCTACTACGCCCCGCGCCCATAAGCACGACGCACGCCCGCTTCGAGCTGGGCGACGCAGCGCGCGATGGCATCGGCGCCGACGTCGAGCGCCGGGCGCATGCGCACCGACTTGGTGCCGCACGGCAAGATGAGGAGCATCTCGTCGAAGGCCGCGCGCACCACCTTATCGCGCTCTTGCGTATTCGGCAGGTCGAAGGCGGCGAGTAGTCCGCGGCTGCGGACATTGCTGATCTCGGGGAAGTTGCCGGCGAGCTCCGCGAGCAGCTTGTGCTGGTACTTGCCCATGCTGCGGGCGTTGTCGACCAGCTTGTCGGCCTCGATGACCTCGATGATGCGCTGGCAGCGCACCATGTCGACGATGTTGCCCTCGAAGGTGCTCGAGATGCGCGACGCGACCTTGAACACCGAGTCGACCTCGTCGACGCGCTCGGTGGAGGCGAAACCACAGACCTGCGACTTCTTGCCGAAGGTCATGAGGTCGGGCTTCACGTCGTGGTTCTGCCAATCCCACCATGAGCCGGACACGCCCATGCCGGTCTGGATCTCGTCGAAGATCAGCATGGTCTCGCGCTCGTCGCAGATCTTGCGCAGGGCGCGCAGGAATTCGGGGCGGAAGTAGTTGTCACCGCCCTCGCTCTGGATGGGCTCGATGATGATGGCAGCGATGTCGTGCGGGTTCTTGTCGAACGCCTCGTCGATCTCCTTGAGCGACTGCTGCTCGGCGGCGATGGTCTCCGCTTTAGCGGCCTCATCGAACGGGAAGCGCATCTTCGGATTGCTGACGCGCGGCCATGGCCAGAGCGGGAAGTACATGGTCTTGCGCGGATCGTACGAGTCGGTGAGCGACAGCGCGTAGCCGGTGCGGCCGTGGAACGCCTGGCGGAAGTGCAAGATCTGCTTGCCCTTCTCACCGCGGCCCGCCGCGAGGTTCTTGCGCACCTTCCAGTCGAAGGCGGTCTTCACCGCGTTTTCGATGGCCGGCGCGCCGCCCTCGATGAAGAAGACGTGCTTGAAGTGCCCCCCCAGCGCCTTGGTCGCGAAGGTCTGCACGAAGTCCGCGTAGTTCGTGGAGTAGAGGTCGCAGTTCGACTGCTTGTGGGTCGCGGCGATGCCCATGCGCTCCATGAACTCGGGCTCGCGCAGCTTCGGGTGGTTGTAGGCCAGGGCGCGGGCCGCGAAGAAGCCGAAGAAGTCGAGGAAGTCCTTACCGGTCTTGGCGTCGTGCAAGTACTGGCCGCGGCTCTTCTCCGCGTCGAAGACGACGGACATACCGTCGGCGAGGAGCCATTTGCCTAGGGTCTCGTGAACTAACGAAGCCGGAAGGGTCATGACCGCGCCAGATAGCAAGTCGTTCTGAAGGGCACAAGGCGGGGCGCGGCGTAAGAAATGGCCTCACGGACTTGGAGCCCTCGCGCCGGTGCGAACCCCGAACGCTTCGAGAACCCCGGCCTTGACACGGCAAGGCTCTAGACCCCAACCCGGTAGGGCTCACTCAGGGGAAAAGAATCACATGGCCTTTCTGAATGCTCGCCGATTCCGCGGCGCTCTCGTCTTCGCGCTCTCCGTCACCACCTTCGCTTGCGGTAGCGACGACAACAAGGAGAACAAGGACGGCAACAGCAACACCGTTGAGGGCCGCTGCGAAGCCATCGCGGATAAGATCTACGGTTGTGACCTGAGCTGCGCCGAACCGAGCGGCCAGGCGTCGTTCGTCAGCACCTGCGTAGCCGCTGATCCGGCGTTCACCGAGGCCGACCGGGATGAGATCGTGGACGCCAGCTGCGTCGAAATCGAGACCGCATTGTGTGGCGGTTGCCCCGGCAGCCAGGTGTGTGCCCCGCTCCAGAATGCCGGCGTGTGCGTCGTGAGCTACGATGAAGAATCGATCAACATTCCGAACGACGCCCAGGGCTGTTCAACGGACTCCGCCAGCGGTGGCTGCCCAGGCGGCTTCGGTTGCCTCACCAACCCCGGTGAGACCGAAGGCTACTGCCTGCGCATCTGCACACCGTAAGACGTCTCAAACGCCCCGCTTGTCAGGGTCCCAGATGACCTTGTGCATCTGAATTTGTATGCGAACCGGCAACTTGTCCTCGAGGATCCAGGCAACCAGGTCCTTGGGATCGAGCTTGCCGAGGCCATCAACACCGCGCAGTGCTGATCGATTCTGTTATCGCGGATGAGCGCCCGCGCGCGTGCAGCCGCAGTGGTGTCGTAGAGATTACGCTCCCTCCCGCTCTCCGGCC
>JBDHVB010000248.1:0-7628 GCA_039809465.1 Myxococcota bacterium
ATCAAACGACCACCGTCGACGTGCGTGTCATCGCGGCGACCAACCGCGATCTCGCCGACGACATCACCACCGGCCGCTTCCGCCGCGACCTCTTCCACCGGCTCGGAGTCTATCCGCTCCACATCCCTCCGCTGCGCGAGCGCCGGAGCGACATCGTGGAGCTCGCCGGCCACTTCCTCGATCTCGCGCGCGTGAAGCTGGGCGGCCGCGTGCTACGCCTCACCGCGGCGGCGCGGCACACCCTGGGCATCTACGATTGGCCAGGCAACGTCCGCGAGCTCGACAACGTCCTGACGCGAGCCGCGCTGCGGGCCTCGCGGGAGCAACGCAGCGAGAGCATCGTCATCGATAACCGTCACCTCGAGCTGAGCGATCAGCTGCATCCGTTGGCGTCGTCCGCGATAGCGACCATGGAGGCTATCCCGATGAGCGGATCGCTCGTCGAGGACGTCGACGCATTCAAGCGTGCGCGCATCGAGGCTGCAGTGGCCCGCGCTGGGGGGAATCATGCTGCGGCGGCTCGGTTGTTGGGGTTGGACCGGGCGAATTTGCTGAGGCTTGCGCGGAGGTTGGGGTTGCAGAGATGAGGGGGGCGAGCTGAAAGCCGATTGCCGATTGCCGATGACCGATGGCCGATAGCCGCCAGCCAAGTCTGAAACCATGTCAGAACCGAAGCCCGCGACCACCGTGGGCACTGGCCGATATTCGCGATCATCATGGCAGACGTCCAGCTTCGCCCCGGCTCCAGCAGCCCCTACCTCATCGGCATTCCACCCAAGTCGTCTGCACCTGACGCTCCAGCGAGCGGCGCGCCGGCGAGCAGCGCGATCCCGTACGCGCCCGACATCGGCCAAGCAGGCCAGAAGCACGTGGCTCCCACGCACGGCACCACGATCCTCGGACTGCGCGCCGGCGGGTCGAGCGTCGAGGTTCGCGCCCCTGATCTCGAAGCCTCGAAGCGAGCGTTGTTCGAGGGGTTCGTCAACGCCGACAAGGGACTCGAGACGGCGCGCAAGCTCGACCTCCGCGCGATGTTCGACAGCGGCGATGCCGACGCGCAGGCGCTGGTCCGCGCGGCGGGGCGTGCGTGGCTCGAGCGCAGCCCGAGCGACGTTCCGCGCTGGCTCGTCCAAGCCGTATGGAGCACCGGCGAGCACGCCGATCAGCAGCGCGTCTTCGCGCTCGCTCACACGGCCCGGGCGCACTTCGCAGGCGAGAGCGCGCTGCTACCGCGGCAGCCACCTACGAGGGCCCCAACCGCGCTTACATCCTGAGCCAGCTATGCGACCTGATCGCGAAAGCCCCCGCTCTCTGCCCCACGATGGCGGCGCATGGCGGCGAGGCGCTCACCGCGCTCTTCCATGCGAAGGAGCCAATCGCGCGCGAAGTGCTCACCGCGTGCCTCACGCGATACGACCGAAGGCCGCAGGAGCTCGCGCGGGTCTTCGCCACGATGAACGAATCTCCCGCGGGACGCGACTACTTCCTCTCGCTGCTCGCGCAAGGCGTGGGCTGGGATCAGCCGGACGCGCTCCGCCAGCTCATGAGCACCAACCGGGCGCAAGTCTTTTCGGCCGCCAAAGCGGACATCGCCAAGCTCGCCACGGCATCGAGCATCGTCGAGCAGTTCCTGCGCTCGAAGGCATCGGACGAGCGCGGGCTCGTGCGCGAGCTCGCCGACGCGATCACTCGAGGCAGCAACCGCGCCGCGGCGACGGCCATCGCGCGCTCCCACACGACGGTGAAGGCGTTCTGGGATGCCGGGCACAAAGACGTGGTCCGGGCTCTCGCAACGGCCGGTGCGGTGGAAGGCGGCGGCGGCGGTTGCAGCGGCGCCGGCTACACCGATGACAGCGTACGCGACGCCTTCTTCTCCCTCCCCCAGAACGTCGCGTTGCTCATGGGCTCGCCGAACAAGGGCGACGCCGAGCTCATCCGCAACATCCCCAGCAGAGTGCTGGCCAAAAATCCCGGGCTCGGCGCGTTGTTCATCGACTCGGAGCGCGATGTGCTGCGCGGCATGCTGAGCGTCCCGCCCTATCAGAGCTACGAAGGGGCACGACTCCTCGCGCACCATGCTCTCCTCAGCCGCTTCTGGCAGACGGGTGACGCGAGCGACCGCGCGATCGTGCGCAATCTCTTCCTGAGCCCGAAGGACCCGTGGCAAGCCACCATGGCCACCCTGCTCATCGAGAGCTCCGACGGCCATTACTTCACGCGCTTCCTCGAGCAGAACGGCGGCGCCGACCTCGTCGCCGGCGCCAAAGAGCTCGTCAGCGCCGAGAAGCGCCGCTACGCAACCAGGGTCCTCGAGGACCTGGGTTACACGCCAGGCCAATCCGTGGGCTGAGCCTGCAGGCGCTCACCGCCGCCCTGTCCATGACGGACGGCGGCGGCAGAGCAGTGAGAGCACGAGGAGCACACCAAGCGCCGATGTGTCCGCGATTGCGGCACACCCGCCCTTCTTGGAGGACGGCGTACCGGCTGGGCCGGGCTCCTCGCCGCCGGGGGTCGGATCGGTCGGGTCGGGGTCAGTCGGATCGATGGGCTGCCCAGCGACGTCCGTCTCGACCGAGCCCATGTCGACCGCCGTGCCGCGAACGCGTGGCTGTCCGCGCTGGTCGAGCGTTCCATCCGCGATCACGGACGAGTCGCCCGAGTCGACCGCTGGGCTCGTCGCGAGTGGCAGCATGGTGAGCGTCGAGCCGCCGTTGTCCAGCAACGCCCCGAGCTGCGGGGCTTGCCCGGTGATGACGTCGGGTTGAGCGCTGAAGTCGTTGGGCACCATGTTCATCGGGTTGAGACCCGGCCGCTCGATGAGGCTGTGGCTCGCGGTGACGGTGCCAAAGACGTCGGCATAGAGCACCGAGCCGACGTTCTTACCTGTGTTGCCCGCGATGATGGAGTTGACGATGTGGAGGCGCGGCGAGAGGTTGTCAGTTGCGTAGACGCCACCACATGCACCGTTGACCGACCGATTCCCCGTGATCGTCGAGCTCTCGATGGTCATCGGCCCGTAGCCAGACAGGGCGATCGGCGCCCCGGGTGTCGTGTTGTTGGCGACGGTGACGTTCACGAAGCGCGTCGTGGCCGAGAACACCTCGATGATGGAGTCGCCCGGATCACTCGGATCGTCGGTGCCGTTCTCGTAAAAGGTCGAGCTCTCGATGAGGAGCGTCGGGTGCTCAGCCGCGGTACCGTGACCCTCGAATTCTAGGGCCGAGCCGCTCCCGGCGCGCAGGTGGGTGAAGGTCGAGCGGCGAATCGTGAGCTGTCCGCCGTACCAGCCGTCGAACCAGATCCCGGCGCCCTTGTTCATCGCGTCACCGCCATCGAAGGTCGCGTCCTCGATGAGCAAGACGCCCGCGAAGCGTACGAAGAACAGCGAGCCACCGAAGTTTCCGTAGTTGTTCGTGAAGGTGCAATTGCGGACGGTCACCGTGTAACCGTCATGGAAGTTACCCTCGAAGTCGAGGACGCCACCCGAGCCGTCCTCGATGTTATCCGCGAAAGCGTTCGAGAAATGAACGTCCTCCAACGTGACGTCGACCTCTTCCGCGTCGATCATGCTGTGGAGCGCATGGGTCCCGTCGAACGTGAGACCGGCGAAGCGCACGAGGTCGGGAGCGCTCGTGATCTTGAACATCTCGCCGTCGAACGTCTCCGCGAGCTTGATGACGACGCTGCCGTCACCAGGGCCACGAATGTCGGCGCCGCCCGTGATGGTGATGGTGCTCTCGAGACTGATGTCACCCGTCACATCGAACGTGATGACGTCGACCGTGGGCGTGAGACTCGCGATCGAGAGCATCTCACGAAGCGTCCCAGGACCGTTGTCCCCGATGCTCGTCACCGTCAGGTCGGCCGCCGATGCGGTGCTCGCCACCGTGAGGAGGGTAAAGAGAGAAACGATCGTCTTCATGGCATGTGTCCTTTTTTGCGCTCGATGCCACAGTCTCCCGGCCAACGTCGAGCCGCGGCCAGTGCCCCGCGCGCGCAACTGTGCAATGGAGAGCCAATGAGCTTCTTGATTCTCATGCTGAGCCTCGCGGCGCCTCCCGCGCAGACCTCCGACCAAGCGCGCTTCGACGCGCTCATCCGTGCCGAGTGGGAATGGCGGCTCGAGGAGTATCCCGAGCTCGCGACCGCGGTCGGTGATCCGCGTCACGCCGATCGGCTCGTCGATCTGTCACCCGAAGCCGTCGAGCGGCGCAAGGCCCACACCGCCGAATCCCTGAAGGCGGTGAAGAGCATCGATCGGGCCAAGCTCGATGCGCGCGCCCGGCTCGACTACGACGTGCTCGCCTTCGACCTCGAGACCGAGCGGGGTCTCGCGCGCTTTCCTGTCGAGCTCCTCCAGGTCGATCACATCTATGGCCCACACACCGCTTTAGCGTCTCTCGCCGAGGTCGCGCCGCACGCCACCGTGAAGCACTACGAGAACTTCTTGAAGCGCATGGAGAAGACGCCAGCGTACCTCACGCAGTCCACCAAGTGGCTGGAGAAGGGCGCGGCCGCTGGCGTCACCATGCCCAGGATGCTGGTCGCGCGCGTGCCGGCGCTGGTGCGCGAGCAGACGCCGAAGGACGTGAAACGGAGCCCTGTCTATTCGATGCTCTTCGCGAGCATGCCGAGCGAGATCCCGGCCGCCGAGCAGGCGCGGCTACGTGAGCGCGCCTTGGCCGTCATCGAGGGGCAGCTCTACCCCGCCTATGCCGCTTTCGCGGACTTCATCGAGAAGCAGTATCTGCCGCGTTGCCGTACGACCATCGGGATGTCGCAGCTGCCCGACGGCGAGGCCTGGTACGGCGCACGCATTCGCGAGCAGACGAGCACGAGCATGAGCTCGGCGGACATCCACGAGCTCGGGCTAAAGGAAGTGGCGCGCATCCGCGCCGAGATGGAGCACGCCATGCAGCAGGCGAAGTTCACCAAGGGGCTGCCCGCGTTCTTCCAGTTTCTGCGGACCGACAAGCGCTTCTTCTACACCGACAAGGAAGAGCTGCTGCGCGGGTATGCGCGCATCGCCAAGCGCATCGACGGCGAGCTGCCGCGCCTGTTCGGCAAGCTCCCGCGCCTCACCTATGGCGTGAAGGCGGTGCCGGCCTACTCCGAGAAGGTGCAGACCACCGCGTACTATCAGCCCGGCTCGGCCGCCGCTGGCCGCTCCGGCACCTTCTTCTGCAACACCTACGACCTCACGTCGCGCCCCAAGTGGGAGATGGAGGCGCTCACCGCCCACGAGGCGGTGCCGGGTCACCATCTGCAGATCGCCCTCGGCGAAGAGGTCGACGCCTCCGAGTACCGCAAGCATGGCTTCAACAACGCGTACGTCGAGGGGTGGGCGCTCTACTCCGAGTCACTCGGCGAGCAGCTGGGGCTCTATCAGGACCCGTACTCGAAGTTCGGCCAGCTCACCTACGAGATGTGGCGCGCCATTCGCCTCGTCGTCGATACGGGCATGCACGCCAAGGGCTGGACGCGTGAACGCGCCATTCAGTTCTTCAAGGACAACACCGGCAAGACGCAGCACGACATCGAGGTCGAAGTGGACCGCTATATCGCCTGGCCGGCCCAGGCGCTGGGCTACAAGCTCGGCCAGCTCAAGATCAAAGCCCTCCGCGATAGAGCGCAGGCGGCCTTGGGCGAGTCATTCGACTTGCGCGCGTTCCATGACGCCGTCCTCGATGATGGAGCGCTACCGCTGGAGGTCTTGGATGCCCACATCGATGCGTGGATCGAAACAGCACGCAAAGGGCGGGCGACAACGCTACGGAACTAGGCGGGAGAGCGGCGCGGTAATACGCTAGTGTTGTAATTCGCGCCCGGGAGAGGGAAGGTTTCACCCATGGCTTCAAAGCTGCAGCACCTCGTCGTCGCCGACCCGAACCGCGAGACGGCGCAGATGATCGCCGACGCGTGCGAGCGCTTGGCCGAGACACGCGACGTGCTGAGCAACGGTGATGAAGTCGTCGAGCTCGTGGCCACGCAGAAGCCGCAGCTCCTCGTCATCTCGCTGGAGATGACCCGCCCCGACACCATCGAGCTCATCCCGAAGCTGCAGAAGGCCTCGAGCGATCTCTTGGTGATCGCGACCTACCGCGAGCTGTCCGTGCCGCTCATGGAGAAGCTGTCGCGCCTGGGCTTGTCGCACTTCGTGCCGCACCCCGTGGAGATCACCGAGATCTTCCGCGCCGCCTCGAACCGCTTCCAGATGCACTTCCGCCGCCACGACCGTCACAACGTGACCGTCGAGGTCTATCGCGCCGACGGTGTGCTGGTGGGCCGCACCCGTGATCTCTCCGAGGGCGGCATGTCGATGGACGCGCTGCACCCAGTGCACCCCGACGAATCGCAGCTCTTCGATTTGCAGATCGCCGATGGCGCATCGCGCGCGCTGCGCGTGCGTAGCCGCATCTTGCAGGTCGAGGGCACCGCGCCGGCTCCCGTGCTGGCGCGCATTCAGTTCGAGAAGCTCTGGGGTCCCGAGCACAAGCGGCTCGTCGACTACATCCAGACCTTGGTGAAGGCGGATAGGCGCGCGTGAAAGTACTCATCGCTGACAAGCTCGAGAAGACGGCGCTCTCCGCGCTCGAAGCCGCGGGCCTCACGGTCACGTATGACCCCGAGGCTGGCGCCAAGGGTCTCACCGCTTTGACGGACCATGATGTGCTCGTCGTGCGATCGAGCAAGGTCTCGGGCGAGGTCATCCGCGGCGCCCGTAACCTGCAGCTCATCGTGCGCGCGGGCGCGGGCGTGAACACCATCGATGTCGCGGCCGCGAGCTCGCGGGGCGTGTTCGTCACCAATTGCCCAGGTAAGAACGCCATCGCGGTCGCGGAGCTCACCTTCGCGTTGATGCTGGGCCTCGACCGCCGCGTGCACCGCGCCTCGAACGAGCTCACCGCGGGCCGCTGGAACAAGAAAGAGTACGCGAAAGCAGACGGCATCTTCGGCAAGACGCTCGGCATCGTGGGTCTGGGTCAGATTGGCCGTGAGGTCGCAAAGCGCGCCGAGGCGTTCGGCCTGAACGTGGTGGGCTGGTCGCGCTCGCTGACCGACGAGAGCGCCGCCGAGATGGGCGTGCAACGCGCCGCGGATCTGCTCGCGCTCGCCGCGAAGAGCGACATCGTCAGCGTCCACGTCGCCCACGCCGCCGAGACCAAGCACTGCATCAACGCCGCTTTCCTCGCGATGCTCCCCGAGCGCGCCATGCTCATCAACATGTCCCGCGACGGCATCGTCGACGAGCCGGCGGTCGCCGCCGCCATGAAATCACGCGGCCTGCGCTATGCCTCCGACGTGTTCGACGGCGAGCCCGCGCAAGGCGACGCCCCGTTCTCTCATACGCTCGCCGGCGATCCCGCGGTGCTCGCGACCCCACACATCGGCGCCTCCACCGAGCAGGCGCAGAACGCCGTGGCCAGCGAAGCCGCGCGTATCATCATCACCTTCATGCGCAACGGTCAGGCCCTGAACTGCGTGAATCTCTGCAAGCAGTCGCCGGCGCAGTGGCAGCTCAATGTCCGTCACCTCGACCGCGTTGGCGTGTTGGCGAATGTGTTGGGGTCGCTACGTGAGTCGAACATCAATGTCGAAGAAGTGGAGAACGTCATCTTCGACGGCGC
>JBDHVB010000249.1:0-7549 GCA_039809465.1 Myxococcota bacterium
CTTCAGCGCGCTCGTTATCCCACGCCTGAAGCAGCTCGGCTGGACCGTCGACGTCGACGAGCGCTACCTCTGCCACACGGTGGGCGAGGACGCCCCATGGTACGCTACCGCGGACGCCGACGGCCCCAGCTGGTTCCAGCTCGAGCTCGGCATCGAGCTCAACGGCCAGCGCGTCAACATCCTGCCGGTGCTGGTCGATCTCATCGAGCGCGACGGCGAGCGCCTGAGCCTCAAGGCCCTCGAACGCCATCGTCATCGCTTCATGGCGCTGCCGCTCGGCGGCACCAAGTACCTCGCGGTCCCACCCGAGCGCGTCGCCCACGTGGTGAAGGTCCTCTTCGAGCTCTACAACCGCGAGCCGCTGCTCGACGGCAAGCTCCGCCTCCCCAAGGGGCGCATGCCGGTCCTCGATCAGATCGCCGAGGTCGACGAGGCCATGTACCTCGAGGGCGGTGAGAAGCTCGCGCCCCTCCCGCCGTTCGCGCCGCCGAAGAACCTCAAAGCGACCCTCCGCCCTTATCAAGAGGAAGGCGTCGCTTGGCTCGAGGAGAACTGTGAGCGCGGCACCGGCGTCATCCTCGCCGACGACATGGGGCTCGGTAAGACGCTGCAGACGATCACCCACGTGCTCCTGCAAAAAGAGCGCGGCCGCCTCGACCTGCCGGTGCTCATCGTTTGTCCAACCAGCTTGGTCGGCAACTGGCAGCGCGAGTTCGCGAAGTTCGCGCCCACCATCAAGACGGCGCTGTGGCACGGCGCCAAGCGCGCGCGCACCCGGCCCGAGCTCGCCATGGCGGACGTCATCATCACGAGCTACCCGCTCCTCGTACGCGACACCGAGACCTTCGGCTCCATCGCCTTCGCCGAGCTGATCCTCGACGAGGCGCAGGCCATCAAGAGCTCGCGCAGCCTCGCGCACAAAGCGGTGAAGCAGATCATCACGCGGCACCGGCTCGCGCTCACCGGCACGCCGGTCGAGAACGGCCTCGACGAGCTCTGGGCGCTCTTCGACGTCTTGCAGCCCGGCTGGCTGGGCAGCGCCGAGGTGTTCCGCAACACCTTCGTCTATCCCATCGAGAAGTTGCGCAGCGACACCGCGATGGCGGCGCTGCGCGAGCGCATCCGGCCGTTCATCTTGCGCCGCATGAAGAGCGACGTCGCGAAAGACCTGCCGCCCAAGACCGAGCTGGTGCGCACCGTCGAGCTCGAAGGCGCGCAGCGTGATCTCTACGAGAGCATTCGCATCGCCGCGCACGAGCAGGTGCGCCGCGCCGTCCGTGATCGCGGTGTCTCGGGCGCGGCCATCGACATCCTCGACGCGCTCTTGAAGCTCCGCCAAGTCTGCTGCGATCCGCGCCTCGTCAGCGTCCCGGCGGCGCGCGCCGTGCGTGAGTCGGCGAAGCTCGAGCTGCTCCACGAGATGCTGGACGACGCCCGCGCCAAGAAGCAGCGCGTCCTCGTGTTCTCGCAGTTCGCGACCATGCTCGATCTCATCAGCAAGGATCTGCGGCGCCGCGACACCCCGCACGCCATCCTCACCGGCGCGACCGTCGATCGACAAGCGCTGGTCGAGCAGTTCCAGCGCGGTGAGCACGACGTCTTCTTGATCAGCCTGAAGGCAGGCGGTACCGGGCTCACGCTCACCGCCGCCGAGACGGTCATCCACTACGATCCGTGGTGGAACCCGGCGGTGCAATCGCAGGCCACCGATCGCGCCTACCGCATCGGCCAGACCAAGCCGGTGTTCGCCTTCAATCTGGTGGTCGCCGGCAGCGTCGAGGAGCGCATCCTCGGGCTGCAGCGTAAGAAGCGTGAGCTCGCCGACGGTGTGCTGTCGGGGAGCGCTCTGCGCGGGCTCTCTACAGCCGAAGTCGAATCTTTGTTCGACCCCTTGGACGCGTGAGCTTGTCGCCGCCCTCGAAGCTCGCATAAAAACCCGCCTCACGACGTCCACACCGACAACCACGAGGAAGGTCCGCATGTCGTTCATCCGCGCTCTTGCCGCCACCGCCGCCATCGTCTTGATGCCGCTCGCCGCGTCCGCTGAAACCAAGCCGGCCGCCGCTGCCGCCAAGACCACCGACGTCATCTTCGAGACCTCGTCGGGCAACTTCACCATCCGCGTGAACGCCGAGAAGGCGCCGGTCTCGGCCGAGAACTTCCTCAAGTACGTCGACGAAGGCTTCTACAACGGCCTCGTCTTCCACCGCGTCATCAACGGCTTCATGGTCCAGGGCGGTGGCTTCACGCCCGACATGAAGCAAAAACAACCGACGCGCGGCGCCATCAAGAACGAAGGCGACAACGGCCTGAAGAACCTGCGCGGCACCGTCGCCATGGCCCGCACCAGCGAAGTGAACAGCGCTACGTCACAGTTCTTCGTCAACGTCGTCGACAACCCGCGCCTCGACTTCACCAGCGCCGACGCGCGCGGCTACGGCTACGCGGTCTTCGGCGAGGTCATTGCCGGCATGGACACCGTCGACAAGATCAAGGCCGAGCAGACCTGCCCCGGCACCGCGCCGGCGTGCGCCACCATGAGCTTGCCCGCGGGCATGCGCGACGTGCCGGCCAAGCCCGTCGTGATCATCAAGGCCTACCGCAAGAAGTAGGTTAGCTCATGGCGACCATCTCTCCGTTGCGTGCTTTCCGGCCGCGGCCCGATGTCGCGGCCGCGGTGGCCTCGGTTCCCTACGACGTCGTCGATCGCGACGAGGCGCTGGCGCTTGCGGGGGACGCGCGCTCGTTCCTGCACGTCACCAAGCCCGAGATCGATCTGCCGCCTGCTACTGATCATTACGCTGACGTGGTCTACGCCACCGGCGCCAAGAACCTCGAGAAGCTCATCGCCGACGGCGTGCTCGTCCGCGACGCGAAGCCTTCTTTTTATGTCTACGCGCTGACCATGAACGGTCACACGCAGACGGGCTTGGTCTTCGGCGCCTCGGTGGCCGAGTACGAGCGTAACTTCGTGCGCAAGCATGAATTCACGCGGCCCGACAAGGAGAACGACCGCGTCCGTCACGTCGAGACCACGCGCGCCCAGACCGGCAAGGTCTTCCTGGTGCACCCGAAGAACGACGTGGTCGCCCGCGAGATCGCCCAGGCTCGCACCAAGCCGCCGCACACCTCGTTCACGGCGCCCGACGGCGTCACCCACGAGCTTTGGACCATCGATGATCCGCAGCGCATCGCCTCGTTGGAGAAGGCGTTCGAAGCAATTGGCCCCATCTACATCGCCGACGGTCACCACCGCTCGGCCGCCGCGGCGCGCGTCGCCCAGGCGCATCGCGCGGCCGGCACCGCTTCAGCGGACACCGAGATGTTCCTGGCGGTCTCGTTCCCAGCCGACGAAGTGCGCATCATGCCTTACAACCGCGTGGTGAAGGATCTGGGCGGCCTCACGCCCGACGCGTTCATGAAGCAGGTCGAGAAGGTCTTCACCGTGCGTGAAGGCAAGCCGAGCTCGAAGCCACACGTCTTCGGCATGTACATGCAGGGCCGCTGGTTCACCCTCGAGGCAAGCAACGTCCCGACCGACCCCGTAGGCCGCCTCGACGTCAGCATCCTGCAAGATCGCCTGCTCGCCCCCATCCTCGGCATCAAGGACCCGCGCCGCGACACCCGCATCGCCTTCGTGGGCGGCATCCGCGGCGACGCCGAGCTCGTCAAGCGCGTCGACGCCGGCGAGGCAGTCGCCTTCAGCTTGCACCCGACCTCCATCGGCGACTTGTTTGCTATCGCCGACAGCGAGAACGTCATGCCGCCCAAGAGCACCTGGTTCGAGCCGAAGCTCCGGGACGGGTTGGTCGTGCACAGGTTCTAGCCGTCTCACGTCGCCGGCTCCGGGCAACGCGGTGCCCGCGAGGTTTGGACACCTCCCCGAGAAAAAACTATGGTCCGGCCCATGAAGACCGGCCTGATGCGTTTGCTCGAAGATCCAAAGCGTTTCCTGGGGAGTGCCCGCGTCGGCTTGGTGTGCAATCCGACCACGGTGGACGGGAAGCTCAGGCACGCCGCCGATGTGCTGGCCGCGAGCGCCGACGTGAAGCTCACGCAGCTCTTCGGCCCCGAGCACGGCATCCGCGGCGACGTACAGTACATGGTCGACGTCGACGACGAGGTGGATGACCGCACCAAGATCCCGGTCGCGTCGCTCTACGGCCGCACCTTCGCGTCGTTGACGCCGCAGCAGCGCGAGCTCGACCGCATCGATGTCTTGGTCTTCGACGTCCAGGACGTGGGTGTCCGCTATTACACCTATGCCGCCACCATGGCGTTGTGCATGCAGGCCGCGGGCAAGGCCGGCAAGAAGGTGATCGTGTTGGACCGTCCGAATCCCATTGGCGGCAGCATCGTCGAGGGCGGCGGTCTCGACGAGCACCTGAAGAGCTTCGTCGGCCTGTTCGCGGTCCCGCACCGCCACGGCATGACAGTTGGTGAGCTCGCGCGACTCTACAAGGCGCGCTTCGGCATGGACTGCGAGCTCGAGGTCATCACCTGCGAGGGCTGGAAGCGCGACAGCTACTTCGAGACGACGGGCCTGCCGTGGGTGATGCCGTCTCCGAACATGCCGACCGTCGACACCGCCCTGGTCTACGCGGGCATGTGCCTCTTCGAGGGGACCAACATCTCGGAGGGCCGCGGCACCACGCGCCCATTCGAATATTTCGGCGCCCCCTTCGTCGATAGCGTGAAGCTGGTGAAGGAGCTCGAAGGTTACGAGCTCCCAGGCGTCATCTTCCGCGCCTGCGCGTTCCGCCCGACGTTCGACAAGTTCACCGGTAAGGTCTGCTGTGGCGCACAGATGCACATCACCGACCGCCAGACCTTCCAGAGCTACCGGACGGGCCTCGCCATCACACACGCCTTACGCAAGATGTACCCGAAGGACTTCGCCTGGCGCGCCGACGCCTACGAGTTCCGCGATGACGTACCGGCGTTCGACTTGCTCACCGGCTTCGCCAAGGTCCGCGAGCTCATCGAGGCCGTGGCGCCGTTCGACGACGTCATGCACGCCGCGCTCCAAGGCGCCGGCGCCTACGACCAGGGCCGCAAGGCCGCTTTGCTTTACTGACAGGCCTGAAGTAAGGGGCTCTTGAAAGAGGGGGATTCCCATGAAGTTGCTGCTCGCAATCGCGATCACCGCCGTGTCCGCTACAGCGAACGCCGCCACCGCCGTCGTTTTGGTGTCCAACAAGTCACCCGACGTCGCGCAGCAAATGCTCGCCGACTGGAAGAACGAAAAGCAGCTCGGCGAAAAGCTCTTCACCGCGGGCACACCCGAGGTGCTCGCCGCCGATGCCATGAAGGGCTTGCCCGCCGGCCAGACCGCGCTGGTCCTGGGTGTCTGCGATGACGGCGACGCGGCGCAGGTGCTCCCCGTCATCCAAGCGCTCTATCCCACGGCCTCGGGCAAGAGCGTGGACGCGCCGGTCTCGGGTTGCCCCAAGCTCGGCTCGATCCCCACCAAGGTTACTACGAAGCACAGCGACAAGAGCGGCAACTTCACCCTGACCGTCGTGCTGTTCGACGGCAACTGGGACAAGGGCGAGACCCTGCAGGTGGCCATCGGCCACGTCCGCGACAAAGACGGCACCATCGTCGACACCTACTCGCAACGCGCCGGCACCGTGCTCGGCGGCGAGACCTGCAAGGCGGACCTCAAGCAGGCCGGCCGGGTCATCTCCATCAACCGGAGCTGCGAAGGCACGAAGGAGATCGAGACGAAGAAGCTGTCGCTTGCGAAGGGGCGGTTGAAGATCGAGTAGTTTTTGCGCGGCTAGCGGCCGGCAGGGACGTCGCTGAAGAACACGTAGTCTGCGATGGCGGAGCGGCGTATCGCGTCGAGGTCGAGCGTCTGGTGGGGGCGGGCTTCGATGGGCACGAGCGTTACATAGGGTGCGGCGGCGCGCCGGTAGGATTTCTCCGGCACGTTGAGCTTCTCGCGGACGTGGGCGTTGCCGACGATGACCAAGACTTTGGTTTGTGGATCGTCGCGCACGACGTTGGCGATGGTCTCGGCGAAAGTCTCGTCCCAGATGGCTTGTAGGCGCATGAAGCGCTCGAGCATCGGCTCCGGCAGGCCCTCGAGGGAGCCGTGGGATTCTTCGATTACGCGTCGGAGATAGGCGCGGTAGGCGGGGTTCGAGAGGTCGAGCTCACGTGCGATCAAGCGCTGCTCGTCGGGAGTCAGACGCTCCCAGCCTTGGTCGAGGTACTTGTGCTTGATCTCACGCTCGACGTTCATGCCGACGATGCGGTTGCCGTGGGCGCGCGCGGTGTGGATGAGATCGCGGTACTGCGCATAGAGGCTGCCGAAGCCGTCGCGCACCTGGGCCTCGAAGGTCTGCTCGTCGATGGCGCCGCGTAGATACGCGTCGATGACTGGTTGGCGTGAGCGGTAGAGGAACTCCATTGCCATGGTGACGCGTGCGTTGTCGGCGTCGAGGCGCTCGAGGATGCGTTGTTGCAGAGCGTGGTGCGCTGGGTTGTCGTGGGTCTCGGAGATGTAGATGACGCGGGCTTCGCGGATGCGTTGATAAAACGTCTCCTGATCCACCAGCTCGCCCGTACGCATGTCGAGGACGCGGCCGTGAAGCTTATCTGCGGTGAGTCGGTCGGCGACGGCGCCCACTCGCGGCGCCTCGAGAGCGAGACCCACGTTGGGTACGCCGCGCACGACTCGCTCGGCACCGCGTGTTGGTAACGGGGCCGAGGGCGCGCAGATGTCCCGGGCCGGCAGCTCGTAAGTGGTCGCGATGTCGCAGAGTGTGCGCGACGACGGACTGATGGCCGGAGTGCTCATGGGCAATGGGTTTATCGCCGCGCCAATCTGCCAGTTGCGAATCATTCGCAATAACGCAACGCGCGACCATGGCACCCGATAAGTGCCGCGCCTATGACGAAGATCGTTCCTCACCTCCCTGGCCTCGCGCGCGCAACTCCTTCTCGCGAGGGCACCGCCGTCAAACCCAGCAGCACTGGCCCCAAGCTCCAGCGCGGCACTCTCGACGCGTCACAGGTCGCTCCCGGCCGCGGTGTCGCGCGTGTGGGCAAAGCCCTCGACCTTCATCAAGACTTCGCCGTGAGCTCCCGCATGATCTTCATGCGCGAGCACGAATCGCAGAAGCACATCTTCTTGGCGCGCGGTGACGGCGCCGGCGCGGTTCAGCTCACCGAAGGTGACGCCTGGCACCTCTATCCGGACATCACGCCGGATGGACGCTTCGCCACCTACGCGCAAGGACCCAACGGTAACGACCTGGCCATCGTCGTGCGCGACCTCGAGAGCGGCGCCACGCGTACGGTGAGCGCGGGCTCGGGCATGAACCTGCAGCCGCGCTTCGCGAAGGACGGCAAGTCGCTCGTTTATAGCGGACCAGCGGACGGCGTGCAGCAGATTCACATCGTGCGGCTCGACGGCAAGGAGCCGCGGTCACGCGTCGTCGCGAGTGACAAGCCTTGCTACTTCCCTTCGCTCAGCGCCGATGGGAGCCGCGTGCTCTTCCAGCGCGATATCTCGAAGACGCAGCGCGAGATCGTCGTG
>JBDHVB010000250.1:0-7541 GCA_039809465.1 Myxococcota bacterium
GTGGGCCGGCGCAGGCCGACAGGCAGGTCACGCGGTACCGGCACCACGCGCTCGCCCAGGGTCAAAACTTGGCCAGGGTGGATGTAGGCGCCACGCGCGCTCGCGTTGTTCTTCTTGATCGCCGCGACCGTGGTGTTGTTGGCGGCGGCGATGGACCAGAGGTTGTCCCCCGGCCGGACGGTGTAGGTCGAGACTGCGGCGGCCATGTCGAATACATACCCGCCGCAGTTCGAGCTGGTTGAAACTACAAGAGATTCGTCGCCAGCTCGGCGAGATCGCTGCGTTCACCCTTGGTGAGGGTGATGTGCGCCGCGATGCGCTCCGCCTTGAAGCGGTTGACGATGTAGACGAGGCCGTTGTTGGTCGCGTCCACGTAGGGATTGTCGATCTGGTAGGGGTCACCCGTGAGGATGATCTTCGTACCGTCACCGACGCGGGTGATGATGGTCTTCACCTCGTGCGGCGTGAGGTTCTGCGCCTCGTCGACGACCATGAACTGGTTCGGAATCGAGCGGCCACGGATGTACGTGAGCGGCTCGATCTCGAGGACACCCAAATCGAGCAGCTCATGATACGACCGTCCGCGTTTGCGGTCAGTCTTCGAGAGCCCCATCAAGAACTCGACGTTGTCGTAGATGGGCTGCATCCACGGCGTGAGCTTCTCCTCGACGTCGCCGGGCAGGTAGCCGATGTCGCGGCCGAGCGGGAAGATCGGACGCGAGATGAGCAGGCGTTGGTACACGCCCTCCTCGGTGACCTTCTGGAGCCCCGCGGCGATCGCCATGAGCGTCTTACCGGTACCGGCCTTGCCGACGAGCGTGACCAGCTTGATCTGATCGTTCATCAGAACGTCGGCGGCGAACACCTGCTCCTTGTTGCGCGGGCGGATGCCCCACATGCCGTCCTTGACTTGATTGATCGCCTCGACGACCTGCGCGTCGCGGTTGATCTTGCCCAGAGCGGTGTGCTGCGCGTTCGACGCGTCCTTCAAGAACGCGAACTGGTTCGGATAGTAGTACGGGTCCGACAGCTCGAGCTTGCCGGTGTCGTAGAAGGTGTCGATGTCCTTGGTGGGGACCTCGATGTCCGCTACACCGGAGTAGAGCTCGTCGATGTTCGAGCGCTCGGTGTCGAAGTCCTCGACGCGCAGACCCAACGCATCGCCACGGATGCGCATGTTGACGTCTTTGGTGACGAGGATGGTGAGGCGATCCTTGCGCGACTCGTGCAGGTCGAGCGCGGTCGCGAGGATCTTGTTATCCGCCGGATGCTGGTTCTGGTACTCCGACGGCAAGACGCGGTTGGTGATGCTCACCGACAAGGTGCCGGAGCCATTGTTGATGGCGACGCCTTCGGTGATGCGCCCCTCGGTGCGTAGCTCGTCGAGCGAGCGCGCGATGTGACGCGCGTTGCGGCCAAGCTCGGAGAGATCCTTCTTGAAGGTATCGAGCTCTTCGACGACGACGATGGGAATGACCACGTCATGGTCTTCGAACTGATAGATGGCCCGGGGATCGTGCAGCAGAACGTTGGTATCGAGGACGAAGATCTTTTTCATTCACCCTGCTCGTGCTGTTTTGAAGACCACAGCTCGGTTACGACCACTTCTCTTCGCTTGGTAGAGAGCTTGATCAGCGCATTCCGCGAGCCTCGCTTTCACGTTGGCATCATTCGGGAAAGTCGCAATGCCCAAAGAGATGGTGCACTTGAACGTACCGTTCTCGGAGCGCATGGTCTCGGCTTCGATCGCTTTGCGAATACGCTCCGCGGTCTGCAACGCTCCCTCCGTCCCCGTCTCTTCCATCAGCACGGCGAATTCCTCGCCGCCGTAGCGCGCCACCACATCGGTACGTCGCGCGGCTCCGCTCAATAGCTTCGCCACCTTCTTCAAGACCATGTCCCCGACTGGATGGCCATAGGTATCGTTGATGGACTTGAAATGGTCGATGTCGGTGAGGATGAGCGACATCGGCCGGCCATAGCGCTCGGAGCGGGCGATCATCGCGTCGAACAGCTCCTGGAAGTAGCGATGATTGATGAGGTTGGTGAGACCGTCGGTGGTCGCCATGCGCTCCATGCGCTCGTACATCTGCGCGTTGGCGATGGCGATGGTGGCGTGGTCGCTGATGACGCGCATCATCTCGAAGGCGTCGTTCGAGAGGAAGTTCTCGCGCGAGGAGCCGAGCACCACGGCGCCGATGCCGCGGTCTTGCCACAAGAGCGGCAGCACCTTCACGCCGTTGAGCTCGGCATTGATCGTTTTAGCGAACACTGCCTGCGAGGGGCCGCGCGCGGTGCCGTGCGGCAGCGGGTGACGTGCCTTGATGGACGCGCCGACCAAGCCCTCTTCCGCCTGGAAGATCTGCCCCACGAGCTCCTGCGTCTTTTCGTGACCGTGCCAGTCGAGCGCGGCGATGCGCATCTTGCCGCCCTCCTCGGTGGACACGGCGACGGCGGCGAGCTCGGCGTGGGTCACCGCGCGTGAAGCACGGATGGCGACCTTGGCCACCTCGTCCACCGTGCGCGCTTCGTTGAAGTCGCGGCTCGCCTGATAGAAGCGCTCCTTCTCGTACTTCTCGCGGTCCATGTCGCTGAAGATGCGCTCGACCTGCACGGCGCGGACGATCTCCTCGGCGATGGTGTTCATCACGGCGACATCGGAAGCGGCGAATGGCCGTCCGTCATTGCGGTCAGCGATGAGCACGCCGCGCAGGTGTCCGTCTTCGAGGACGGGTACGCCGGCGAAGTCGGTGATGGCATGGGGCTGCGTGTAGTAGACGAGCCCCGAGTGGCCGGCCTTGAGCTGCGTGAGGACCAACGGCTCCTTGCGCTTGCTGATGGCGCCGATGAAGCCCTCGGCGGCCGCGAGCGGCTTCGTGGTCACGTGGTCGGACTGCGAGCGCAGCTCCTTGATGACGATCTTGCGCTCGTCGCTGTCGAGCCAGAGCAGCGCCACGGTGTGCGGCGTGAGGGCGCGCTCCGCCACCGCGAGCACGTTGTAGAAGGACTCGTGAATCGCCTGGACGCTACCGACGCGGCGGCGGCTCGCCATCTCTTCGGGCGAGAGATCACGGCTCTCGAGCGACAGGCCGCTGGTGAGGCGGAACTGCTTGGCTTCGTCTTGCACCTTACGCATGTGCGCGTCGAGCTCGCGCGCCATGCTGTTGTTCTTCTGAGCGACGTACGTGCGCAGGAAGACGGCGTAGAGAAAACCAAAGAGCAAAACGAACGAGGCGTGCGACGCCAGCACGCGATAGTCGCGGGTCGCGGGCTGCATGACGTTGATCAACGTCTCGGTGCCGAGGATGAGCACCAAGAAGTACACGGCGGCGCGTGGCCCATGAAACGCCACGAGGAACGCCACGAGCGCGTAGACCAGCGGATAGAGCAGACCCGAAGGACCACCAGTGAGCTCGATGAGCACGAACGCCGCCGCGACGCACAAGCTGCCGAGCTCGAGATCGGCGACGACCGCGGCCTCACGCGCCGGACGGGCGATGCGCTCGAAGAGCTTGGCGACGAGGAGCGCGGACAGCCCCGCGAGCGCGAGCAGCTGCGGCGTGCTGCTCTCGTCGGCCTTGCGAAAGACGCCGAGCACCGCGAGACCGAGCCCCGCGTAGGCGATGACGAAGCCCGCGAGCGTGCGGCCGAAGCGCACCGGCATGCCGAGCAACCATGTCCAGAACATGCGCGACTGCGCCTGCTCGAGGATGCGCGTGCGCCGCCGACTCGGGCTCGCTGCCCCGGCCCTCGAACCGGTCCGGCCAAGACCAGCCGCCGCCGGCTTACGAAGCCGAGCCCGCACTAGCGCCACGCCTGCCTCGCGCTAACCGGGCTGTGGCCGGTCTTTTTCGCGCGCTGCTGCGTTGCTCCTCCTCGGCGCATCGTCGGATATGCCTTCGTCGTCGCGCCTTGCATCGCGCGAAAAGTCCTCGGCCCGTCCCGGTCACCGCGAAGCGGTCGCGGCACCCACGATTAGTGCACCAGCGATCGATCGGCGGCAAGCCGAAGTGACGCCGAAAGTACGCTCAGCGGCGCTACTGCGTACGCGGCTCCAAGAGCACCGCGGCGTGCGTCATCGCCGGGATGATCGACGTCATGCGCAAGTGCTCGTCTTCACTGAGCTGACGGTTCTCGCGGACGGCCGTCGCCGCGATGCCGTAGATTGCCGCCGACGTCGCTTCATACATCGCGAGCATGGCCGGGCTCGAGTCGACGACACCCGCGGCGAGCAGACGTGCCTGATCGTAGACCACGCGCTCGATCTTCGCGGCCACGAGCATCGGCTCGACGTGCAGCTGCACTTCGCCGATGTGGCGGTTGCTCGCGCGCAAGTTGATGCTGAAGTCGGCGTAGCCGTTCGCCTTGGGCGTCAGGATGCGGTTGCGGACGCGCACGAAAGCTTCAGGGAACTGATCGAGCGCTGCCTCGACACCTGCATAGAGCGCGGCGACGGTCGGGAACACGGCGCGGCTGCGGACGATGTCGCAAAGGTTTTCGGGACCTTCGAGCTCGAAGCCGATCTTCTGCCGCGCCCGTCCGATCTCTTTGATGCAGCACGCGTCGGCGATGCGACCACCCCCGGCCTGCACCATGACCTGCGTCATCCTCTGCATATCGCCCTTGGCGGCCCGGGCGGCGTCATACAAGGCCTCGAGATCACTCGTGTCCTGCGGCGGCGGCGGCGCGTCGACCGGCTGACTCACCCGTGCAACTTTTGGCGGGACACGCATGGCAGGATCCTCTTCCTGAAGTATCGGCAATGATTCCGCGGATGTTGCTCGCGCGACGCGTTAGCCGCTGCGCCGCCACGGAAGGCCCCACGCTCCAGAAAGCACCGGGTGATTTCTTGGACGGGGGATGGGGCCCGAGCGGCGCGCTCCGGAAAGCACCGGGTGATTTCTGGGCCAGGGATGGGGCCCGAGCAGAGCACCCCAGAAAGCACCGGGTGATTTCTGGGCCAGAGTGGTGGGCGCGTCCGAGCGGCGGGCCTCCAAGAAAGCACCGGGTGCTTTCTTGGACGGGGGATGGGGCCCGAGCGGCGCGCTCCGGAAAACACCGGGTGATTTCTTGGCCAGGGATTGGGGGCCCGAGCGGCGCACCCAGAAAGCACCGGGTGATTTCTGGGCCAGAGTGATGGGCGCGTCCGAGCGGTGCGCCTCCTAGAAAGCACCGGGTGCTTTCTAGAGCTGTGGGAGGTTGCCGCTGGGGCTCACCGGGTCTCCGAGAAACACCAGTAGGGTCTCGAGCGTGGCTTTGGCGCCGCCGTAGTCGCGGGTGGAGACCTGGCGTGAGGCTTCGTTCACCAGGGCGTCGAAGCGCGGCTGCTCTGCTTCGGCGATGCCGCGTTTGTCGCGCAGGACGTTCACGCGTTGAAAGCGCGCCATGGCGCGGTCGAGGCCGTCGGTCACCTGGGTCGCCCGATATGTGAGGACGCATGCGGTCTTCACTGCCTTCGGGTTGTCGTGGAGGCGCACGGCTTGATCGAGCTGCTCGAGGAGGCTCGAACCCCGGCGAACCTCGGAGGCGCGCACTTGCGTCCTGTCGAGCGTCGCCCCGAGAGCATCGAGCGCCGCGGCGGCCGTGAGTGGCTTCCCCTTGGCGAGGCCTGGGCACCCCGCGCTCACCTCTTTCTCGGGGAGCTCTTCACCTGCCGCGAAAGCGGTCACCACGCTCTCTGTCTTCGCCTTCGGCAGCACCCACGGGTCACGCGAGCCCGCGACCACGTACAAAGCCTGATTCGCAAGACCGTTGGCCTTCGAGAGATGGCCTTGGCCGAGCTCGCGCTGGGCGCTGGTGATCGCCTTGTCCACCTGGCTCTGGAACCGCGGCTTCAATCCGTTCGACAAGCCCGAGGCGCGATTCATTTTAGCGGACACCAACGTGGCGTCGACGGTGGTGCGGGCCAAGGCATCGCGGACGATGGTGAGCTGTGCGTCGGCGCCGCACCATGAGTGCGTCTTGATTTGCGCTTCGAGGAGACGGCGCGCGGCGACCCCATCGCTCGGCAGGTCAGTGATGTGCAGCGCGCGCTTGCCCAGCTCACGCCGGAGCTCGCCGACCGCTCTTTGGACGTCCTTGGGGACGACACGACGGGCCTCGTCACAGCGCACCGACGCTTGCGAGACGGTCACGACCACGACGAGCGCGAACGGAACCATGGATGAGCCGAGTGTCCTCGACTTGCGCGCCGGCCGCCAGCCGAGTTACGGCCCCCGCGTGGCACGCTTTCGGGAGATTCCGCCGTCGCTCAAGCACGAGGTCAAAGTCGCGGGGCTCGAGTCCTGCCGCGCTCTCTTCACCGCGCGGCCTCACGACATCACCCGCGTCTACGTCATCGGGCGCATGCAAGACGAGGTGAGTGACATTCTCGACTGGTGCGAGGAGCACGACGTACCCTGGTACGAGGTGAGCATCGAAGAGCTCGCCGACTTCACCGAGACCATGCGCCACGACGGTGTCTGCGTCGTGGCACGCAAGAAGCAGCCGCTGATGGCCGCGAACCTCGTGAGCCGCCTCAACCGCGAACGCGGACCACTCGCGATGGTGCTCCTCGACGGCGTGAAGAACCCGAACAACATCGGCGCGGTCGCCCGCACCTGCGCCTACTTCGGCGTGAAGCACTTGCTGACGCTGGGCGAGTCACCCGGCTTCTCGCAAGCCGCGATGCGCGTCGCCCAAGGCGCCACCGAGGCCGTCGAGCACGTACCGCTCCGCGACGCCGGCCGCGACCTGTCCGCGATCACGGGCAACGAATTGGTGCTGGTCACCACGAGCTCGCACGGCGAGGCGCGCTTGGGCGAAGTAGAGCTGCCACCACGCGCGTTGTTCTGCATGGGCGGCGAGAACGCAGGCGTCTCCGATCAGCTCGTGAAACGCGCCGCCCTGCACATCACGATCGCCGGCGCCGGCGGCAACGAGAGCCTGAACCTCGCGCAGGCGACGGCGATCCTCTTGTGGGAGCACTTCCGAACGCATCGCGCGAAGAGCGCCAAACCGGCCCCCAGCGCGACCTCGAAGAAGCGCCGCTAGCGCCAATGCGGATTAGCTAAAGCCATCAGCGACGCCGGCAGCTCGCGTCAACGCTCGATTCCGCTCGACGCTCGCTCGGCTCCGAGCCGCAACGGCGCGAGTGAACGGCATTGGCTCCAACGGTCCATGCCGTTCATGGACGGTGCATCGCGCCACCTGCGACGACGTACCATCGCGCACCAACTCGCGCCTCCGCGATGAGTCTCCACGCCGTGGAGCACAGAAAATATCGGACACACACGACTCCATCTGCGCCTGAATTGTCATGCGCACGCCTCCCCTCATTGTTGAATCGACACTACCAGGGGGGACTGACAATTTGTTCAGTACCCAATAAAGCGCCAGGGAGGAGGTGGCGCCGCATCGATGCGGTGTCGTTTATAGCGGAGGGATGGGCGGGGTGGAGGAGTGCGACAGACGACGAAACCTTTGCTTGGGCTCAATCGGTCAGCGCAACACGTCGCTCCATACCTCCGCTGGTGTTCGGTCGTCGAGCGTCTTGCGCGGAC
>JBDHVB010000251.1:0-7534 GCA_039809465.1 Myxococcota bacterium
ACGGCGCTCGTCTACCGTGGCGTGCGCGACGGCAAGATGTGCTTCTCGTTCGACTACGGCGCCCCGTACTACCGCTCGCGCGGCACTCAGAAAGAAGCCGAGGCGGAGCGCGCGGCGGGAGCAAAGCTCAACGTGTTCACCTTCGAGGTGCGTGAAGATCTCGATGGTCTCGACTCGACGTGGCCCGATGCGCCGAAGTCGCAGATCGTTTCGTCACGCGTCATCGACGGCAAGCTCGAGGATCGTGTCCGCGAAAACGAATCGGGCGCGGTCACGCACTCCGAGTGGCTCGAGACCACCATCGAGATCTGCGGCAACTCTCCGAAGACCACCGGCTCGCCGCGCTATCTCACCGCCACGCGCTTCCCCAGCAGCGACACGGGCAAGTCCCCGACCTTCTTCATCTGGGCAATCGACGAGAAGTAGCCCGACGGCTACTCGAGGTCGGCGCAGCAGCGGAAGCCGAGCGTATCGGTGTGGGCGCTAGCGGACTCGGCCGCGCGCGCCGAGCAGCGGGCGGTGAACGCGGCCTGCTCGACCGAGCCACCTTTGACGACCTTGCCATCACCCATGCGGCTCGCGGTCCATTCGGAGACGTTACCCGACATGTCGGCGACGCCGTAGCCGCTGCGGCAGCGGCCGAACTCACCCGACGCGGCAGGACGTCCGCCTTCGCCGACATTGCAGGCCCCCTGCTCGAAGCTGCCGCCGAAGGGGAACTTGGCGCCGGCGGGCCCCTTGCACGCGCGCTCCCACTCGTCTTCGCTGCACAGACGTTTGCCAAGACCCTCGCAAGCCTTCTTGGCGCGCGCCCAGGTGTAGCCGGCGACCGGCTCGCGGCCGCGCTGATTGGGATACTCGTACACGTCGATGCAGTAGCTGCCGGTGCTCTCGGTGTGCGCCGACTGATCGCCGAAGCCACGCATCGGATCGTTGGTGTCGCTACCGGACACGAAGCGGCCGGCCTTGATGGAGATCATCCCCTGCGGACAGCTCGCGTGAACGACGGCGGGAGGTGACTCCTCGTTGGCGGGAGGCGCGCTCGTCATTGGCGGCTTCGGGGGCGAAGGCATCGCGAGCGGCGGCGGCGTTGGATCGGGTGGAGGCGGCTCGTGGGTGCCGAGCGCGGCGATCCGGCGCAGCGCATCGGCCGTGCTCGTCTCGTCGGGCGGCGGCTCGTGCATGCGCGGCGTGCCCATGCTGGCGACCGGCGCGCTGGGCACGGCGTTGACGCCGGCGGGGACTGGGGCCTGCTCGGGCGGCCCTGCTGGCTCCGCCATAGCGGTCGGCGTCACATCTTGCTTGGGCTCTTCGGGCGCGCCAGGGTGCAGCGTGCCGTACCAGCGGGCGGCGGCGACGGCAGCCACGGCGACGAGCAAGGTGATCACGATGACCATGATCCCCGAGACGCGCTGACGGCGGGCGCGCAAGTGCCGGTCACGCGGACGCGCGGCGATGCGGGCGGTGTCGACCTTCGGCGGACGGTGCTTGCCGAAGGCGCGCGCTGGCCCGACGTGCGACGGCTCGTCCACCACTGGCGAGGGGCGCGGGCGCGCATCGGCCAAGGGCTTCGCGGAGGAGCGGTCGGCGAGCTCCTTGGACTTGCTCGAAGAGCCTTCGGAGCGGCGCGGGACCTCCGCGGCCGGCAAGCTCACGGACACGGCGGAGGCGAGCGGCACGGCCGACGTGACCTCGGTGTCGGCGGGCTCCATCGGCGCGGGTGGCGGCGGCATGGCGGCTGCTTGCGCGGGACCGCCCGTGGTCGACATCTCCTTCATGGAGACGAGCTCGACGGGCTCGACGTCGGCGACCGTCGGCGCTTCTTCGCTGATGGTCGCGGGCTCGCTCACGTCATCGAAGAGCTCGTTCGCGAAAGCGGGCAACGCGGTGAGGCCCGGCACGGCGAGATCCGGCGTCGACGTGCTCATGGCGGTGGCCAGCGCGCCGAAGAGCGCGGCACCCGACTCGTAACGGTCGGTGGGCAGCTCGGACGCGCCCTTGCGCAGGACCTCGACGACGGCGGTCGGCAGCTTGCTCGCGGCGTCGACCCAGGCGGCGGTGTCGGTGCTCTGCAGGCGCCCGACGAGCATCTCGCCCAGCATGATGGTGAGCGCGTAGGTGTCCGTCGCAGCGGACAGCTCACCGTCGTCGCGGCGCACTTCTGGCGCGATGTAGTCGATGGTGCGTTGCTGCTGATGCAGCGCCAGGAACGGCCGGCTCGGGATGCCGCGCTGGTGCGCGAGCCCCGTGACCTTGAGGACGTCGGGGAGGACGACGATGTTGTGCGGGCGCAGCGCGCCGTGGACGCCGATCTTCTGCCAGCCGTCGATGGCGCTCGCGAGCTGCGCCGCGATGGGCAGGGTCTCCGCGAAGCCGAAGATCTGACCGCGCTCGACGCGCAGGTCGATGATCTTGCGGAGCGTCAGGCCCTCGAGGAAGGGCATCGTGTAGTAGACGGTCGAGCCCTGCTCGCCCTCGTCGTAGATGCGCACGACGTTCGGGTGATGGAGCTTCTTCGCGGTCTTGATGAGCTTGATGAAGCGCGAGCGCTCGTCGTCGGCCTGGAGCAAGTTCGGCGCGATGAGCTTCAGCGCGACATCGACGTCGACCTCTTCGTCGCGGGCGCGCACCACCCAACCGGCGGCGCCTTGCGCGATGGCATCGACGACGCGATAGCGCTCACCGATGATGGTGCCGGGCTCGACGGGGAGCTTGCCACGGGCGGCTCTACGGCTGGTCGGCGCGGCCTTGCCCGGACGGCGCGGAGCGGCGAGCGCGGCGGAGCACACCGTGCACTTCTTGCTACCGTCCGAGTTGTAGCTGCCGCACCGATAGCAGAGCACCGATTAGTCTCCGTCCTGCCGAACCAAAGCCTCCCGCGCGTCCGGAAAATCCCCACGGACAATTGGCGGTCGGAAGGCGGGTAACACACGCGCACAAGGCCGGCAATGGATCAGTTTCGACCTCCAGGTGCCCACAGTTGCGACCTCTTATGGCACACCCCTCCGACGAGCCCGCCCAAGCCCAGAAACCACCCGGTGCTTTCTGGGCCAGCCACCTCAGAAACCACCCGGTGCTCTCTGGCCCGCCACCCCAGGAACCTCCGGGTGCTTTCTGGCCAGCCACTCCAGAAACCACCCGGTGCTTTCTGGGCCAGCCACCCCAGAAACCTCCGGGTGCTTTCTGGCCAGCCACTCCAGAAACCTCCCGGTGCTTTCTGGGCCAGCCACTCCAGAAACCACCTGGTGCTTTCTGGGCCAACCACTCCAGAAATCTCCCGGTGCTTTCTGGCCCGCCACTCCAGAAACCTCCCGGTGCTTTCTGGGCCAGCCACTCCAGAAACCACCCGGTGCTTTCTGGATGCAGCCTAGTGCCAAAAGCCAATGGAAACGCCCAGGTTGCGATAGTCGCGGGCGTAGTCGAAGACGCCGGAGAGGCGCCAGACCCAGATGAGCTGGAGGAGGCGGAGGTCGAAGCCGATGGTGCCGTGGAGGCGGCCGTTGGAGGCGTCGAAGCGGGAGGGCTCGTAGTAGCTGCCGATGCGGCCGCGCATGCGGTTGGGCCAGAACTCGCTCTCGGCGCCCATGCGGACCGAGACGTTGGTGCGTGGACCCGCGAGCTGGTTCTCGTTCAGGAGCCAGGCGCCGCGACCGATGGCGCCACCCCCGGGGCCGATGAGCACCACGTCGGCGGCGACGGTCAGGTAGGAGCGGCGCAGGGGGTCGAGCTCCTCGTTGACGACGCGCGGGTCACCAAACGAGTTGCGCAGGTTGAGCGGCTTGTCGCCGAAGCTCCACGCGACACCGCCGGCGACTTGCCATGGGGACTCGAGCTGATCCGGAAGATAGAGCGCTCCGACCTGGGCATTGTCGCCGCCACCATCACGGCTGCCGTCCGTGCGCAGGCGCGCCGACAGACCCAAGCGCAGCGGATGGCCGTGCGGCCGCACCACGACGCCGACGGAGAGCGCGCTGCCGCTATAGCGTGGGGTGTTCTCGGCGTTGCCGGACTGGAAGCTCGCCGACGGAATGATGAGCGCCGCGCCAGCGGTGACCTCGCCGTCCAAGAAAGCGTATGACGCCGACAGCGCACCGAGCAGCGTGTTGATGCGGAGGCGCGTGTCCGTGCCGCATGCAGGCACATCCACCGGGCAGGTGCGCTGGTCGATCGAGTCCAACGCGATCCCCACGCCGAGCCGGCCGAAGTTGAAGCCCAGCGACCCGTCGAACACTTGCACGCTCTCGTTGTCCGGGTTGCGCCCCGCGTTCTCGATGTCGGTCGTGCCGGTGGACACCAAGTAGTCGAGCGAGAAGTCCCAATCGAACCAGCTGCCGCCGTTGTAATCGTAACGCACGGCCATGGAGGCCGGGTTCAAGAGCATCGCGCCCGAGCCTTGCGCGAGCGCCTGCGCCGCGCCGCCCATGCCGAGGATGTTCGTCGGAGCGACGACCGGCGCCGTGTAGATCTCGACCGGCGTGCTCGGACGATAGCCTTGGGCGACGACCAGGCTCGTGAGCGCCAATGCAATGCTCATGTCGGGCGTACGCTCGCACGAACACTATGAAAAGCGCAAAAACCTCAAGCCGCCCCAACGCCGGTCGAGCCGAAGCCCCCTGCCCCGCGCGCCGTCACCGTAAGCGACGTGACGACCTCGATAGCGGACATCGTCACCGGCGCGACGATCATCTGGGCGATGCGCATCCCAGGCTCGATGACGAACGGCTCGTCGCCCAGGTTGATGAGAACGCACTTCACCTCACCACGATAGTCGGCGTCGATGGTGCCGGGGCTGTTGAGCACGGTGATGCCGTGCTTGACGGCGAGGCCGCTGCGCGGGCGCACCTGCGCTTCGTAACCATCGGGGATGGCCATGGCGAAGCCGCAAGGAATGAGCAGGCGCTTGCCGGGCATGAGGGTGACCGTCTCGTCGAGGCAGGCCGACAGATCGAGACCCGCCGACGACGCGGTCCCGCGCGAGGGCAACGGCACTTCCTTACCGAGCTTGGCGTGCAGGGGCTGAATCATCACGGTGACGCTCATCGCGCTTCTCCAGAGGCGGCCGAGGCCCAGGCCCCGCCACCCAGCAAGTGAAAACCAGAATCCACGAAGATGGTCTCGCCCGTCGTCCCCGAGCCAAGCGCCGAGAGGGGCGCCAGCGCCGCGCGGCCTACGTCGTCGATGTCGATGTTGCGGCGCATCGGTGACTCGCGCTCGACGCAGGCCAGCATCTCACGCAGCCCGTGAATGCCGGCGGCGGACAAGGTGCGCACCGGCCCAGCGCTGAGCGCGTTGACGCGCACGCCACGCGGCCCGAGGTCCACCGCGAGATAGCGGACCGCCGCTTCCAAGGCCGCTTTAGCGACACCCATGACGTTGTATGAAGGCACCACGACCTTGGCGCCGATGTAGCTGAGCGTGAGGATGCTCGGGTGGTGCTTCGACTTCTCGAGGAGCGGCGCCGCGTGCCGCGCCAGGGCGATGAGCGAGTAGCACGACACGTCGAGCGCCAGCGCGAAGCCATCACGCGAGGTCTGCAGGATGCTCCCCGAGAGCTCCTCCCGCTTCGCCGACGCCACCGCGTGCACCACGAAGTCCAGGCCACCCGGCTCGAGCGCCTTCATGACGGCGGCGATCGCGTCGTCGTTACCGAGATCGCACTCGGCCACATGAAAGGCCCCAAGCTCCGCGGCGATGGGCTCGACGCGCTTCTTCATGAGCTCGTTCTGATAGGTGACGGCAAGCTCGGCGCCCTCACTCTTCGCGGCCTTAGCGATGCCATAGGCGAGGCTGCGCTCGTTGGCGATGCCGACGATGAGGCCCCTGCGGCCCGATAGAAGTGCCATGGCGTCGCACATAGCACGCTGGACCGACAACCCGACGCGCAAGAGACGTGTAAGCATGTGTAAGTACAGGTGGCCATGACCACGGGGCGCCCTCTCAACCTCCTTTCGCTGACCAGGCGCGCCACCCCGCCGCTGGCCGCGCCATTGCCACTGGAGAGGCCACGCGAAGCTCTTCGTGAGCCCGCCCCTCCCCGCGGTGCTCTCATCGATCGTGGCATCCAGAACCTTCGCCCGGTCCCCGCGCCGCCGAGCCGCACCAACGCCGTCGATCGGGTGCGCGGCGCCATAAGCCTCGGCGAGCACGAGCTCGGTGACGCGCAAGGCGAGGCCTTGGATCGCCTGCGCGATCCCCGCGACCTCGCCACCGCCCGCCGCGATCTGCTGAGCGTCACCCGCGCCCTCTCCCCCGCCGCCCGCGACGACGCCGCCTTGGCCGGCGCCCTGGCGCTCCTGCGCGACCAGACCCTCACCACCCTTGGCCGCCATCACGGAGCACCGGTCGCGCTCGAGCGCGGCATGAACACGGTGCTCGGCATCACCAGCACGACCCCCGAGGCCCGCCTCGACGCGCGCGGCCGCCAGACCCTGGCGAGCTTGCGCGCCATCGCCCGCGACACCAACGCGCTCATGCGCGGTGGCCGCGCCCTCGCCAGCGATTATCGGGCGCCCGAAGGACCGGAGGAGCCGGGCGAGGACCCGAGCACGTTCGAGCACCCGGGCATCGGCGCGGGCAATATACCCACCGACGTCGATCCCATGGCGCGCCACCCCAGCACCGAGCCCGGCGATCCGGCGCGCATCATCACGCACGTCCGCCGCTTCAACTCGCCAGGCAGCAGCGATCACGTGGCCGCGCGCATCGGCACGACGCGCGCGGGCATCTCCATCAGCGCCGCCGGCGGCAGGGCGCTCGTCACCGGCGGCAACGCCAGCGACGAAGGCGCTGCGGCGGTCACCATGCGCCTGGGCAACCTCGTCGCCGGCCTCATCCCTGGTGAATACGTCACGCATCCAGCCTTCCGCGGCCGGCCCGAGATCGGCGTCTCGTCGACGGTCACCGGCGGCCTCACCGACCAGATACGGCTCCCCGACGGCTCGCTGCTGCGCCTCTACGGCGGCGCCCACGTGCACACCGTGGGCCGCTACGGCGGCGCGCACTTCAGCATCATCCGCGATGATGGACGACGCACCCTCGAGCTCAACGGCTCGTTCGACCGCGCCATCGGCATCGAGCTGCGCCTGCGCGGACGCTTCTAGTCTAGCGCACCTTGCGCTCGCGTTGATCGCGACGGCCTTCCAGCTGCCCGGCCTTGCGGCCTTTGTGAGAGCCGGTGGCAGGCTTCTCTCGGCGATTCGCGCGAGCTGTGCCTCTTTTCGTGGAGCGTTCGCTCTGCGCGTAGAGCAACCGCAAACTCATCTAGGCTCAATGCCGTTCACTCAAGCTCCGCGAGAGGTTCTGCTCCACTTGTTGCGACAGACGAAACCCACCTAAAGGTTTCGTCGTCTGTCGCACGCATCCATCCCGCCCATCTATCCGCTAGAAACGACACCGCATCGATGCGGCGCCTCCCTGTCAAGGCGTCATGTTGGCCACTGAACAAATTATCAGCGCCCTGTGGTAGTGTCGACTCAACAATGAGGGGAGGCGTGCGCATGACAACTCAGGCGCGGATGGATTCGTGTGTGTCCGA
>JBDHVB010000252.1:0-7529 GCA_039809465.1 Myxococcota bacterium
CTTCTCCGGCTCGGTGGTCGCGAAGATGAACTTCACGTGGGGCGGCGGCTCCTCGAGGGTCTTCAGGAGCGCGTTGAACGCCTGATTGGAGAGCATGTGCACTTCGTCGATGACGTAGACCTTGAACTTCGAGCGCGACGGCAAGTAGCGCACCGTCTCGCGCAGCTCGCGCACGTTGTCGACGCCGGTGTTCGAGGCGCCGTCGATCTCGAGGACGTCGGGGTGCGTGCCCGCGGCGATGTCCTTGCACGACGCGCAAACCCCGCACGGATCGGGCCGCATGCCGGTCTCGCAGTTGAGCGCCTTGGCGAGCACACGCGCGCAGGTCGTCTTGCCGACACCGCGGGCGCCCGTGAACACGAAGGCGTGATGGACGCGGCCCATGGTGATGGCGTTCTGCAAAGTGCGAACGACATGCTCTTGGCCAATGACGTCGGCGAAGGTCGCCGGGCGGTATTTACGCGCTAGGACTAGGTAGGACACGCCAGGTGTCTACGCGATTGGCGTCCCCGAAGTCTACGCCGTGGCCGCCAGGCACTTGCGCGAATCCCTGACCCATTTGAGCCATGGAAGATCGCTGAAGTGCGAGCCGCCGTCTATCGCGACCTCATTGCGCCAATCCACGAGCCATTTGAGCCATGCAACGTCGTCGGTGCCGAGCTCCGGCGCATGATTGCGCAGGAGGTCATCGGCAAAGCCCGCGATTGTACGAATGGCGTGATCACGCGCCGGCGCGTCGGGCGCGTCGTCGATAGCATCCATGAGCGGCCAGAGCTCATACCTGCCTTTCGAGTCGACCCGTGCGCGCGCGTCGCGCTCGGCCTTCCAGGCCGCGAGGTCATCCCTGTAACCCCACTCTTTCTGTCTGCGGTGCCGGGCGGCCTCGAGCACCGACCGCTCCCCCCGAGCCTCCCCCTTTTCGAAGCCCATCGTGGCACCGATGCCAATCGCGACGGGGACGAGGAAGACAGGCACCCACGAGTTGGCAAGCGCGCCGACGGCGGTGAAGACAGCGCCCACGAAAGCGCCTGCCACGACACCTCCCGCCGTCCATACGGCGCGGTGCAACCAGGGGAACGAAAAATCCTTGAGCTCGGCCCTCGGCTTTTTCGGCAAGGGTTTGTCGAATGACTTGGCCCGCAGCAGCTCCCGCACTTGCGTGATGGCGGCGTCGGTGCGCGCTTCCCAGCCTGTCAGCTTGGGCAAGTCCGCGATAACGAATGCAGGCATGCGAGTGATGGTCGTCATGAGCGTGGCCCTTTATCGGCGATTTCAACCACCGTTATCGGGACCCGCCTGGCGGCGAGTGTGACGAAGGGACGAAGCCGTGCCCGACTCGACGTCAGGACAGCCTGTCAGCCAATGATTTCGCGGATCTGCGTCCGCCGCTCAGGTCGGCGAGCCCTGCACCGCATCGCCACGCGCCTTGGCACGGGCGCGCAAGAACTCGATGATCGGCGGCAAGACCGACAAGAAGACCACCACGATGATGACCTTCTCGATGTGCTGCACGAGGATCGGAAAGCGCGCCCCCAAGATGTAGCCGACCAAGGTCATCGACGCGATCCACGCCGCGCCGCCGATGATGTTGTAGGTCGCGAACTTCTTGTAGCCCATCTGGCCAACGCCAGCGACGACCGGCACGAATGTCCGCAATATCGGAACGAAGCGCGCCAGGATGATCGCCTTGCCGCCATGCTTCTCGTAGAAGCCGTGGGCTTTCTTGATGAGCTCGGGACGGAAGAAGCGCGAGCGCGGCCGCTCGAACATCGCGTGGCCGGCCTTGTGGCCAATGTAATACGAGAGCGCGTCGCCCAAGATCGCGAGCGGGATGAGCAGCAGGTTCAACAAGACGATGTTGAGCGAGCCCTGGGCGGCGTACAGCCCCGCCATGACGAGCAGCGAGTCACCCGGCAGGAAGAACACCAGCGCGCCGGTCTCGAGGAAGATGATCGCGGCGAGCGCCGGGTAGCCGCCCCAGACGATGAGCGCTCCGGGATTGCGGATGAGGTCGATCAAGTCGTGCAGCAATTTCACTACTGTTCTCCGGGGGCGACGCCGATGCCGATGTTGGTGACGCCGGCCTGGCGCGCAAGGTCGAGGACGCGCACCACGGACTTGTGGGTGAGGTCCCCGTCGGCGTCGATGACGATCGGGGTCTCACGGCTCTTCGCCATCTTGTCCTTGAGCATCGTCTGCAGCGCCTCTTCGTCGATGGTCTCGCCACCCACCGCGATGCGGCCGTCCTTCATGATGCCGATGACCATGGCTTCACCGGGCGTCGTGTCCGACGAGCCGGCGCCCGCGGTCGGCAGGTCGACCTCGAGTCGGCCCTCGCGCGCCGCGTCGACCATCTGGTTGGCCGAGACCATGACGATGATCAGGAGGACGAGGATGACGTCGGTGAGCGGCGTGATCGTGACCTCGGCGAAGATCGGCGAGTCGTCGTCGTCGCCGGCGTCCGAGGTGGTGGGCATGTTGGTCGCCATCGCGGACTAGCCTGCCGCCGGCAGCGACTGCGAGGGGAGCGCGAGCGAGGACTCGGCGATCTCCTCGGCGTTCTCCTTGAGCTCGGCCGAGAACGCCGCCGCCTGCACGCCCAGATAATTGAACAGGATCATGGCGAGCACGCCGACCGCGATGCCCGCCGCGGTGGTGATGAGCGCTTCGCTGATGCCGCCGGAGACCACCGAGAAGCCGCCAGAGCCGCTCGACGAGATGTCGCGGAAGGAGCGCATGATGCCGACGACGGTGCCGAACAAACCGACGAAGGGCGCGGTGGCGCCGACCGTACCCAGCACCCAGAGGCGCGTCTTGGTGCCGCGGATGATGCGGGCCTGCATGCGGCGGATCTCGCCCGCGCTGACGGCCCGATCGGCGAGGAGCAATTCGAAGAGCTGGGCGCCCGGGTGACGGGCCACGGTCGAGTTCACGGCGAGCGCCATGGTGCGGTTGCGCTCACGCAGGTGCCCCAAGATGCGCTCGGTGCTCTCGCTCATGCGGCGGCGCGCGACGAACATCGCCGCCCAGCGCTCGATGCCGACGGTGAGGGCCAAAACGGACATCAACAGGATGATGATGAACGTCGTGCCACCTTGCTCGAACATGGCTTTGACAGTCTCGGTCATGGTGCGCGCGATATATCCATTGGGTCTTATGGTGGCAATGTGACGGGAGAGATCTTGAAACCTCGGGAGGAAGCGGGTGTATTTCGCCCTACGTGACCGAGGTCCTTTTCCACAAAGAGCTCGAGCGCGGCGACATCCTCGACGGCGCTTATCGGATCGTCCGCCTCATCGCCCAGGGCGGAATGGGCTACGTCTATGAGGCTGATCAGCTGCGTCTCGACCGCAAAGTCGCCCTCAAGATCCTCTCGGTCGACCCCAAGAAGAGCGGTGAGTTCTTGCCGCGCTTCCGCCGCGAGGCCGAGATCTGCGCCAAGCTCTCGCACCCGAACATCATCGCGGTCCTCGATTGGAACGTGACCCACGGCATGCCGTACATGGTCATGGAGCTCCTCGAAGGTGAGGACTTGGGCTTTCGCCTGCAGCAGGGCCCCATGAGCTTCGCCGACGCCCTGCCGCTCATCGGCGACATCGCGGCCGGCCTCACCGCCGCGCATGCCCACGGCGTCGTTCACCGCGATCTCAAGCCGAGCAACATTTACCTATGCAACGTCGGTGGGCCCCGGCCGCACGTGAAGCTCCTCGACTTCGGGGTCTCGAAGGTCACCTGGGAGACCACCCTCTCGACCACGGCGCCCAAGGTGCTGGGCTCACCGCGCTACATGGCGCCCGAGCAGGCGCGTGGTGACGCGAACATCGACGCGCGCGTCGATCAGTTCGCGCTCGGCGCGGTCATCTACGAGATCTTGTCGGGGCGCTTTGCTTTCGACGGCGAGTCACTGACGACCGTCCTCTATCGCGTCGTGCACGAGCAGCCGAAGCCGTTGAATCAGCTCGCGCCCAACGTGCCCGCGCACGTCGTCGCCACGGTCGAGCGCGCCATGGCGAAGGATCCCGCCGCCCGCTTCCAGGACGTCGCCCAGATGATGCAGGCGCTGCGGGGAGAAGTGCCGGCGGACGTGCCACACCCGCGCGCGCTGCCGACCGCCCAGGCGCAGGCCTTGAAGCCCGACGCCGGGGTCACGCTCCTCGTCGATCTCGCGAAGGTGAAGAAGGGGCGCTCTGGGCTCTACATTGGCGCGGCGGTCGCCACCGTCGCGCTCGCCGCCGCGGTCTGGCGCTTCCAGCCACGGGGGGACGCGCCCGCGCCGCTCCCTGCGACCGCGATTGCGGACGCGACGACGGCCGATCCGCCTCCCCCTCCTCCTCCACCACCACCGCCAGCCGAGGTAGAGCCGGCGCCCGACCCCACTCCGCCGACCACGAACACGCCGCCAACGACGACGGCGCGCCCGGAGACCGTGACGAAGCCCAAGGTCCCCGTGAAAGAATCAGCCGCGGTGAAGTCGCTCCTCGACGAAGCGCAAGACCTCTACGACACCGGCAAGTACGACCTCGCCGTCGAGCGCGCCCGCCAGGCGCTGAACCGCGAAGACACCCCGCGCGCCCACCTCTTGGTGGCGCTCGCGTACTGCCAGCTCTCGAGCCTCGGCGACGTGCGCGCCGAGCTCTACAGCGTGCGTCCGGCGGATCGCCCTCAGGTCGTCAAAGCCTGCAAGGGCCGCGGCATCGACCTCTAAGAGCACCGCTTTAGCAGACAACGAGCCACCGGGCGCCCAACTCCACGGAGTCGGAGGCCACGGCGACTATCCGCGCAGGCTCTGGGGTCAGAGATCGTCACACGGCGTGCCCAAGCGCACGGACTTGTACGGGCCGAGCTCGGTGTAGATCATCGGCACGTTGTCTTCGATGGGGATGTCGAGCAGCTTGGTGTGCTTGTCGCCCTTCACCCACTCGCTGTAGGTCGGGTCACCAGTGACGAGGCGCAGATCGCCCGTGGGCGTCGCGAAGATGTCGCCAGCGCTATCGTGGACGATGTTCGAGAGCTTCTGCTCCTTCATGTTGCCGCGCTGGCCGATGAAGACGCGGAACGAGCGCTCGTTGTCGGGATAGCGGCCGCGGTCGACGAAGTAGTAGGTGCCCTTGGTGTCGCGCGCCAGCACGTACGGCTTGTAGTTGTGCGGCATGCGATTGAAGACCGCGCCGCCGAGCATCGCCTTGGCCTTCTCGTCCTCGAGCGGCGTGAGCTTGCTGGTGCGCTTGCCGCAGGTGACGCTGAGATTCATGTCGCGGTCGCGCGCCAGCTCGGTCTGATTCTGTCGGTCATAGCGCATGTCACGCAGGGTCGCGCTCGCGGTCTTGCCGTCGCTGTACGTCGAGAAAGGCGTGGAGTCGAAGAAGGTCTTCCCGTCGCCGTAATAGACGTGCTCGAAGCTCGGCTCGGCGGCGATGTAGTGACCTTTGCCGTCGCTCCAAACCTTCAAATTCGGCTTGTGTGCTTCGACATCGACGGCTTCCGGGGACGGTGCGGCAAGCAAAGCAAAAACGATCGTCAGCATGCCTTGAACCCTAGCACATGACCGACTTGTCAGTTAGCGAACCGCCCCCTGTACGGCAGTCACCCCAAGGTCTGGAGGCAAAACATGAATAAAATTCCGATGGCGCTCGCGGCAGCGCTCTTTTTGCCCGCCATAGCGCACGCGGAAGTCTCGGACTCGCTCCCCTCCGGCCTGGGCGTCAAGCACGTCGTCACCATCAACGCCCCGAGCCTCAAGACCTGGCAGTCGCTGCTCAAGATCGGCCGCTGGTGGAACCCCGAGCACACCTACTCGCACCAATCCGCGAACCTCACCCTCGCTGTCCGCCCTGGCGGATGCTTCTGCGAGAAGCTCGCGAACGGCGGCGGCGCGCAGCACATGACCGTGACCCGCGTCGAGCCGGGCAGCCTCCTGATGATGGTCGGTGGACTGGGCCCGCTCGCTGGCGCGGGCGTCAGCGGCGCGATGACCTTCTTCGTCGAAGCGGCCGACCCCAAGACCACGAAGCTCACCATGACGTACAACGTCGGCGGCTACCTGCCAGGCGGGCTCGCGACCATGGCCGCGCCAATCGACAAGGTGCTGGGTGAGCAGGCGCTGCGCCTCAAGACCTTCGTCGAGACGGGCAGGCCCACCGAGCCCAAGCTGCCGATGGGCGCCGCGGCTCCCGCGACGAGCCCCGCACCGGTGCGGTGAGCGCGGCGAGTTGGCGGACACGCAAGATCCGAGTTGCGATCGATTGCCTCGTCCGCCGCACGCTCACTTCGTCGTGTAACCGCCGTTCACGAGGATGGTCTGGCCAGTCATCCACCAGCCGTCCGAGACCATGAAGCGGACGTAGGGGACGATGTCTTCGATGTCGGTCAAGCCGGTCTTCGAGAAGCCCGAGAGCGCCGCCGCGGTCTTGTGATAGGCGACGGCATCGGCGCCCTCCGCCGGATAGAAGAAAGGTGTGTCCATCGGCCCCGGCCCGAGGGCCGTCACCGAGATCCCCCGCGCGCCGAACTCCTTGGACGCGGCGCGCGTGAAGTGCTCCACCGGCGCCTTGGTGCCGGCATAGCTTGCGTAGAAGGGGGTGAAGGCGCCGAGCAGCGACGTGACGAGCGTCAGCAGCTTGCCGTTGTCATTGAGGTGCTTTCCGGCTTCCTTGATGAAGAAGAAGGCGGACTTCGTGTTGACCGCGCTCATCGCGTCGTATTCGGCTTCGGAGATCTCGAGGATTGGCTTCTTGAGCACCTTGCCGACTGTGTTGATGGCAATGTCCGGCCGCCCGATGGCTGCGACCGCATCGGCGAAGAGCTTCTCGACAGCGCCCGCCGTCGTCAGGTCCGCCTGGAAGACGACAGCCTTGGCGCCCGTCGCCTTGACCGCCGCCGCTGTCGCCTCGGCTTCGGCCTTGGTCGCCGCGCTGTTGTAGTGGATGGCAATCGCCTTCGCGCCGTGGGCGGCGAGATCGCGGGCGATCAGCCCACCGAGGTTTTTCGCCCCGCCGGCGATGATGGCGGTTTTGCCTTTGATGTCGTGGTTGGTCATCGGGAGCTCCTTGAGTCGCGACCGCGCTGGCGGCCGCTTTCGCCCGGTGAACATATCGCCTAGGATTTTCGGATAAACGGGGCTCTTCTGACATCACTTGTCAGAAACTCAGAACAATGGAGCGCTCCCTTGGACCGCATCGATCGGTTCCGCATCTTCGCCCGCGTCGTCGAATCGTCGAGCTTCACGCGCGCGGCCGATCTCCTCGGCGTGCCGCGCTCATCCGTCTCGGCGGCCGTTCAGGAGCTGGAGGGACACGTCGGCGCGCGACTGCTGCACCGCACGACCCGCAAGGTCTCGCCGACACAGGATGGCATCGCATTCTATGAGCGCTGCCTGCGCCTGCTCGCCGACGTGGAGGACGTCGAGAATCTGTTCCGGCGGACAGGGGCGCAACCCTCCGGCAGGCTGCGGATCGACGTGCCGGGCCGGATCGGGCGCTTGATCATCGCGCCGGCGCTCCCCGAGCTGCTCGAGCTCTATCCGCAGCTCG
>JBDHVB010000253.1:0-7490 GCA_039809465.1 Myxococcota bacterium
CGCTGCGCCTCGAGGGCAACGTCGAGAAGGACATCGCGGGCGTCACCTTGCGCGGCATGCTCGCCATCGACCACGGTGCGGTGGGGGTGCCCAACGCCACGCGCCTGTCGTTCTGGACGCCGGCGGTCGGTGTCGCCGCGACGCATGGCTTCGCGAACGGCGGTGAGTTTTTCACGCTGCTGCGCCGCGAGCCCGACCGGCTCACCGCCGAGGTCGCGCGCTTCCTCGACCCCGCCGTCGGCAACGGTCAGACCTACGCCTGGAACGACAACGGCGACTTGAATCCGGCCGCGGACGAAGCGGGTGGTCTGCTTTCGCGTACGGGTGGCCGCTACCACACGGTCGACCCGCGCATCGCGCGTCCGACGAGCAATCAGTTCGCCATCGGCTGGGTCACGCCGCGCTTCGGACCTTTCCGCGCCGTGATGACCGGCTCGCTGCGCTTTCACCTCGACGCCTTCGTGGCTCGCCTCAACGGAGCGGCGGCGAACAGCTATCAACAGACGCAGTTCTTCGATCCGGGCGGCGACGGCCGTGGCGAAGACCTGCTCCCCGGCGGTGGTCAGAACCTGACGGCGTACAACCGCGTGCCCGGCACCGAGGGGCAGGAGCTCTACCGCCTCGAGAATCGCTTGCGTGACAACCGCTTCATCGGCGCCGAGGTGCAGCTCGTGAGCGTCGAGGCCGACGAGGTGGGCGACCGGCGGCCCTGGTTCTTGAACCTGACCGCGGCGGGTTACTGGGACATCGGCAGCGGCACCTTCGGCTCGTTCGCGGACCGCAACGACCCGGGCGTGGTCAACGAGAGCAGCGCCAACCCGAACGCCCGCGTCAACGACCGGGGGCGCTTCGATCACGACCGCGCCTTCTCCATCAAGACGCTCGCCGGCTGGACGCCCATCGACGGCCTGACCCTCTCGACCGCCATCCGCTATCGCGACGGTCAGCCGTTCACCCGCATCGCCATCGCGGAGCTCGCCCAGGGGCCAACGCCGATCATGGCGACCTGGCGCGGCGCCGCCCGTCACACCTTCCACATGACCGCCGACGTGAAGGTGCGCTGGGAATCGCGTATCTGGAAATTCGATTATGCGGTGAGCGGCGAGATCTACAACCTCTTCCAACAAAGCCTCGAGCTCACCGAGGATCCGCGCACCGGCCGCGTTTTCCGGCGTGCCATCGAGATGACCGCGGGCCGGACTGGCTTTTTGACGTTAGAGCTTGCGATTCAGTAGGGCGCGGGGCGTTTCATCGCCGTGCTCCTCGAAGCGCTCCAAGATGTTCTGACGGTGCTGGCGCTAATAGCGGAAGCCGAAGCGTAGGAAGAGATCGTTGGTGATGAAGCCGGCGTTCGTGTCGTCGAAGAGCACGCCTTGGACGACTTGGTCGTAGACGTAGTTGGTGTGCCGGTAGTCGACGCGGTCGACGAGGGAGATGGTGATGAACTCGGTGACGTAGTACGCGATGGCGATGCTTGCCTGGATGGCGTCGTCGTGGCGGCGGTCGCCGCCGTCGTCGGCGTCGCCGCCGGTGGCCTGCGCGCCACGTTGATAGCTGAAGTTGTAGTACTCGGCGCCGAGGCTGAGGTTGAGGCGTGAGGCGATCGCCTGATCGATGCGCGTGTACGCCTTCCACATGGTGGCGTAGACGAAGATCGGGATCGGCTCGAGCGAGCGCACGCCGCCGAGGCGCAGCTTCGTGGTCGCGGTGGCGTTCCAGGTGAATTCGAGCTGTGTCCCCACTGTGTTCTTGCTGGGGTCGAGCGCGGACAAGGTGTCGGCGGTGATGCCCGTGTAGCCGACCCTCAAGAGCGCCGAGATCTTCGGGGTGATGACGCCGTTCAAGCCGGCGTAGGCCGAGTAGATCCAGCTGTCGCGGTTCGCGAAGAGACCCTGGGTCTCGCGGAAGTTCGTGAAGGTCGTCGTGGTCTCGACGAAGACCTGCGTCTTCGGAAGGAAGGACCACGAGGCGCGCAGCGTTGGTGTGTAGCGCTCGTTGTTCAAGTACTCAGGCGGGACCTGCGAGTCCTTGTCGTACCAGTCGAAGTAGAAGCTCATGTCCGCCGAGAGCTTCAGCGCGCCGCCGCCTGGCACCACGTCGACGCCGACACCGGTGCTGTTGGTCCAGTGATCGAAGCGCTGCGCGAAGGTCTGATTGCCGGGCGCCGCGATGCGCGTCAGACGCTCCGAGGCACGCAGCTGCAGCGGGCCGTCCTTGTTGAAGTGCAGGTTGCCGCCGATGCCACCTTGCCACGAGGAGAACTGATCGTTGTCGATGTACTGCTGGCGCTCGACGTAGGCGGTGGCGCCGATCTCGAGGTGCGGGGAGGGCAGCTTGTAGTCCACGCCCGGGCGGCCGACGAAGTAGAAGTCGTTGCGGCGGCTGGCGAGCGGATCGACCTGCGGCGGGGTGAGCGACGGGAAGCGCTCGGCCGCCGCGTCATAGAGCCCCGAGGAGAAGCGCGGCGCGTTGTAGATGCTGTGCGCGTCGAGCTCGAAGAACGGGTGCAGGCGGCCTTCGCCGACCTTCACACCCTTGCTCTCGGGTAACAGCGGGTTGGCGCGCACGTCGCCACCGCTAAAGAGGACTTCTTGAGCACGCAGCGGCGCCGCCGCGCATAGCGTCGCCGCCACGATGAGACCGGCGCCGAGCGACTTCTTGAGCGCTGCGTTTTTGATGGTGCCGGTCACGTATTTTCGCCGCAGTCCCGAATACTTATGGAAAGACGTTCCGTCTTGAAACGCTGGTAACTAGTAACGACGGCTCCCTGACCTGTCAAACCTCGGGAGGGCCTTGTAGGTGAGCACCTACATCCCGGCGCTCAGCAGAGCGCCGGCAATCGCCAGATCTTCGGCGTCTTCGATGTCGAGGCTGCGGCTCTTGGGCATCGTGACACCGACACTCTTCCCTGCGACCACGAAGCGGCCGTGACGCTCGAGCCAGGTCGGGCTCGCGGCGTAGAGAGCGCCATTGAGTCGCCAGATCGAAGGCTCCATTTGGCGTCGGCCAGGCAAGGCGCGGCTCGTTGCTTCGAGCGTGCCGCCATCGCGGCTGAAGCGCAGGGAGGCGGGTGTATCGCGCGTGATGCTCGCGACGCCGACGCGGTGGCGGCGCCAAGCAGAGAGCACGCGGCGCACGTCGCTGGGCTTGGTGAGCGGCGTGGTCGCCGAGAGCAGCAGCAGTACGTCGCAGTCGCTGTCCGTGATGGCGTGCAGGACGGCGTCGATGAGGCGGGCGCGGTCGGTCGCGAGATCGCGCGGCCTCGCGATGACGTCCGCTCCAGCGGCGCGTGCGAGCCTTGCGTAGGCCGGGCTCTCGGTGCTCACGGCGACACGCCAGCGCTCGCCTTTGCGCTGGCTCTGATGCGCGAGCCGCACCGCGCGTGTCAGCAGCGGCACACCCGCGAGCTTGCGGACGTTCTTGCTCTTGAGACCCTTCGAGCCGGCGCGTGCCGCGATGAGGGCCAGCACCTTCATGAGGCGATGCCCGCGAGACCGGCGAGGAGCTTCTTGGCGGTCGCTTCGCCCACGACCTTGGCGACATCGTCGAAGCTCGCGGCTTTCAGGCGGGCGATCGAGCCGAAGGTGCGCAATAGCAGCTTGCGGCGCTTGGGGCCGATGCCCGGGATGTCGTCGAGCGCGGAGCGGGTGCTCGCCTTGCCGCGGAGCTGGCGGTGGAAGGTGATGGCGAAGCGGTGGGCTTCGTCGCGGGCGCGCGTCAGCAAGAAGAGCTCCGCCGAGTTCTGGCGCAGCACCACGGCGTCCTTGCGCCCGGAGACGAACACCCGCTCGGGCGAGCGCTGGAGCTCGCTCGGCACGTCGGAGGCGTCGCTCGTGGCGGTGCTCATCTCGGTGACCGCTTCGGCGGCCGCCAGATCATCGGCGGCGGCCTCGAGCACCGCGAGATCGGACATGTCGACCGAGGCGGGGCTCTCGCGGACTTCGTCGTCTTGCAGGCGCGACTTCGCGAGAGAGATGAGCTCCACGTCGTGGACCGCGAGATCGTCGAGGGCGGCGCGGGCCGAGGCGAGCTGACCCTTGCCGCCGTCGATGACGATGAGGTCGGGGAGGTGCTGCTCCTCGATTCCACGGCGGACGAGGCGCTGGATGACCTCGTACATCGATTGGAAGTCGTCCTGGCCGGCGGTCGAGCGGATCTTGTAGTGCCTGTAGAGGCTCTTGTTGGGGAGGCCGTGGTCGAAGCGCACGAGGCTCGCGACGATCTGGCCGCCCTGGAAGTGCGAGATGTCGAAGCACTCGATCCGCTCTGGCGGACGGCGTAGGTGCAAGGCGCGCTGCAAGCGCTCGACCGAGGTCTTGGCGGCGCCGGCCTCGCGCTGCTTGTCGACGAAGGCCTGGTGCGCGTTCTTGGCGGCGAGCTCGATGAGGCGCGCCTTGTCGCCGCGCTGCGGCACGAGGACCGCGACCTTACGGCCACGCTTTTCGGTGAGCAACTCGGCGAGCGCGGCGTCCCACTCGAACTCGGGAGGGAAGAGGATCTCGTCGGGGACGTCGGCCTCGTTGGTGTAGAAGGCGCCGGCGAAGTCCGAGAGGATCTCGCTGGTGGGCTGCTCGAGCGAGTCGAACGAGTAGCGCTGCGCGTCGACCAGGCGGCCGTCGCGGGTGCGCATCACGTGGATCTCGACGTTCGGACCCTCGCGGTACACGCCGACCACGTCGCGGTTCACGAAGTCGCTGGTGACGAGCTTCTGACGCTCGAGCGAGCGCTGGATGGCGAGCATCTGATCGCGGATGAGGGCGGCGGCCTCGAAGGCCTCCTCGCTGGCGCGGGCACGCATGCGCGTCTCGAGCTCGACGATGAGCTCGGTCTCCTTGCCCTCGAGGAAGGCGATGACGTTGTCGACGTTGAGGGTGTACTCGCCGTGCGACAGGTCGAAGACGCATGGGGCTGGGCAGCGCTTGATTTGGTACTGGAGGCAGGGGCGGGTGCGGTTCGCGAGCACCTGATCGTTGCAGGTGCGCAGCTGAAAGTGCCGGTTCACCAGGCGCACGACCTCGCGCAGCGAATGCGCCGAGTGGTACGGTCCGAAATAGCGGGCACCGTCCTTGCCGAAGCGCCGCACGACTTGGAGGCGTGGGTAGCGCTCGCGCGTGTCGAGGCGGATGCACAGGAAGCGCTTGTCGTCCTTGAGGTGGACGTTGAAGCGGGGCTCGTGTTCCTTGATGAGCTCGCTCTCGACGAGCATCGCCTCCTTCTCGTTGCTGGTGAGCACCACGTCGAGCTCGGCGAGCAGCCGGTCGAGGAGCGACACGAAGGCGCGCGTGTCGGAGCCCGAGAAGTAGCTGCGTACGCGATCGCGGAGGCTCTTCGCCTTGCCGATGTAGAACACGACGCCCTTCGCGTCGCGCATGATGTAGACGCCAGGGCTGTGCGGCAGCGCGGCGATCTTGTCGGCGATGTCCTGGCGCATCGGCCCACGGTTCTCACACGCAGCGCGCGAAGATTCCAGGGGGCGGAGCGAGCGGCAAATAATGGTGCCCGAGCAAGGGGGCAACCTTGGCTCGGGCACCTCGAGAGCATAGCTCGGGCAAGCTTGTCTCAATCACACGGGCTTCGTTGGGGTCGCACGGGCATGCGAGATCCCATTCCAGCCGAGGACCGCACGGGCATGCGGGAGCTCCTCGGTACATCCACACTAAGGGCAAACACGCTGGCTAAAGCTTGGGAGCGAGAAGCCAGTGCCGACAGAAAACAGTGGCCTAACTATCGACGAGAGAGTTTTCGGCTGGAGCGTGACAAAGTTGCGGAAAATCGTCTCGACGCAGCACGCAACACCGCCGACGCCGCTCCGATAAGGTGCTCACTTCCGTCACACGGGCGTGACGAAGTTTGGGAGCGAGAAATTATCATGACCTCTGTACAGCAGAAGGCCTCTTTGGCCGATCGCATCATCGCACGCGGTGAAGCTTCGAAAGAAAACCTCAAGGTAGTTGGTACCGCCGCAGCGATCGTTAGCGGCGTCGTGACTGTCCCCGCTGGCACCGTCGTTGGTGCGGCTGGTGGCGCGGTCAAGGGCTTCATCAAGGGCGACGCGCTGATCAACAACGACCAGACGGTCAAGGCCGCGCGCGTTCTCGGCGCCGCGACCACCGTTGTGGCTGGCGCTGCCGCTATCGCGGGCGCCGCGATCCCGGGCCTCGGCCCGATCACCCTGCCGGCGGCTCTGCTGCTCGGCGCGACCGGCGCTGGCGTTGCCTTCGCTGGCTCGGGCCTGATCAACGGCGCTTCGGCGGCCATCAAGGGCGGCGCTGACGGCGCGGTCAAGGGCTTCCACGCCGGTATCGGCGCGGCCCAGGTTGCCGGCTCGGGCGCTCAGTACGTGACCGACAAGAGCGTTCAGCTCGTGAAGGACGCGGCGAAGCAGGTTGTTCGTATCGCTGGCAACGTCGGCGAAGCGGCTCGCGAAGGTTACGAAGACCTGAGCGTGAAGGAAGCTGACGCGGCTCAGGCCGTTGCTGACGCCCTCAAGGCGAAGGCCAACGCGGTTGCGAACGGCGGCCCCCGCTACGCGGCCGACGGCTCGAAGCTGAAGGACAATCCCCCGGACTACAAGTAGTCCTTCCACTAGTCGCTATAGCGATTAGATAGAATACGCGAAGGCGCCCTTTGACTGCGGTCGGGGGCGCCTTTTGCGTTATTGCGGAGCGGGAGACAGCTATCGGCTTTCGGCAATCGGCAATCGGCAATCGGCACTCGGCACTCGGCACTCGGGTTTTCGGCACTCGGCCTCCCAGCTCCTACGCCGCCGAATCACTCCCCCCAAACGCCAAATAAACCTGCTCCAGCTCCTTAATCCGATCCCGCAGCTGCGCCGCCCTCTCGAACTCGAGAGCATCCGACGCCCTATGCATGTCGACTTTGAGCTTCTTGAGCAGCTCAGGAATATCCTCTGCCTTGATGTCAGAGCGCGCCGCGCCGTCATCCACCAAGAGCTCGTCGGTCGCGGCAGGCGATAGATCGCGGATCGCCTTGCGAATGGTTTGCGGGGTGATGCCGTTTGCCTGGTTGTAGGCGACCTGCTTTTCGCGGCGGCGGGTGGTTTCTTCGATGGCGGCCTTCATCGAGGCCGTCATCGTGTCACCGTACAGGATGACGCGGCCCTCGATGTTGCGGGCGGCGCGGCCGATCGTCTGGATGAGCGAGGTGCCCGAGCGCAGGAAGCCCTCCTTGTCGGCGTCGAGCACCGCGACCAGCGCGACCTCGGGCAAGTCCAAGCCCTCGCGCAGCAGGTTGATGCCCACGAGCACGTCGTAGGTACCGAGCCGCAGCTCGCGCAGGATCTCGATGCGCTCGAGCGTGTTGATGTCGGAGTGCAGATAGCGCACGCGCACGCCGGCCTCGGACAAGAACTCGGTGAGGTCCTCCGCCATGCGCTTGGTGAGCGTCGTGACCAGCACGCGCTGCTTCTTCTCGATGGTGGTGCGGATCTCCTCGAGGAGATCGTCGACCTGAGTGCTCGCCTTCTTCAC
>JBDHVB010000254.1:0-7467 GCA_039809465.1 Myxococcota bacterium
CGAGATGGCGCGAGCTCACAAGGAAGCCGATGGTCGTCTTCATGACGTGCCTCGCTTCGGCCGCGTGACCCGGACTCGCTTCCCTGCTACCGTCTGCGGCACCGGCGCGGCACCGCCCTCACGCCGATGTCTGAAAGCGTTGTCTCTTCGCGGCTCTGGGAGGAACAACGCCACGGACTTCGAATCCGAGGGTCGGGGGTTCGAATCCCTCAGGCCGCGCCACTTGAGCCCCATGTTGCACGAGAACCTCATCATCCTCGTCGGTGCGCCACGTAGCGGCACCACCATGTTGCAACGGATCATCGGCTCGCACTCGCGGATCTTCACGCATCCCGAGCCGCATCTGCTCACGCCCTTAGCCTACCTGGGCTACTACGACATCGTCGAGAAGGCGCAGTACGACCACGTGAACGGCGCCCAGGCGCTGCGCGAGCTCGTCGAGGAGCTGCCCAACAAGGAGGCCGATTACCTCGACGCCCTGCGCGCCTACCCCGCGACGCTCTACGCGCGTCTGCTCGAGCGGACGAGCAAGACGCACTTCCTCGACAAGACACCCGGTTACGCCCTCACCCTGCCCTTCATCACCAAGCTCTTCCCGCGCGCCAAATACGTGGTGCTGACCCGCCATCCGATGGCGATCTGGCACTCGCAGGCTCACTCGTTCTTCGGTGGTGACTACGCCGCGGCGCACGCCCAGAACCCGGTCGTCGAGCCGTACGTCGCTGGTATCGGCAAGTTTCTCATCGACAAGCCGGTCCCGTACGTTCATGTCCGCTATGACGACCTGGTGGCCGACCCCGAGACTCACGCCAAGCGCATCTTCGAGCATCTCGAGCTGCCGCACGAGGCGGGCGCCGTCGATTACGGTGAGCACGAGCACATCAGCAAGAGCTTCGGCGACCCGATGTCGGTCGAGAAGCACCGGCGCCCGGTCGCGAGCTCACTCGACACCTGGGCCGCGGATCTGCAGGCGCGCCCCGAGGTCCTCGAGCTGGCGCGCGAAGTCGTCGGGCGCCTCGACCCGGCGCACCTCGAAGCCTGGGGCTATCCCAAGGAGACGTTCTTCTCCGCCCTCGAGGGCAAGTCCGCGGCTGCCACTAAGCGCAGCGCCCTGAACGGCTATCGCATCAAGCGCAAAGTGCTTTTGAGCCTGCGCAAAAATATCCAGCACAACCAGTTGGGCGCCGCCGTAAAGAAGGTACGCTACTACTGTGACGTGCTTCTGCGCAGCTAGCTTCGTTGCCCTCACGGCAGTCGCGAGTCCGCTTTGGCAGACGGCACAGCAGGGCGGCCACGACACCATCGCCAAGCGCTTCGAGCCACCGAGAGGTTTCGCGCGCGCCGCGGCTCCTGACGATTCGCTCGCGGCTTTTCTGCGCGACCTGCCCCTGCTCGACGGCAACCCCGACGTGCTCCTCTGGAACGGCGCGCTGAAGCGCTATCAACGTGGTCATCTCGCGGTCGTCGACATCGACGTGGGCAAGCACGACCTGCAGCAATGCGCGGACGCCGTGATGCGCCTGCTCGCCGAGCACCGCTTCGCCCGCAAGCTGCCGATCTGCTTCACCGCGACGAGCGGCGACCCGATGCCCTGGGAGCGCTACCGCAAGGGCGAGCGGCCAAGTGCTTCTGCGAATCATTTGCAATGGGCCACGCGTGCCGAGCCCAGCGACAGCCATGCCGCGTTTCGCGGCTACCTCGACGCCGTCTTCACCTGGGCGGGGACCCTGTCGCTGCACCGTGACCTGACCGCCGTGGCCGACAGCGAAAAGCTCGAGGTCGGCGATGTCTTCATCGTCGGCGGCTCGCCGGGACACGCCGTGCTCGTCGCTGACGTGGTCGAGAACACCAAAGGCGAGCAGCGCTTCTTGCTGGTCCAGAGCTACATGCCCGCCCAGCAAATTCACGTCCTACGGGGCGCCGATGGTCCCTGGTACGCGCTCCCCGGAGACGGCGAGGCCCTCGCCACCCCCGAGTGGACCTTTCCAGCGGGCAGCCGCCGGCGCCTCACCCGAGAGCCTTGTCACTAAACGGCTGACGCATCCGAACGAAGTCGTCTATGCTCCCAGCCTGTAGTTCATCGGGGAGCTCCTGTTTGTTCTTCGCCACCCGTTCGCCGCTCAAGCTCGCATTCCCATTCGTCATGCTCGCTCTGTTCACCGCCTGCGGTGACGACGATGACGACAACCTCCCGCCTGGTGACGGCGATGTCGTCACCGACGGTGGCCCGACGGATGAGGATCTCACCGACCAGGACGGCGACGGTGATCACGATCCAACCGACCAAGACGGTGGCGACGGTGACACCGACGGCGGGGACGGCGGCGATGGCGACGGCGGCCCGACCGACGAAGATCCGCCGCCTCCGGAAGCCGGCCTCGACGCGCGTCCGTCACAGCAGACATGCTTGCCGCGCAAGGCATCGCGCTCGCGTGTATTCGTCGACCGCTTCCCCGGCATCCGTTTCAGCGGACCGGTCTCGATGTCGCAGAAGCCCGGCGATCCGTCGCGCATCTACGTGAACCAACGTAACGGTCAGATCTACTCGTTCCCGAACGATCCCACTGCCGTCGCCGCCGACAAGGTGCTGGCGCTCAATCTCTCCGACGTTCAATTCACCGGCTGGGACTGCTCGGCGGCGGCGCTGGTCTTCTCGCCAAACTTCGCGACCGACCACGCGGCCTACGTGCCGTATTGCTACAAGTGGAATCGCGTCGACGAAGAGGGTCAGCAGCTCAATCCCCATATCCAGGTGCGCCTCTCGCGCTTCACCTCGGCCGACGGCGGTCTGACCTTCGACCGCGCGAGCGAGCAGGTCCTCATCGCCATCAACTACAACGAGACCGCGGATCCACCAGAGGCAGACCCGGGCTACTCACGTTCTTGCGGCCACTCCGCGAACGAGGACGGTCTTCACGCTGGCAACGCCGCGCACTTCGGCAGCGATGGCTATCTCTACTGGGCTGTCGGCGATGGCGGACCACAAGGTCACTGCGGCGGCAAGCAGGCGCAGAACCTCTCGTCGCTGCGTGGCAAGCTGCTCCGCCTCGACGTCTCGAACTTCACCATCCAAGTCGACCCGGCCAACCTCGACTTCAACGAGGGCTGGCAGTACACCGATGGCGTCGAGGTTCCTCCGGACAACCCACGCTACGGTGGCGACGGGACGGATCCCAACCCGACCAAGAACATCGAGCTCGGCGTCATCCAGCCGTTCATCTACGCTTACGGCTTCCGCAATCCGTGGCAGTGGAGCTTCGACCCCGCCGACGGCAGCATCTGGCTCGGTGACGTGGGCAACGGAACCTGGGAAGAGGTCAATCGCAACGTCCAGGCAGGCGGCAACTATGGCTGGGGCTACTTCGAGGGCTACCACTGCGCCAACGGCTGGAACACCAACGAGTACCCGAACGACGGCGTGGACCCGGTCAATCCGGCGTGCACGACCTTCGCGAACCAAGTGCAGTGGCCAATGCTGCAAGTCCGCCATGGCGAATCGTACAGTGTGACCAATCCGCCGGTCACGCTCCCCGAGCACCGCCTGCCCAACAACATCTATGGCCGCGCCATCTCGGGCGGTCAGGTCTACCGTGGCACGACGGCGCCGACCTTCACCGGCGGCTACTTCTTCGGTGACTACTCGACGCAGCGTATCTGGGTGGTGCCGAACGTCGATGCCATCTCGACGGCGACAGGGGTCACCTGCAACTCGTCCGCGGATTGCGGCCCGGGCCTGGTCTGCAAGAGCCACGAGCTGCCGTACGAGAATGGCTACAACCCCGACATCGTCGGCGCGCCTGGCGTCGTGGCGCGCTGCACCGCCGACTACGAGCTCGTCCAGGAAGGCGTGCCGGTCGCGTCGTTCGCGCACGACCTGAACGACAACTTCTACGCGGTCATGCTCTTCGGCGCGCCAACGGCGGTCGGTGGTCTGAGCGGCTGGGTCGGCATGCTGCAAGACGCGACAGTGAGCGGTGAGACCACCGCGCCGCAGCTGCTATCGCAGACTGGCTGTTTCGACGTCGACGCTGGCGGCATCGGCGGCCCGGTGGATGATCTCATCCCGTTCGCCCCCGCGGCCGAGCTATGGAGCGACCGCGCCATCAAGAGCCGCTGGATGGCGATCCCCGACGACGCGCAGATCACCCTCGCGAGCGACGGCGACTTCGACTTCCCGCCCGGCAGCGTGCTCGTGAAGGAGTTCGCGCTCGGCGCGCTCAAGGTCGAGACGCGCTTCGTGGTCCGTGACGCCGTCACCGGCGCGTGGGCCGCCTACACCTACGCGTGGAACGACGAGCAGACGGACGCGACGCTCGTCGGCTCCCTGGGCGACTACAAGACCTGGGGCACGCAAGTCTGGCAGTACCCGAGCCGCTCGCAGTGCTTCCAGTGTCACAACACCATCGCGGGCACGAGCCTCGGGCCGGAGACCGCGCAGCTCAACCACGACATCGTCTATCCGGCGACCGGCCGCACCTGGAACCAGATGGACACTCTCGTGCACCTCGGCATCGTCGACCCGACCAACGCGCCGGCGCCATGGGCGAACCTCGCGCCGCTGGCGGACGAGACGCGGACCATCGAGGAGCGCGCGCGCGCCTACCTGCACGCCAACTGCTCGGTCTGCCACCGCCCCGATGGCCCCACGTTCGTTCCAGCGGACTTCCGTTACTCCACGGACTTCGTCGGCATGAACATTTGCGACGCGCCACCCTCCATCAGCGAGATGGAAGAGCTCATCGAGCCGGGCACCGGCCGGCTGCTCGCGCCCGCGGATCCCGACAGCTCGCAGGTCTACGTGCGCATGCAGACGACGTTGCCGCAGTATCGTATGCCACCGCTCGCGCGCGCCGTGCCGCATGACGCGGCGCTCGCGGTCATCGAGGAGTGGATCAACTCCATCAGCAGCTGCGAGCCGCCCGAGGAGCCGTAGAGAGATCTCCGGGCCCCAGCGGCAAGGTAGGCATCGTAGAGCCGCCGACGCGCCAGGCTACGTCGTCGAAACCAGCACTTCGGCGACGGGACCACGGCGGTCGGCGCGGCTGTTGATGGCTCTACGCACGTGGACCGTCTCGACACGGAAGCCCTTGTAGAGCTTGCGGATGAACGGAGTGTCGGAGTTCGACAGCACCGCGTGCACGCCGCGCTCGGCGAGGCTCGCGAAGGTCTGGGCCAAGCGCTCCTGATCCTCGGAGGTGAAGCCCTTCTCGGTGTACGAGACGAACGACGCGGTCTTCGACACTGGGTCATAGGGCGGGTCGAAGTAGACCAGGTCGCCGGCGCGGGCCTTCGCGACGGTGGTGAACACGTCGGCGTGCTCGATCTGCGCGTCCTGGAGGGCGTGCGAGACGGCGCGCAGGTTCTCTTCGTCGCAGATGGTGGGGTTGTCGTACTTGCCGAACGGCACGTTGAAGCTGCCCGAGCGGTTCACGCGGTACAGTCCGTTATAGCAGGTGCGGTTGAGATAGATCATGCGGGCCGCGCGCGCGGTGGGCGACATGCTCGAGGCGTCCTTGGCGCGGACCTCGTAGAAGTGGTCGCGGTCGGCGCGATGCTTGCGCAAGGCGGCCATCACGCGCGGCAGGTCGTCGCGCAGCGCCTTGTAAGCGGTGACCAGCTCGAGGTTCATGTCGGCGAGCACCGCGCGCTCGGGCCCGAGCCCGAAGAACACGGCGCCTCCCCCCAGGAACGGCTCGAAGTAATCGCCGAAGCTGTGAGGGAAGCGCGCCATGATGGTTTCGACGAGCTTCGATTTACCACCGGCCCACTTGAGGAAGGGACGCGGCTTGGGGAGTTGGGCTTCGGCGAGGCGAATTACGCTGGACATGCACAGCGATCGTAGGACGCGGTATGATCACGCGAAAAAAAGAGGCGCGCGGCCAAAATTTTCACAAAGCGAAGTGCTTCCGGTAATGGAGATTCGAGATGACCTGGCTCACCCCGGTGACGTTGCGGCGGCCGGAAGCAACTCTCGAGCCGCTATCGCAGACACATCTCGCGGACCTCGTCGAGGCCGTGCGCTGCTGACGCACGCCTTCGATACGTTGGCCTGCATCGCCGTCGAGCTGCGCACGCACGTCGCCAACGAACAGAGCCGCAAGGCCATCGAGCGCCTGGGCGCGAAGCTCGACGGCATCCTGCGCAGTCACATGACGATGCCCGACGGGAGCCTGCGCGACACGTGCGTCTACAGCATCACCGCCGCGGAGTGGCCGGTGGTCCGCGATCGCCTACGCGAGATCCTGGACGGCTAGGCTTCGCTCATGAACGGATAGCCCACGGCGCGGGGCGCGTCGTAGGTCTCCTTGATGGCGCGGGGGCTGGCCCAGCGCACGAGGTTCAAGAAGCTGCCGGCCTTGTCGTTGGTGCCCGAGGCGCGGCTGCCGCCGAACGGCTGCTGGCCGACGACGGCGCCGGTGGGCTTGTCGTTGATGTAGAAGTTGCCGGCGGCGAAGCGCAGCTGGTGCGTGAGGCGGCTGACCACGTTGCGGTCGCGCGCGAAGATGGCGCCCGTCAAAGCGTACGGCGAGCCTTCGTCGACGAGCTTTATCGTCTCGTCGAGCTTGGCGTCGTCGTAGACGTGCACGGTGAGCACCGGGCCGAAGATCTCCTCGCGCATCAGCTTGTGCTTGGGGTCCTCGGCGAGCACCACGGTCGGGCGCACGAACCAGCCGGTTTCGCTATTGCAGTCACCGCCCAGCCAGACCTTGGCGCCGTCGCGCTTGCCGGCCTCGATGTAGCCGCGGATGTTCTCGAAGCTCTTCTTGTCGATGACCGCGCCCATGAAGTTACGGAAGTCGGTGATGTCGCCCATCTTGATGGCGTTCACCTCGGCCTCGAGGCGCTGCGAGACTTCGGGCCACAACGACTTCGGCACGTAGGCGCGCGAGGCGGCCGAGCACTTTTGGCCCTGATACTCGAAGGCGCCGCGCACCATGGCGACGGCGAGCGCCTCGGCGTCCGCTGAAGCATGCGCCATGATGAAGTCCTTGCCGCCGGTCTCGCCGACGAGGCGCGGATAGGCGCGGTAATTCGACATGTTCGCCGCGACGGATTGCCAGATCGAATTGAAGGTGCCGGTCGAGCCCGTGAAGTGCACACCGGCGAGCTCCGGGTGCTTCAGGATGGCTTCACCGAACTGCGCGCCCGGCGCGTTCACCAGGTTGATGACGCCCGGCGGGAGCCCGGCGGCTTCGAGGATCTCCACGATGACCTGCGCCGAGAGCGCCGCCGTGGTCGCCGCCTTCCAGACGACGGTGTTGCCCATGAGCGCCGGCGCGGTCGGCAGGTTGCCGCCGATCGAGCTGAAGTTGAACGGCGTGATGGCCGCGACGAAGCCGTCGAGCGGACGCCAGTCGAGGCGGTTCCAGCTCCCCGGCGGCGACAGCGGCTGCTCTTCGAGCAAGCGGCGCGCGAAGTGCACGTTGAAGCGCCAGAAGTCGATGAGCTCGCAGGCGGCGTCGATCT
>JBDHVB010000255.1:0-7391 GCA_039809465.1 Myxococcota bacterium
TGGAGAGGCCGTCGGCGCGACTTGCGGGCGAGCTGGGCCACCCATCGGCGCACCGAAACCACCCGAGGCGGCGGGAGCGGTGACAGGCGTCGCCGCGGGAGTCGCGGGCCGTGCCGCGGCGGGCGCGGAGGCGAGCGGCGAGCCGGCAGCGGGAATCGAGCGGACCGCGGCCTGGACCGGCGCGCCCAGGATGGTCTTCACGCGGTCGAGCAGCGCCTGCGACTCGAACGGCTTCATGACGTGCGCGGTGGCGCCGACGCTCTGGGCGCGGGCCTCGTCGATGGGCTGGAAGTTGCTGGCGAGCAGCACGACGGGAATGGCCGAGGTCTCGGCGTCCGCTTTGATGGCCTGGCAAACCGCGTAGCCATCCATGCCGGGCATGCCGACATCGACGAGCGCGAGCTGCGGCTTGAGCGACTTGGCGGTGGCGACAGCGGCCTGACCATTGTCGACGGCGGTCACCTGGAAGTCTTCGTTGGCGAAGACGATCTGCACGACGCGGTGCATGGTGTTGCTGTCGTCGGCGAGGAGCAGTTGGTAGGGCATCGCTTAGGCAGTCCTTCAGTGAATCCGATTCAACAGGTTGTTCTCGATAGACGCTTGCAGACCTTCGAGATCGAGGAGCCAGAACGTTTCGTCGGCGGACACCGCGGCGCGGCCGGGCAGGGGTTGCCCCAAACGCTGTGGGTTCACTGCTTCCTCGAAACGGTAGTCGTTGACGACGCGGCCGGTGCACTCGACGCGCAGGCCCAGGCAGCTGCCGTTGATGCGGACGACGGCGAGCTGGCAGTCGACGCCGTGGTCGTGGGTGGCGACGAGGTCGAGCACCGGGACGAGCTCGTGTCCGTCATCGAAGAGCCCAGCGTAGCCCTGACAGGTCATGGGCACGGGCCACAAGCGGCGCGCCCGCTCTTCCGACGAGCCGACGACGCGATCGAGCTCGGCGACGTGCACCGCGAACCAGACGCCCGCGGCTTGGAAGGTCATGACGGGTCCGGTCATTCTAGGGTGCGGTTATACGTTGGGGTCCCAGAGGGATCAAATAGCCGGCGAGGGGTGCGATCGAATGTTGTGCTCATAGGCCAATCAGGTTGCGCGGGGATAGCACGAGGGTGAGCCCGTCTGCTCCGCGGAGCGCGCCTTCGAACAAATCGGGTCGGAGCAAACCGAGCTTGGGAACCGCCACCAGGGTGCCACGTAAGGGGATGTGCGCCACTGAATCGACGCCGACCGCGCAGCTCTCGCCGCGCGCCTGGGTGATGACGGCGAACGGCGCAACCAGGCGTCGGGTGGTGGTAAAGATGGCGCCCAGGTCGATGAGCGGCAGGCGCGCGCCGCGATACAGCGCCGGCTCGCCGACCAGCACGTCGGTGATGACGCCGTAGACCGCGGAAGCGGGCAGGGCCAGGCGATATGCGCCCACACCGACGGCGACGAAGGTCTGAGTACTTTCAGTCATCGAATGTCCGGCCAGTCGTTTGCCCGAGGCTAGGGCCCCGGCTAGACTGCCCGCAATGCCAGCCAAATTGCAGCCACGATTGCTCGCGGCACTCGTCGTGCCGTGGTTCCTCTCTCTCGGCTGCCAAGACTATTCCTTCGACTTCCGCGCCAACGAACGCATCGAAGCTCAGCGGCTCAACCAGCTGGTCGCGACCCTCACGCCCGTCGACATCCTGTTCGTCATCGACAACTCGCCTACCATGCGTGAGGAGACTGACGAGCTCAAGAACAACGTCGAGGCGTTCGTGACCAAGCTCGCCAATGGAGGCGTCGACTTCCACTTGGGCATCGTCACGCCGGACGTCGAGTGCAACTTGCCGGGGCGCAAGTGCGACGGCAGCGCGGGCTCCTCCTCCACGTCGTGCTGCGCGCTCAAGAGCGGCGTGCCCGTGTGCGAGGACAAGGACAACAACGGGGACGGCACCTTCGAGACCAGTGACTGCGAAGGCGGCCGCCTCCAGGGCACGAGCGCGAATGGCCGCCGTGTTTTCACGCCGCCCGCTGCAGCGGACAGACAGCAGTGGGTCACCGAGTTCGTGCAAGCCATCGACTTCGCGTTGCACAGCTTGAAGGGCTCGGCGTTCGAGAGCGGTCTGCAGGCGGCGGCGCTGGCTGTCGCGTGCGCCACTCCCGACAACCCCGAGTGCACCGACGAAGCGACCGGCAACGCCAAGGCGGCGCGTGAGCTGAACGCGGGCTTCATCCGCCCCGAAGCGGATCTCGTGCTCATTTTCCTGACCGACGAAGACGACTGCAGCGCGACGAGCCGCAGCGTCTACTTGCGGCCCGACAACCCGGCGAACGCCGCCAATCAAGCCAATCACTTCTGCAGCCCGAACGAGTGCTACGCCTACTACAACGAGGGCTCGGACTTGAACGGCGATGGCCTCGACGACTGGTCCGACCCGACGGTGAGCCCGACTCCAGCCGACCGCCGGTTCCGCTGTGGCGGCAGCGCGCGCGTGGTGAATCCGCCGACGCTCGCTGGCGTGGACGCTCTGCTCGACAAGATCGTCGCCTACAAGGGCGAGCTGCGCCGGGTGCGCGCCGCGGGCATCATCAGCGCGGTGCAGCGCTCGGCCAACATTGCCTACGAAGGCGCGGGTTGCTTCATCGCCGATGGCGGACCCTCGGCGGTTTGCGGCTGTCTTGCCGGCGCCGATCCCTTCGCCTGCGAGGTCACGGCGGCGAACGGGCAGGCGGACATCGCGATCCCGAACCGCGGCGGCCTCCCGCAAGACAACGGCTGCACCACCGCGCCGGGCAATCGCTACGTCGCGTTCCTGAACGACTTGGGCAGCCGCCGGCAGGCGCAGAGCCTCGCGCGCGACGTGCTCGTCGATTCGATCTGCCGCACGCGCTACGACGCGACCCTCGACGCCATCGTCAACAACGTCATCATCCCGCGCTGCTTCACGCTGCCCGCGGTGCCGAGCTCGCCGGACTTCTTGAGCGTGACCTTGAACGGTAATCCGCTGAAGAACGTCCCGGTAGGCAGCAACAGCCAAGGCTGGAGCCTCGTCGAGGGCTCGCGCCAAATTTGCCTCGAGGGTGGTCTCCGCAAGCAAGTCGGTGACCGCTTCGAGATTCTGCAGGTCACGGCCGTCCCGCAATGACTCCAATCAAACGTGCGACAGGGTCCAAACCAGTGCTAAGCTCTTGCGCCATGGTGTCCTTTTTCAGATCGCATCGCCGAGTCGCCCTCGGTGCGAGCCTGGTCGCCGGCCTCTTCGCGGTCGCTTGCCAGTCCTACGATTTTGCTTATCAGCCGCTGCAAGATCGTCAGGGACGCCACCTGCGGTTCGAGGTGCAGACGCCGTCGCGCGCCGACCTGTTGTTCGTCGTCGACAACTCGTCGTCGATGACCGAGGAGCAGGTCGCCCTGACGCGCTCGTTCGACGCGCTCATCGAGGCGTTCGGCAGCACCGACACCAGCTATCGCATCGGCATCGTCTCGAGCGACGGCGTGGGCTTCACACAGGACTGCGAAGGTGAGCCGCTCCCACCGGAGGGCGCCGCCAATCCGGACAATCACGGCGCGCGCGGTAACTGCGAGCGGGCGGACGTGAATCTGCGCCGTCCGCACGACGGCGCGCTGGGGCGCTTGCTCGCGGCCTACGACCCGACGGTGTTCGACATCGACTCGCCGCTCTTTGCGAGCCTCAATGCAGAGCAGAAGACCGCGCTCGCGAAGCTCTTCCCGACCAGCACGACCGCCACGGCCGGTGGCGTCTACTCGAACGGTACGCAGGGTGTGCCGCACGTCATCGACCGCGACGTCATCCGCCGTGATGCGTGCGTCGCCGCGAGCTGCGCCATCTGTGACAAGACCGACCCGTGCTACATCAACAAGGCCGAGCCGGTCGCTGGCGCGCTGGTGAAGGCGTTCTTCGCGAGCAACATCTCGGGGCTCGGTATCGCCGGCATCGGCTGGGAAGAGGGCATCCGCACCAGCCTCCTCGCCGTCGGCGTCGATGCGCGGGCTCCCGCGGGCAGCGAGCTCAACTCGCAGATCGCGCTCACGGCGCCGGGTCGCCCCAACAATCACGTCGGCCTCGACGAGAACTTCCAGCCGCGCGAGCAGTCGTGGATCCGCGACGACGCGGCCCTGGGCGTCATGTACGTCACCGACGAGCAGGACTGCTCGATGCCGGTGCTGCTCTGGCAGAACCGCGCGAACTTCGAGGAAGACGCGCTCCCGGTGCCGCAGCCCTTGGGCTCCATGTGCTACCAGCCCGACGCGCAGTTCAGCTTGCTGTCGACCACCTCGATGGCCTCGCTCCTCAAGCAGAAGAAGGGCAACTCGAACGGCCGCGTGGTCATCGGCACCATCGCCGCCCTCCGCAAAAACGGACCGGACATCAACCCGACGCTCTCGGGTGTCGCCGAGGACTGCATCGCCGTCGACGCGCCCGAGCCCGACATCGACTGCAGCTGCCTCGAGAACGAGCCCGACGTGTGGTGCGCCTACACGCAGAACACCGATGTGAGCGACGACCGCTGCTCGGCCCTGTCGGGGTCGCGCTTCGTGAGCTTCTCGTCGCAGTTCACCCGCAAGACGTACGAGTCGATCTGCCGCGACGACACCACCGCCTACAGCGACGCGCTGCGCACCTTCGCGGACCTCGCGAAGCTCGCGTGCTTCCAGCTCGCCGACGTGGTGCCCGCGGGGACGAGCGACGAGGCGCGCGCCAACAACATCTCGGTGCGTCGCGCCGAAGCCGGCGCTTCGGGGCAGCCGACCCTCTTGCCGCGCGTCGACCAGGACGGCACCGAGCCGGGTTGGTACTACCGGAGTGACGAGAACCAGGTGTGCTTGGTTGGGCGTGAGCGCGTCATCGGCGACGTTTACGACATCTTCGTGACCACCACGGACGTCGTCGACTACACGCGCTGACATCTCGCGCTGACAGCTGGCAGTTTTTGCCGCACGAAAAGCTTATCCGCCGCCCGACCTAGCCGTTTAGGTTCGCGTATGAGCACGCCGCGCATCGGTCCTCCGGGCTCGCCTCACGTCATCGCCGATGCCACGCGCGAGCCTTCCGGCACCGAGCGTGCGGCGCAAGCGGATTCCAACGCGCAGCCGGCTGATCGCCTTGCCCAGCCTGACGAGCTGAAGACCGCGCAGGACCCGCTCCCGCAGCAAGCCCGCGCCTTCACGCAGCCCGCGCGCAAGTCGTTTGCCGAGCGGCGGGCCCGCGGTGGTGAGCGCGGCGCCTGGACGGAGCGCACCCGCCACGGGATCCTCTTCGCGGCCGATAACCCCGAGGTGGGCCGCGCGCTGCTCGACGCTTGGAATCGCGGCGTTGCTTGATGGTTCGGCGCCTGGGCCGAGGGTCACGCCCCGTGCTTGGCCGCTAGCATCCGCCGGACCGCCGCCGCCGCGCCGAAGCCGTTGTCGATGTTGACCACGACGATCCCCGAGGCACAGCTCGTGAGCATGCCGAGGAGCGCCGCGAGGCCCTGGAAGCTCGCGCCGTAGCCCACCGAGGTCGGGACCGCGATGACGGGACAGGAGACCTGACCGCCCACGACCGAGGCGAGGGCGCCTTCCATGCCGGCGACGACGATGATGGCCTGGGCTTCGCGTAACCGTGGCAAGACGGCGGCGAGACGTTGCAAACCGGCGACGCCGACGTCGGTGAAGCGCTGGACGGTGATGCCGAAGGCTTCGCAGGTGACCTGGGCCTCGTCGGCGACGGGCAGGTCGCTGGTGCCGGCGCAGACGATGGCGATGGAGCCGAGCGGCGGCGGCGGCTCGTGGGTCACGGTGAGACAGCGCGCCGAGGGGTGATGGACCGCGTGCTCCCGGGCGAGGAGGTGCGCTTCGCGGATCGCCTCGAGCGCGGTGGCGTCGACACGGGTGCACAGGACGTTGTCGCCACGCTCGAGGAGGGCGCGCGCGATCTCGGCGATGTGTGCGTGCGTCTTGCCGGCGCCGTAAATGACCTCGGTCATGCCTTGGCGTAGCGCGCGGTGGTGGTCGATGTGCGCGAAAGCGGGCGCGTGCGCTTGGGCCAGGGTCTCGTCGTGCAGGCCTGCCAGGGCGCGCCGCGCGTCGGCGATGGTCGCGTCACCTCTCTGAACGGCATGTAGGAGAGCTTCAAGCTCGCGCGGACCCACGATTTTCCCCACTCGGAGAGCGATCGTGACCGACCGCATCGTCACGCGCTCTACGCGAACCGTTTGCGTTTTGGAAGGTGGGCGCGCACATTCTTCATGTGCCTTCCTCTCTGGGTTCTCTGGGCCCCGTCGATCCCGAGCTGCTGCAGCTGCGCGTGAAGTCCATGCGTGTTCCGCAGGAGCGGACGATGGCAGAGGCGATCATCAACGCGGCGTTCGCGTGCTTGAAGCGTATCCACGGGCTCGACTTCGCGTCGTTCGAGCGTGACCGCGCTAGCGGTCCGACGCGCGCGCTCTGGCAGGCCGCCGAGAATCCCATCGCCGACGTCTGGCGCGCGGTCGAAGAGCTGCAGCACGTCGCGAAGCCTCTGGTCGACGAGCACGAGAAGCGGGTGTCCGCCGAAGACGACTTGTCGTTCGACGTGAACATCGAGGGCGACGGGCCCACCGTACAACCGCGCGCGGCCAGCCAGTCCACGCCCAAGACGCCCATCGACCGCATCGGCGAGACCGTTTGGGCCACGAGCTTCGTGCTCGGCAGCGAGATCGACGGCTTTCGCAAGCGCCTGCCGACGCTGCTCAAGGTGCCCGACGCCTGGGAGCTGCTCTCGGACGTGCAAGACCACGTCGGCCACATCAAGGCGGCGCTGCAGGCCATCCTCACCGGCATCTACGGCAGCCTCTATCCCAACGAGGACGGCGCGCCGCTCGTCACGCAGACGAGCCACGACGAGCAGAACATCGACCTGTTGGCGTCGCGTGAGCTGCGGCAGCGCATCTTCGCGCTGCGCGACGAGCTCTTGGGCCTCGAGGCGAGCCTCACGTCGGTGCCTACCTCCGAGTGGCAGAGTCTGCTGCGGCGGGCAGTCGATTCGCTCGACGGCTTCATGTTCGGGCCGGGCTTTGCGTGGATGCGCGCGAGCGACAAGCGCATCTTCATCAAGCAGCACCGCGCCATCAGCGAGATCCTCGAGATCTGGAGCCCGCTGCGCGCGACCCCCGCGCGCCGCGCCGTGCAGAACCTCACGCGTTATCTCGAGGCGCTCGAGATCATCAACCAGCGCGAGTGCCTGGTGCTCCACGACCGCGCGGCTCTGGCGTTGGTGGTCGACAAGCTCGAGCACGCCAACAGCGCCCCCGACGCCTCGAAGCGCCGCGAATACATCGCCGCCGGCCTCGCCGCTTTAGCGGACGCCCAAGGCCGCGACAAACAGCTCGACCAGCTCCTCGAAACCACCCTGGCCCCCGGCAGCCCCGTCCCGACGACG
>JBDHVB010000256.1:0-7382 GCA_039809465.1 Myxococcota bacterium
AGTGGAGCGTGTACGACGACTTCACGCCCCGAGGGGCTGGCCCGCAATGACGGCCAGATGTAGGTGCGCCAACGCGTACGCACGCGCGTTTCTCCTGTAGCGCGCAACTCTGAGGTTGATGTAAAAGCGCCACATGGCAACCAAGAAAAAAGCTGCGAAGAAGGCATCGAAGGCTGCTCCGAAGAAGAAGAAGGCTGGCGGTAAGAAGGCGAACAGCGCTTTCATGAAGCCGATGACTCCGAGCGAGCTCCTCTCCGCAGTGATTGGATCGTCCCCGGTGCCGCGCACCGAGGTCACCAAGAAGCTCTGGGCTTACATCAAGAAGAACAAGCTCCAGGACGCGGCGAAGAAGACCATGATCAACGCCGACGCGAAGCTGAAGCCGATCTTCAAGAAGGCTCAAGTTTCGATGTTCGAGATGACCAAGCTCATCAGCAAGCACCTGAGCTAAGTCGTCCGTCCGCTCTAGCGGATGTACAACATATCGCCACGACGCCCAGGACGGGTTTTTGCCCGCTGGGTGTTGGTGTGCTCGCCGGCACGCATCGCGGCCGCGGGCATCCTCGTGGTATCGATAAGGGCGCGCGGACCCCCGCTCCATGATCACGCGCTTTGGCTTCGCGGAATAACCGGCTCGTGTGTTGCGTAACCGAACGCTAGGATACGCAATAGACGATGTTCGATACGCCCTTCTCACAAGCCATGCTCGGCATGCTCATCGCCGTCGCCGCGGGGGCGGTCATCGGCATGGAGCGCGAGCAATCACGCGGCAGCGCGCCCAGCTTCGGCGGCGTCCGCACCTTCCCCATCATCTGTCTCGCCGGCGCGCTGAGCGGTCTGCTCGCGCACACACTCGGGGTCTGGGTGGTCCTCGCGGGTGTCCTCATCTTGGGGGCGCTGCTCTGCGTGAGCCACTACTACTCGGTGACCACCCAGCAGGGGTTCGGCGTCACGAGCGAGATGGCGGCCGTCGCGACCTACTTGCTCGGCGTCCTGACCACGACGCCGGTGGCCGAGCTCGACGTGCATCACCGCCTGCTGCTCGTGCCGTCGATCGCCTGCGGCATGATGGCGCTGCTCTCGGTGAAAGAGCCGCTGCACGACGCCATCAAGAAGCTCTCGCTCGACGACATCTACGCCACCGCCAAGTTCGTGCTGCTCGCGCTGGTCATCCTGCCGCTCCTGCCCAACGAGGGCTTCGGGCCGTACCACGTCATCAACCCCTTCAAGATCGGCCTGATGGTCGCCCTCATCGCCGGCATCAGCTTCGTCGGCTACTTCGCGACGCGCTTCTTCGGCGCGGGCCGGGCGCTGCTCGTCACCGGCGTGTTCGGGGGGCTCGCCTCGTCGACCGCCGTGACCGTGAGCGTCTCGCCGCGCGCCAAGGAGCACGCGCAGGCCCTGCTCCCCGCGCTTGCCGCGGTGATCGCCGCCAGTGGCAGCATGTTCGTGCGTGTCGTCGCGGTCATCGCCGTGATGGACGTGCGCCTCGTGCCGTCGCTCGCGCCGCCCTTCGGAGCGATGGCGCTCGTCAGCGCGGTGATTGCGTTCGTCCTGTTCCGGCGCTCGCGGGCAAGCGAGGAGAAGGACGGCAAGGATCTCAAGCTGCACAATCCCTTCGAGCTGCGCTCGGCGATCACCGTAGCCGTCATCGTCACCGTCGTGCTCTTCGTGACGCGTTGGGCGGACGAGGTGTTCGGGGCGACGGGCTTCTACGGCACGGCCGCGCTGACAGGCCTCGTGGATGTCGACGGCATCATGCTGAGCGCCGCCACCATGCACCGCGAAGGCCTCGACGCGAAGGTCGCGACGACCGCCGTCGCCATTGCCGCGATGATGAACACCCTGGGCAAGGTCGGCATGGGCACGTTCCTCGGTGGCCGCGCCTTCGGCGTACGTTTGTTGGCAGCCGCGATTGCAGTCATCGGCGCGGGTGTCGTAACTCTGATCATTGCGTAAATTTCTGACAATCGCTTCGTTGTTGGTCGCTGGCTGCCGCTCCGAGCGTCACACCAATATCACCGATTGGCTGGACGCCGACGTGAAGAAGCCACCGCCAGGCATGATCCAAATACTTGGGCCGTCGACGGTTGTTCGCTATCGCGGACGAGAAGTGTTGTCGACGGACGCCGTCTACTACCTGGACTTCAACCAGACGGTGGCCTTGCGTGACGACCCCGGACACCGCGTCATCATGATCCGCTATGATGGTGTGCAGACCGACATCACCTGCCCATTTGGCGCGTCGGTCGCGCCGGAGCGCTTCCCGGGAATCGACTGCTGGATTGGCTCGACCGCCGACAACTTCCGCTTGATCCGCTACGCCGCGAGCGGCCAGGTCATCCGCGACACCGGCGCCCCCGCGCAGGTCAAGGAGTGCGGCGCGGTGCGCATCGGCTATCTCGGCTACGACCAGCGCGGTGAGCCGGTCGCGGGCTACGAGTGCATGGCCGACGGCAAGCGTGTTTGCCGCGCCGTGACCCTCGAGGACACGCCGCAACAGCTCGGCGAGATGGTGGCGCCCACGCAAGACGTCGACTGCGGCTACCTCCTGCGCACCGAGACGCGGCGCGGTTGGACGGACGTGCGGCGCTGGTCGCTCGTGGGTGATTAGCCGCCTGACGCTCTAGACGAGACGGCTCCATGGGCCCTCGCCCCTGACGTACACATCCTTCTGTCCGAGAGCGACCAGGCCATCGCTCGCGCTCAGGAGGTGAAGGCAGGTTCTTGGGAGGTCCTTTGGATCCGAGAAGTCTCGATCATCGACCAGACCGTCGCCGGTCATCCGCAGAATCCTGAAGTCGGTGCACACATAGATCTGGTCCCCCAGGGAGGAGACGCCCATCAGGTTCTCGTCGCACCCCGTACGCATCGACTCCCACCGATCACGTTTGCCGCGCAGCATCGTCCCGTTCTGACCGACCACGTAGACGTTCCCGTCCGCCGCGCAGTGCAAGGCAGTGAGCTTCGTCGATGTTGGGCTGTCGACGCGTCGCCAGGTTCCGTGATCGCGCCACCAGATCTCGCCACCCCAGCCGACGGCGTACATCTCGTCCTCGCGATGTCCTCCGATGTCTTCGAAGCCCACGATCGAGGGATCGTCCTGCTGCTCCCCGGGAGAGAAGCTCGTCCATCTGCCAACGCTCTCTCGGCGCAAGACCGCACGCCCCATGCCACATGCATAGATTCGACCGTCGACGGCAGCGAGCTTGCGCAAGTTTCCCTTGAAGCCGGAGATGGCGCCCACGGTCTCCGTCGCCGAAGCCGCTTCGACTTCCCAGAAATCGCCATTCGGGCCGATCGCCACGACGAGCCGCGGCGACTCCCCGGTCTTCGTCGTCGCCATGGAAATGGCCGGCCAACCCACCGACTCATCGTACTTCCTGAACACGGCTTCCGTGTCGTCCTCATCGAAGCTGAAGAAGCTGGAATTGGGCGTCCCTGCCGCCGCGAGCGCGTCGAGCTCCTTGGCGAAGAAGAAAAAGCCCTTGAACGGAGCGCATCCGCTCAGAAATGTCGACGTGTCGTGTTTCATTCATCCCCCCGATGCTCGCGCAAGATCGGCGTGCGCATGCCGCCAGAGACCACCCAGAGCTGATGCGACGCACGGGTCACCGCGACGTGCAGGCGGCGGCGCGCATCGTTGGTGAGCGGGTACGCCGCGGCGGTCGCGTCCGGGACGACGACGTAGTCGAACTCGAGGCCTTTGACGTTGTCGACATCGGTCACGTCGATGCCGGGCTCGAAGCTGAAGTCGCCGCTCACCACGAGGCGCGCGGCCGGGATGTTCTGCATGAGGTCGTAGCAGCGCTTGGCGGCATCGGCATCGGCGGCGATCACCGCGATGCTGGCTTGCGGCTCACGCTCGACGAGCTCGGCCACGGCGTCGACGCAAGTGAGCAGCGCCTGCTCCATGCTCGCGTAGTGGAAGTCGCCGACTGGTACGCCATCGCGGGCAGTGAGGAGTGGGGTCTGCGGCGCCATCGGGCCCAAGACCTTGCGCGCGAGCTCGGCGATGGGCCTGGGGCAGCGATACGAGGTGGTGAGCTTGCAGGTCGCGACCTTGCGGCTACTGATGGTCGCGAGTGACGTCTCCCAGCCGGCGAAGCTCGAGGCGGTCTGCTGAGCCTCGTCGCCCGCGAGCGTGACGCTCCCCTTCTTGCCGACGAGATCACCGAACGCCGCGAGCTCGAACAGCGAGAAGTCCTCCGCCTCGTCGAGCACCAGCTGCGAGTACTGCCGGCCGCCGGTGCCCGCCTTCCAGATGCGCAGGAAGAGCATGATCGGGAGGTCTTCGATGTCGACGGTGCCCGCGAGCTCTTCGGGAGTGCCCGCGTAGATCGCCTTGCCGTCGAGCGCTTGGAGGCGCTCGGGGTCGGTGATGAACGAGAGCTCGCGGCGCGGGTTGTCGGCGAGCTGGCGCATGGTGTGCTGGATGACCGCGTCGATGGAGCGGCCCGAGATCTCACCTTGTGCGTCCGCGACGATGCGCGTGAGAAAGTCGCGGTTGCTGAGCTGCTCGGCGATGAGGCGGCGCAGGCGTTGCCAATTGCAGCGCTCGGCCTCGAGCTTCGCGAAGCGCTCGCGGAAGGCACGGTAGGTGGAAGGGTGGCGCTTCAACGACACCACGAGGCCCGGCGCGTCGTAGTGGATCTTGAGCTCTTTCTCGAAGATGCGCTGCGCGAGATCGGCGGCCCAGGCGTCGAGGGTTTGCACTTGCGCCGAGCCCGCGCCGAGCGGTGCGAGCAAGCGACGCGACAAGCGCGCGAGCCCCTCTTCGGGCACCACGACCTTTGTATGCTGGAGCGGATACTTGTGCGGCTGGGCGGCGCAGATGCGGGCCAAGCGGTGGAGCGCCACGGTCGTCTTGCCGCTGCCGGCGCTGCCGAGGACGAGGAGCGCATCCTCTGGAGGGGCGCTGACGGCGGCGTACTGCTCGGCGTCGAGCAAGGCGGTGATGTCGGCGGGGCCGACCCGATCCTTGAGACCCGCGCCGACGCCCAAGATACCGGGACGCGCCGCGCTCTGCGCCCCGCCCCCCGAGAGCTCGAGAGCGTTGCGATTCAGCGAGCGCCAGACGCCGGCGGCATCACACTCGATGGCGACATCGGACCCGACGACCCGCCGCAGCTCCCCCTTCTCGATGACCACGATGCGCCGCGCCACCACTTCGCCCTCGACGACACGGCCGGGCAGCTCATGCTCGAACGCGTCGCCTTCGCGATAGCGGTAGAAGACCTGAGCGATCGGGGCGACACGCCAGTCGACGACGCGGATGTTCGCGCGAGACTCGATGAACGTGAGGCTCCCAAGACAATAGTCGCGCTCGACGTCACCTTCGCGGAGCTTCAAGTGCGCAAGGTACGGGCTCGCGGGGTCGGGGAGGTCATAGCGGCCCCCGCGCTCGAGCAGGCGGTGACGAACGCTCATGTCGAGGAGGACCGTGGGCAAATCGTCGGCCGAGGTCTCGCCAGCTTGCTCGCGCAGCTCCTTTAAGCCGGTAAAGGCGCGGTCTTCGGTGTCGCGGGCGGCCAGCGCGTCGCCCCGGGCCTTGGCGATGGCGTCGTGGACGTTCATGAGCAAACGCAGCTCCTCGGCCAGAACCATGCGTTCTTTGGGCGATAACTGGTCTGCTTGCTGGGTGGCGTTCACGGTGTCGCGTCTCTCGAGCTTCAGGGGCGCGCAAACTGCCATGGGTTGACGACACTGGTAAAGGAGCGCAAAAAAACGCCGCACGCTGAAATACGCGCATCCACAGCGCGTACAGCGTCCATGAAGATCATGAACTTCCTCGTCTTCCTGCTGCTCGCCACCATGACCGGCGCATCCGTGAACGCTCAGGTCGTCAGCCAGCGGGAGCAAAACGGCTCGCAGGTCAGTGAAGTCGCGTTCGATTCCGCCGGCCACAAGGTGTTGGCGACCATCATCGAGCCGAGGAACCGCAACGGCAAGCTCGGCGGCGTGGTCTACGCCAACGACGCGGCCGAAGCCGGCCAGATGTTCGCCAACGAAGCGCTGATCTTGGCGTCACGCGGCACCGTCTCTGTCATCATCACGCTCCCCAAGGGCGCCGACGAGACCCAACGCGTCGCCGCCATCCAGCGCGCCCTCGACCTCGCCGTCGAGCACGGCGCCGCCCCAACACGCCTCGGCTACGTCGGCTGCGGCGAAGGCCGCGCCCTCGCCGCGCCGCTCGCTACCGCGGACACACGCGTGAAGTCGTTCGTATTGCACGGTGGCTCCGCGGAGGCCGCAACCCCCAGCGGCACACAGGTGCTGGTCCAAGACGGCAAGACCGACGCCGACGCCCGCCGCGAGCGCCTGCAGTTCCTCACGACGTCGCTCAAGACGACGCGCTGAATCGACGATCGACCGCGCGTCGATCGTTCGAGCCAAGCACTTGGGCTCTCATGATTGGAGAGAAGCCGCCGACTAGCCCGTCTTCGCGGGATGCCTCTTCGGCCAAGCTAGCGGTTGACGCCGCCAGATCCGATTCTGCGTTGCTTCAGCGACCAGAGCTTTCACCTGGGTATCGTCGGTGATCTGGTCGAGCGTCGCGAGCATCGCCTCGAACGCTTGGACGAGATCAGCCGCGACCTTGGCTCTCTTCGCACCACGCGTCGGCGGCACCTCCCACGTATAGCGCGGCGACGGGATCCCTGCATGCAACTCGATGTGATCACCGCACTCGAACTCCAGCGGTTCCTTCGGCGCGAGACGCGACGGACCTAAGCCGATCCAGATGCGAAAAAAGCCTTCGGCCGGCTTGCTCCCACCCGAGACGGTAACTCGCACATGCACTTGCACCACCTGCACGAGCTCACCATGCACGCGGCGAAAAACCAGGCGCTTACGACGGAAGCCAGCGGCCTTCATGAGCTCGCCGACAGCATCCCGCACCACAGACTCGGTTCGAGCAGCAACGGTCGTCACTCGCCACGCCTCCTTCACATCGAAGTGGTCCACTGACTCGATTTTCTGAATCTAACGCAGAACCACCCGAGTGTAGCCTCCCAGGCACGACGACCGACAGCTCTGTTCCTCGTCTGTCTCGAAGTATTCAGGGCGCACAGTTAAGGAGCCCCGCAGATATCCATCGCTGCTGGTCAGCTCGGCAGACACTTCAGTCGGCGTCGCGAATAGCTCGATCCGTCCAGCACCGCAGGAGACGTTGCCCTGGGAACCGGGGCACTCGAGCTCTACGACGACTCCATCTGCTTCGAGCGTTCCGCGAAACGCATTAACCGGCGCGTCGCCGTCGTCACGAACGTGAATCGTGAGCGTGGAGATGCAGTTTGCCACCGGGAGGCATACCTCTTCACCACAACTGCCGAGCATCGCAAAACCGAAACACATAGCAAGTCGCGTGGTGTAGTTCATTA
>JBDHVB010000257.1:0-7373 GCA_039809465.1 Myxococcota bacterium
ATCATCGACAGCCTCGCCTACGCGCACGCCGAGGGCATCGACCGCGACGAGATTCGCGACTGGGGATGGCCTGGTTGAGCGTGCGCCGCGAAGATGGGGCTCCTCGCTGGGGCGCGCCTCACGTGCCCTTGCGCTGGAGGTGCGCCTGCCACTGCTCATAAACCAGCGCCAAGTTGACGGGCTTACGCATGTACAGCGCCATCGCGCTGGTGAGCCCGACGATCGCGGACGCGGGCCGGCCGCTCGCGATGATGCGCAATGACGTACTCTGGGTGTGGCATGCGTTCTCGAGGATCGTCACGCCGTTGCCATCGGGAAGCTCGTAGTCGCTGAAGACGACGTCGAACTGCTCGCGCTCGAGCGCCGCCATCGCCGTAGCGACCGTGCCAGCCACGCTGACATCGAACAGCTCGGAGAGCGCGTTGCTGAGCGCATCCGCGAGCATCGGGTCGTCTTCGACGAGAAGCATACGCGGTAGTCCTGCCGAAGTGGGCTCGCTATGATGGTTATCCGTCATTCTATCTCCTCGAAGCGCTAGGGCTTCTCCTCCAACACGGCACATACTACCGTATTTCGTAGGTCTCTGTCGGCGCTATTCGACCCGTCACCGGCGATGCGCAAAGAGAGCCCCGAAGCAGTCATGCGGTCTTTGGCCGCAAATCTGCGACGTCTACGCAAAGAGCTCAATTGCTCTCAGGCGCTGCTGTCGAGCCGTTCGAAGTTGGACGTACGTTTCGTTCAACGCGTCGAGGCAGGATCGGCGAACGTGACGATCGTCACCCTGACTCGCCTCGCGAACGCCTTGGAGACTAGCCCATCGGCGCTGCTCCTGCCTGCAAAGCTCACCAAGCGGCGGCGCGGCCGGCCTCCTGACGGCGCGACTTGAGCTGGTCCGTTTTCAAGGACTTCGCGGCAAACACACGCGGAACTTGGTGCTGGTGTCGGTCGTGCTGACGCTCACGGCGCCACCATGCGCCTGGACCACCTGCTGCACGATATAAAGGCCGAGACCGAGCCCCTTGCCGCACTCCGCGAAGCTGCGGAACGGATCGAAGATGTGTGGCAGCGTCGCGGCGGGGATAGCCCCACCATTGCTCACATCGACGACGACTTGCCGATCGTCCGTACCTTCGAGCCGGAGACGAATAGGCTCGCTGCCGTTGCCATGGCGCATGGCGTTGCTTGCCAGGTTCGCCAAGACCTGCCGCAAGCGGCCGCCGTCCCAATGACCACGAAGGTTGCCGGCGCTCTCGAGCTCGAACGCATGCTCGGGGGCGGAGACGCGGGCTTCGTTGATCACCTGGAAGGCGATGGCGCCGAGGTCGACGTCGGGCGCGCGATCGATGGGCAGGCCGCCGGCCATGCGGGCACGTGACAGGTCGAACAGATCGCCAATCAAACGCTGCATGCTGTGGCCGCTATTGCGAACAGTCTCGGCGGCGCGCTTGGCGGGCGGCTCGGTCACGGTGAGGCGCAAGACCTCGGCGGCGGACAGCACCGCGGCGAGCGGCGTGCGCAAGTCGTGACCGACTGCGGCGACGAACAGCTCGTTCAAGCTCAGCGTCTGCTGCAGCTCTTCACGCACCTTGGTGAGCTCGCTCACGCGGCGCTCGAGCTCGCGGCGCTGGCGATGCAGCTCGACGAACACCGCGACCTTGCTGCGCAGCACGTGCGGGTCGACCGGCTTGAACAAGAAGTCGACGGCGCCGGCCTCGTAGCCGACGAACTCGCGGCGCGCTTCGTGATCGCTCGCGGTGACGAAGATGATGGGCACCCTGCGGGTCCGCTCACGGCCACGCATGAGCTCGGCCAGCTCGAAGCCGTCGATCTCGGGCATGTGCACGTCGATGAGCGCTAGCGCGACATCGTGGGTGAGGAGCAGCTCCAGGGCTTCACGGCCGGACTGCGCGATGAGCAGCTCGAGACCCGGTTCGGCGAGCAGCGCCTGCAAGGCCACGAGGTTGTCCGGCAGGTCGTCGACCAGCAGGAACTTGACGACATCGTCACTCAACGTACTGCCCCCCACGGGCGAAATAGCTCGCGATGGCTTCCGGTGACAAGACGAGGTCCGCCGCGCCACGCTCGATGGCGGCGCGCGGCATCACCGGCGCGATGCACGTGCTCGGCTCTTGCACGATGGTGAAGCCGCCCGCCGCGCGGATGCGTGCACACCCCTCGGCGCCGTCCGAGCTCGCCCCGGTGAGTAAAACGGCGACGACCTCGTCCTCGAAGGCCTCCGCCGCGGAGTCGAAGAGCACGTCGATCGAGGGGCGCGAGAAGTTCTCCGGGTCGTCGTTGGAGAGCGCGAGGCACCGCGCATCCTCGATGAGGGTGTGATAGCCAGGCGGCGCGACGAAGATGGTGCCGGGCGTGAGCGGCTGCTTGTCGTCGATGTCGGAGACCGGTAAAGCGCACAACGGCGCCAGGATGTCGACGAGCAAGCTCGGCCTCCCCTCGGGGACGTGCACCACGACGACGACGGTGCCCTTGAAGTCGGCGGGAATGGCCGGGAGAATGACGCGCAGCACCTCGAGCGCGCCGGCGGAAGCGCCAATGACCACCAGGCGGGGGCTTAGAGCTTGCGATACCATCGCTGGCCTCCAGGGATCTCGGCATAGCTGCGCGCATGGTTGGTGAAGCGGAGGGTCTCGCGCGAGCCCAAGCCCAGGTAGCCACGGCGCACGATGGCCTCGTCGAACAGCCGCAAGGCGCGCGCCTGCAGCTCGCCATTGAAATAAATGAGCACGTTGCGGCAGCTCACCGCGTGCACCTCCGCGAAAACGGAGTCAGTAGCGAGGCTGTGGTCGGCGAAGACGACGTTTTGACGGAGCATCTTGTCGAAGACCGCGTTGCCATAGCCCGCGGTGTAGTAGTCGGAGAGGGAGCTCTTGCCGCCGGCGCGCAGATACGACTCGGAGAAACCAGCGACGCGGTCGACATGGAAGACGCCACTCTCCGCCACTTCCAGGCACTCGGGGTCGATGTCGGTCGCGTAGATAGTTGACCGCGAGAGCATACCTTCTTCGTGCAGCACGATGGCGAGCGAGTACACCTCCTCACCATTGCTGCAACCGGCGACCCACAGCTTGAACGACGGGTAGGTGGCGAGCGCCGGCACGACTTGCTCGCGGAAGGTCCGAAAATAATCGGGGTCGCGGAACATGTCGCTGACATGCACCGTGAGATAGCGCAGCAGCTGGGTGAATAATGGTGGGTTATCGCGGATGCCCTGCCGCAGGCCTTCGACGTTCTTGAAGCCCAGGCGCACGATGGCCTGGGCCACGCGGCGCTTCAGCGAGGCGTGGGCGTACTGACGAAAATCGTAGGAGTACTCGGTGTACACGGTGTCGAGCAGGCGCTGGAGCTCGCGATCATCGATCACGAACAGGTCCGCGTCAGTCACGCCGCATCCAAACACGGGTCAGCGACAGCAGCTTGTCCACGTCGATGGGTTTGGCGAGATAGTCGTTCGCGCCGGCGGCGATGCAGCGGTCACGGTCGTCGCGCATCGCTTTGGCGGTCAGCGCGATGATCGGAAGGCGCGCGAACTGCTGGTTCGAGCGGATCTCACGAATGGCGGTGATGCCGTCCATCTCGGGCATCATCATATCCATGAGCACGAGGTCTGGCTCGGGGCCTCTATGCAAGGCATCGAGCGCCTCGCGGCCGTTGCGCGCGATGTCGACGGTCGCGCCCTTGGGCTCGAGCACGCTCGACAAGGCGAAGACGCTGCGCACGTCGTCCTCGACGACCAGCACGCGCTTGCCTTCGAAGATCGCCTCGCGATCGCGGGCGTCACGCAGCATGCGCTGGCGCTCGGCCGGAAGACGCGCCTCGACCTGGTGCAAGAAGAGCGTGACCTCGTCGAGCAAGCGCTCGGGTGAGCGCGCCCCCTTGACGATGATCGAGCTCGAGTAACGGCGCAGCCGCTGCTCTTCCTCGCCCGACAGGGCGCGGCCCGTATACACGATGACCGGCGGGAACGCGTACGCCTCGTCGCTCGCCATGGTCTCGAGGAGCTCGAAGCCGCTCGCGTCCGGGAGCTTCAAGTCGAGCACGATGCAGTCGAAGACCTCGGTGCGCAGGCGCTCGAGCGCCTCCTTGCCGCTGCCGACGCCGACGATCTCGACTCCGTCGCTGGCGAGCAGGTGCGCGATGCTGTCGCGTTGCACGGCGTCGTCCTCGACCACCATGACGCGGCGCACGCGCTTGGCGAACTGCGCCTCGAGCTTGGCGAACAGGCCGGTGAGGTCGTCCTGCTGGATCGGCTTGATGGCATAGCCGACGGCGCCGAGCTCGAGCGCGGTGCGTACGTGATCGTCCGCGGACACCACGTGGATCGGCACGTGGCGCGTCTCTGGCTTGCGCTTCATGCGCTCGAGCACCGTGAGCCCCGAATCGTCGGGCAAGTTCACGTCGAGGATGATGGCGGTCGGCGCATGCTCACGCGCCAGCGCGAATGCATCTTCGCCCGTGGTCGCGCACACACATGAGAAGCCCTGCTCGTGCGCCGTGTCGTAGAGCACCTTGGCGAAGGTGACGTCGTCCTCCACGACGAGCACGAGGCGCTTCAAGTCCTTCTTGCCACGGTCATCGGTGAACCCGAGCTCCGGGCCTTGGACGCGCGGCGGCTCGGTGGGTGAGCTCGCGATGGGCTTCGCGTGGCGCACGCTGGGACGCGGCACCTCGGCGACGGCGGGGACGCCGTGCTCGCCGCCATAGACCTTCGGCAAGGTGAGCGTGAACGTGCTGCCCTGCCCCGGCGCGCTCACGAGCGCGATGTCGCCCCCCATCATGCGGGCGAGGTCGCGCGAGATCGACAAGCCAAGCCCCGTGCCGCCGTACTTGCGGCTGGTGGTGCCGTCGGCCTGCTTGAAGGCATCGAAGATCAGCTCGTGCGCGTCGGGGGCGATACCTATTCCGGTATCGCGGACAGCGAACGTGAGGTTCTCGCCCTGGGCGCCGATGGTGAGCGTTACGGAGCCCTGCTCGGTGAACTTGAAGGCGTTCGCCAGGAGGTTGCGCAGGATCTGCTCGAGACGCTGCGCGTCCGTGTCGAGGGTCGTGCCCGGCGGCACCTCGAGCTTCACCTCGAAGCCAATCTTCTTGGTCTTGGCGACCGGGCCGAAGAGGCGCTCGATGTTCGCCGCGGTGGCGCTCACCGCGGTGGTGGTCTGGCGCACCTCGAGCTTGCCCGCCTCGATCTTCGACAAGTCGAGGATGTCGTTGATGAGCGTGAGCAAGTCGTTGCCGGCGCCGTAGATGGTCTCGGCGAACTTCACCTGCTCCGCCGTGAGGTTTCCGCCCTTGTTGTCGGCGAGGAGCTTCGCGAGGATGAGCGCGCTGTTGAGCGGCGTGCGCAGCTCGTGCGACATGTTGGCGAGGAACTCGGACTTGTAGCGGCTCGCTTGCGCGATCTCGCGTGAGCGCTGGCTGATGAGCTCTTGCGAGCGCAGCAGCTCGGCGCGCTGCTCGGCCAAGCTCTCGTTGCGCTCCTCGAGGCTCTGCTGCGTGAGCTGCATCTGGTCGTGCGCTTCACGCAAGCTGCGCTCGCGCTCCTCGAGCTCTTCGTTCGATACGCGCAGCTCTTCTTGTTGGGCCTGCAGCTCCTCGGCTTGGCGCTGGGTCTCGAGCAGCAGCTCGTTCAGGCGCTGGCGGTACTCGGCCGAGCGCACGTTGATGGCGACCGACTCGCTCGCGAGCCGCACCATCTCGAGGACCCGCGTCGGCGGCTCACCGAAGAAGCCGAGCTCGGCGACGGCGAACACTCCCCCGCTCACGATCATCGGCTGGGCGATGACGGTCGCCACGTCGCGCTCACCAACACCCGAGCGCAGGCGCAAGTACTCCGGAGGCAGATCGCGCAAGATCGTCTGTCTGCGGTCGCGGACCACCGCGCCGATGAGCCCCTCGCCAGTCTTGAAGCGCGCCGGCGCCGCGCTCAGCGCCAGGGCGTGCACGCCCGTGCAGCGCGAGCTGTCGCCCTCGGTCACATAGAAAGCGCCGGTGACCGCGCCGGTGACTTCGCTCATGACGGCGATGATCTTGTTCGAGAGCTCCTCGATCGACAGCTCGCCCTGCGCCGCCTCGGCGACGCGCAGGAGGCTGTTGTTGATCCAATCTTGATCTTCGAGGGTGGCGCGCGCCGCGTTCACGCCGGCCAGGGCGACGTCGTACTCGTTCGTGATGCTGAGGACATGCCGGCGCGTGATGAACGCGATGGTCGCGGCGAGACCCAGCATCAGCGCGAAGAAGGTCGTCTTGGCGGTCGCGGTGCTCTGGAGCGAGCGCGCGGTCCGGTCGTCCCGAAAGATACGCTCGGCGTCGGCGAATGCGCTATAGCGTTGGCGGACCTGCGCCATGAGCGAGCGACCCTGCCGCTCCTGGTCGAGCTCGGCGGCCGTCGTCGGGACGTGCACCTCGTTGATTGGCCCACGCCACGCCGACCACGCGGCGAAGGCGCGCTGGAGCTCCGTCACGCGCTGCATCTGCGCGTCGTTGTCGCTCACGAACTGGCGGAGCTCTTCGAGCGCGTCCTCGGGGTGCACCGAGTTGTAGATGTCGAGGAGCGCCGGATCGCGGGTGAGCGCGAAGCCACGCGAGGCGTTCTGCTGCTCGACCATCTTGATCATCGCGTCGTTGGCGCGCGCCAGCACGCGCTCGCTGTGCTCGACCCACTGCGCGTCGTCGTTCATCCGCTCGATCTGCAGATAAAGGACGACCGACGAGAGGACGAGAAGGACGGTTGGTATCGCCAGCAACACCGTGAGGCGGCGCGATAAACTGGAAGTCTGCATGCTCCCCCGAGCAAAAATTCTTCGAGGCCTAAAACGTGGCCACGCGCCGCCATGATTGCCACAAACCGGGCACTTGTAAAACGCCGGGGGACGGCGGTCTCGCCGCGCCGTGAAACAACAACCATTGCAAGCAGAGCGAGGGCGACGACACCCCGAAGCTCAGCCGGGAGAGCCCAACAAATCCCGAGCGCCGCCGGTCCGCCCGTCGCAACAGCGAAGCGGACGAAGCTCCCAGGCACCTGACGTCGAGTCCGCCGACGTTTTTTGCGGCGGTCTCGACCCCACGGCGCCCCCGCGCCGTGAAACAAAAACGCAACGGGCCCCGCGTGCTGCTGCTAGCCACGCGGAGCCAGTCATCAGAAGCGTTCGCGGAACCCACCAGGACGGTGAGCCGCTTGGAAACTAAGCGCTAACCAAGCCGGCGGAAGCTGGTCGGCGGGGTGGGTGCTGGTTCAGGTGCAGGCTCCGGGGACGGAGCTGGCGGCTGCGGAGCTGGCGTCGGAGCGGGAGCTGGGGCCGGGGCTGGCGCGGGAGCCGGCGGTGCCGGTGGCGGCGGCGGCTCGACACCGACGGCGC
>JBDHVB010000258.1:0-7296 GCA_039809465.1 Myxococcota bacterium
ATTATGCGCGCGCCAAGCCCGTTATCGCGGACCTCGAGCCGGGTGATCTGCTCTATATCCCGCGTGGGTGGTGGCACTGGGTGAGGGGTCACGATTTGTGCATCAGTGTTGGAGGGGTATCGCATACGGCTTAGGCGATTGCCGATTGCCGATGGCCGATAACCAATCTCCCCTACTTCTTCGTCGACTTATGCCCCAGCTGCACCAGCTCATCGATCTCTCGCGCCGACCACAGCCGCCCTTTCCCAACCCCCGCGCAGCTCGCCACGACCTCTTCCTTCCAAGCCTTGGGTGACATGTTCTCCGGCCAGAAGGGCCAGGTGCGGCACTGCGTGGGCCGCGCCTCGTAGATGGTGCAGCGATTGCCGTTCAAGAACGCGCAGTCCTTGTCGGGGTTCTTGAAGTGCACGTGGCCGTCGGTGACCTCGAGGTACTTCTCCATGACCTCGGGCGGCGGCATGGCGAGGTGCTCGGCCAGGACGCGCCGGTCCTGACGCGTGAGATAGACGTAGCCGTACTCACCGCGCGAGGTGCAGCAATGGCCGCTCCCCTGGCACTCGAAGCGGAGGCCGTTTGCCCAAAAGCGCTCGGTCATGCGGCGCCGATCATACGCGTCATGGCGCCACGAAGTAAGGCGTGATAGGCGCCCGCCCCATGCGGGAAGCGTTTTTTCAGCACCTGGAGCGCGAGACCAAGGCGGTCGAGGAAGCTGGTCTCTTCAAGCGCGAGCGCGTCATCACCTCGCCTCAACGCGCGGTCATCGACGTCGCCGGCGGTAAGCCGGTCATCAACCTCTGCGCCAACAACTACCTGGGCTTGGCCGCCGACGCCGAGGTCATCCAAGCCGCGCATCAAGCGCTCGACGCGCACGGCTACGGCATGGCTTCGGTGCGCTTCATCTGCGGCACCCAGGACGTGCACAAGGATCTCGAGGCCGAGATCGCGAAGTTCGTCGGCTGCGAGGACACCATCCTCTACTCCTCCTGCTGGGACGCGAACGGCGGCGTGTTCGAGACCGTGCTCGGCGAGGAGGACGCGGTCATCAGCGACGCGCTCAACCACGCGAGCATCATCGACGGCATCCGCCTCTGCAAAGCCAAGCGCTTGCGCTACGCCAACAACGACATGGCGGACCTCGAGCGCTGCTTGAAGGAAGCCGAGGGCTCGCGCTTCAAGCTCATCGTCACCGACGGCGTCTTCTCGATGGACGGCATCATCGCCAACCTGAAGGCCATCTGTGACCTCGCCGACCGCTATGGCGCACTAACCATGGTCGACGACTCGCACGCCATCGGCTTCATCGGCCAAAAGGGCCGCGGCTCTCCGGAGCACTGCGGGGTCTTGGGCCGCATCGACATCATCACCGGCACGCTCGGCAAGGCCTTGGGCGGCGCGAGCGGCGGTTACACCAGCGGCAAGAAGTCGATGGTCACCTGGCTGCGCCAGCGCTCGCGTCCCTACCTGTTCTCGAACAGCTTGGCCCCGAGCATCGCCGCGACCTCGCTCTCGGTCTTGAAGCGCCTCGCGAGCTCCGACGACAAGCGCCAGAAGCTGCGCGACAACACCACCTTCTTCCGCGGCGCCATGGAGCAGCTCGGCTTCGACCTGGTCCCCGGCGAGCACCCCATCATCCCGGTGATGCTCGGCGACGCCAAGCTCGCGTCCACGATGGCGGACGAGCTTCTGAAGGAAGGCATCTACGTCATCGGCTTCTCGTTCCCGGTGGTACCGCAAGGCAAGGCGCGCATCCGCACCCAAATGTCGGCGGCGCACGACAAGGAGCACTTGCAACGCGCGGTCGATGCGTTCGCCAAGGTCGGCAAGAAGCTGGGAGTCATTCGATGAGAGCGTTGGTCAAATCCAAGTCCGCCCCTGGTTTGTGGATCGAAGACGTCGCCGAGCCGAGCATCGGCCCGAACGATCTGCTGGTGCGCACGCGCACGACCGGCATCTGCGGTACCGACATCCACATCTGGAACTGGGACGCTTGGGCTCAGAAGACCATCCCCGTGCCGCTCACCATCGGCCACGAAGGCAGCGGCGAGGTCATCGAGGTCGGGTCCGCTGTAGCGGGCTTCAAGAAAGGCGACCGCATCGCCGCCGAGGGCCACATCACCTGTGGCCATTGCCGCAACTGCCGTGCCGGTAAGCGTCACCTCTGCCGCAACACCGTCGGCCTGGGCGTGCACAAGAACGGCTGCTTCGCCGACCGCTTCGTCATCCCCGCGGTGAACGCCTTCAAGCTCCCCGACGCCGTCACCGACGACATCGCGGGCTACCTCGACCCGCTCGGCAACGCCGTGCACACCGCCCTGTCGTTCGACCTCGTCGGCGAAGACGTGCTGATCACCGGCGCCGGCCCCATCGGCTGCATGGCCGCGGCCATCGCGCGCTTCGTCGGCGCGCGCTACGTCGTGGTCACCGACGTCAACGAGTACCGCCTCGAGCTCGCCCGCAAGATGGGCGCGACCAAGGTCGTCAACGTCGCGACCGAGGATCTCGCCGCCACCATGAAGTCGCTCGGCATGACCGAGGGCTTCGACGTCGGCCTCGAGATGTCCGGCAACGACCGCGCCTTCCGGCAGATGCTCGCCTCGATGAACTACGGCGGCCGCGTGGCGCTGCTCGGTATCCCTTCGAACGAGATCGCCATCGACTGGAACCTGGTCATCTTCAAGGGCCTCATCTTGAAGGGCATCTACGGCCGCGAGATGTTCGAGACCTGGTACAAGATGGCGAGCATGCTGCAGAGCGGCCTCGACATCACCCCGGTGCTCACGCATCGCTTCGCCGCCAAGGACTACGAGCAGGCCTTCGCCACCGTGCGCGGCGGACAGTCGGGCAAAGTCATCCTCGACTGGTCGTAATGGCGTCGTGAAGCTCCGCGCCAAGCCCTGGGTCCTGCCCGTGCTGGCCGGGGCCTTCCTGCGCGCCGTCGCGGCGCTCGTTGGCTACGGCTATTTCGCGAGCGACGACTACACGCACGTGCTTGGCATGGCGGCGACCTGGCTCGACGATCCCTCGGCGCCGTACAACTCGGACATCCGCTCGCCGCTGCTCGCGCGCATCGTCTGGCTGTGCTTCGCGGGGGCACGCGCGGTCTTCGGCAGCGATCCCATCGTGCACGTCCACGTCGCGTATTTCGTGCTCGGCATGGTGAACGTGCTCGCCATCCCCGCGGTCTACAAGCTCACCCTACGCCGCTTTGGCGAGCGGGCCGCGGTGAGCGCCGCCTGGCTCATGTCCGCTGAAGCGTTGTTGCCGCGCGTCGCGACCCGGGCGCTCATCAGCGTCGTCGCCATGACGCCGCTCGCATGGGGCACGTGGTTCGCGGACAAGACGTCGCCTAAGCCGATCCGCGATGGCGTCATCGCGGGTGTACTGCTCGGCCTCGCCGCGATGTTCCGCTTCCAGGTGGGCCTGGTGTGCGTGAGCGTCGCGGCTCTGCTGGCGTGGCGTGACCGGCCGCGCCTCGCTGGCCTCGTGGTCGGTGGCGCGCTCATCGCGCTGGCGCAGTACGGCATCGACGGCTTTACATCGGTCGCGGGCTACATCGGCTTCAACGGCCGCGGCGGCTCCGAGCGCTACGGCACCTCGCCGTGGTTCACCTATATCTTGGACTTCCTGCTGCTCACCTTGCCGCCGGTCACGTACTGGCTGGCAAAACCGCTATGGCGTGCAGCGAAAGCGCACCTGCTGGTGAGCGTGCCCTTCGCGGTGTTCGTGCTGGTGCACTCGCTCATCCCGCACAAGGAAGAGCACTTCATCTTCGCGGTGCTCCCCTACTTCTTCGTGCTCCTGGGCACGGCGCTCCTCGAGGTGCCGCGGCGCGCGCGCATCGGCTATTGGGCGGTGAACTGCTTGGTGCTCGCGTTCGTGACCCTCTCGGACGGCCACCGGAGCCTCACGCGCCCCATCGTCGAAGCTGGCCGCGATGGCGGATACGGACGCATCTACTTCCACGGCAAGCTCCTGACGCCCGACTTCTACGCGGGCAAGGACCTCGAGCTGCGCCACGTGCTCTCGACCGGCGAGCTCGTCGACCAGCTCGCGGGCGAGACCGCCAACAAGGTGCGCATCATCTTCGAGCGCCCTCCCGAGGCCGACATCACGCAGACGCTCGAGCGGACAGGCTTTGGTTGCGGTCAGCCGGAGCTCAGCCGTGGCGACCTGGTCGACCGCGTCCTCATCATCGTGAACCCGGTGAACCGCCGGCGCGGTGAAAAGACGGTCGTCGATTGCTGGCGGTAAAGCGGCCCTACGAACCGAACAACATCTGCTGCGCCTCGTTGGTCTCGAGGTGCTCGACGGCGCGGTGGCAACCCGTCGCGGCCAGGGTCGCGACATCGTAGTGCCCAGTCGCGACCGCCAAGCACTGCGCGCCGATCGCGTGCGCCGCGGCCACGTCCTTCGGCGTATCGCCGATGACGACGACCCTGCACTTTGCGAGCGGCTGCCCCAGCTTTTGCGCGCCGCGCTCGGCGCCGTGCCGGATGAGCGAGGGCCGGTCCTCGGCGTCGGAGCCGTAGCCGCCGAAGTCGAAGCGGCCGAAGAGCTCGACGCGCGTCAGCTTGATCTTGGCGCCTGGCACGATGTTCCCGGTGCCGAGCCCCACGGCGTGCCCCGAAGCGTGCGCTTTGTCGACCGTGGCACGCACACCGGGGTGGACGCGGTAGCGCTCGAGCTCCACTTTGCCGACGTGATGGTCGAGGCGGGCGAGATAGGCATCCAGGACCTTGGTGATGAGCTCGGCGGTCGGGTCGATGCCGATCGCGGCGAGGCCCTGGCGCACGATGGCCGGATCCGTCATGCCGTCCAAGCGGAAGCTCGAGATCGCGTCCCTCCGCCCGTAGAGCGCCTCGAACGCGTCTTCCAGGGCGACGCGGCCCGTGCCCGTGCTGTCGATGAGGGTTCCGTCGATGTCGAAGAGCAAAATCGTAGGTTGCACGATTGCTTTGCTAGCAAACCGGTCGGCCCTTGCGCTACCGCCCGCCCCGTAGGCAGCATTTAGGCGATGGCCAGGAGCCCGTTCCCGCAGTCTCCCGCTCAGGCGGCCCCAGCCATGGCCGACGCGCCGAGGCTCCCTTTGCAGATCGTGGTGGGCGCCATCGGCCTGGTGCTGGTCACGGTCGCGATGCTGCTCATGACCGACGGCAACATCGTCGTCGCGCTCGTCCCCACCATCCTCATCGGCACGGTCTGGTACATGACCGTGAAGCCGATCGCGCACTCGCTCATCGCGCTCTTCGCCGTCTGCTTGCTCATGCACAACCCGGGCATGCGGCCACACGACGGCAAGTGGGACGGCCCGCTCACGCCGGTGGGGCGGCTCATCTACGACAACTTGCGCAACATCGTCGGCGTCGACGCGCTGCGCTTCAACGCCATCGAGCTGGTGCTCGCCTTCCTCGGCATCCTCGTGCTGCTGCGCTGGTTGGTCGGCAGCCGCATCGACAACCCCGAGGGCACCGAAGCCGCGAGGCCCTTGAAGCTCGCGCTGCTGCTCACGCTCGTCACGCTGTTCGCCTGGATTGGTTGGGGTCTTTCGCGCGGCGGCAACTCGCAGCAGATGCTATGGCAGACACGCCAGATCATGTGGGCACCGCTCATGAGCGCGATGTTCATCCACGCTTTCCGCGCGCCCAAGTGGCACAAGGCGTTGGGGTTCATCATCATCGGCGTCGCCGTGCTGCGCTGCCTCGACGGCATCTACTTTTTCTACGGCATGGTGAAGCCGCAAGCCTTGTTCGTCGAGTACAGCATCACCCACGAGGACTCGATGCTGCTCATCACGACCATCGTGATGCTGGGAGCGATGATCCTCGAGCGTCCGACAAAGCGGACGGTGATGGGCGTGCTCTGCGTCTTGCCCATCCTCGCGGTTGGCCTCGTGGTCAATCACCGGCGTCTCGCCTACGTGTCGCTCGCCATGTCGATGCTCGCCGTGTTCCTGCTGATGAACCCGAACCTGCGTAAGCGCATCCTGCGCTGGGCGATGATCGGTGCGCCGATCATCATCCTCTACGTGGGCGCGGGCATCGCCGCGAAGGGCGAGTCGATCATCTTCTTCCCGATCCGCAGCTTGGTCTCGGTCACCGACACCAAGAACGCCTCGAACCAAACGCGCGACATCGAAAACTACAACCTGCTCTACACCTTCCGCGAAGCGCCTCTGTTGGGCACGGGCTTCGGCCACGAGTACAACGAGGTCAGCGTCGCGTACGACATCTCGCACGCCATGCCGAACTATCGCTACATCGCGCACAACAGCGTGCTGTGGCTGCTCATGCTCTGCGGCGGTGTCGGCTTCGCGGGCATGTGGCTCTACTACTGCATCAGCATCTTCCTGGGCGCCCGCGTCTATCAGCTGACGACCGACCCCGACGTCGCCATCGCCGCCCTCACCTCGGTCTGCGCGGTCATCTGCTTCATCTTCCAGGCCTTCGGCGACATGGGCATGATCGGCTGGATGGGCGTGCTGCTGTTGTCGGCGGCGAACGCGGTGGTCGCGACATCCGCGACGCGTGTCGGCGCGTGGAGCAACGCCACGACGCCGAAGACCAGAGCGCCGCGCAAGCGCGATGCGGTGGCGGAGGACAGCGAGGAAGAAGTGCTGGTCGCGGAGCGCATTGCTTAGCGACGCGCTCCATTCACGCCGCGAGCACTTTGCGGACGAGCCGCAGATCGTCGACGAGCTCCGCGAACATCACCTCGCGAGCCTGGTCATCGGGCGCGCGCAAGATCGCCGATGGATGATAGCTGACCACGACATCACCGTGCGCGGTGGCGATGCGCTGCCCGCGCAGATTGCCGATGGTCACCTGCTTGCCGAGCACGCTCCGCGCCGCCGTCGCGCCCAAGGCGACGATGACCTCGGGCTTCACGCGCGCGAGCTCCGCCGAGAGCCATGGCTTACACGCTTCGATCTCGCCAGCGTCGGGCTTCTGATGCAAACGGCGCTTGCCGTGCGGCCGCCATTTGAAGTGCTTGACCGCGTTGGTGACGTAGACATCGCCGCGCGCGATCCCGGCGGCGGCGAGCGCCTTGTCGAGCACTCTGCCGGCGGGCCCGACGAAGGGACGGCCGAGCTTGTCTTCTTCGTCGCCGGGTTGCTCACCGACCATGACGACGCGGGCGCTGGTTAGACCTTCGCCGAATACGGTCTGGGTGGCGTTCTTGTAGAGCGGACAAGCTTCGCACGTTTTGGCGGCGGCACGCAGCGCGTCGAGGCTGCCGGTGGGCGGGACGAATGGTGCGGCCGTGCTTTTGCTCTTCTTCGCCATGTCGACCGCTCTC
>JBDHVB010000259.1:0-7292 GCA_039809465.1 Myxococcota bacterium
CTCCGCGCGCTCCTTGCGCGCCGGCGAAACCGCCGCCGCGGCGATGCCGGGATTCGTCTTCTCGACAGGGTCGCGGGGCGAGTCCCAGTCATCGCTGGCACGCTCATCGCGGCCACGCCCGTCACGCTCGACGATCTTGTCACGCGCGCTGAGTCCGGCATCGCGGCGTCGGGCGTCGCGCCGGGCAGCAGCGTCGTTACGGCGGCGCGCTTCCTCGTCGGCGCGGCGTTGCTTGCGCACCTCGGCTTCGGCCGCGTAGCGCGCGCCGCTCGTCGACGCGGCATCGGGGATCGGCTCCACCTCTTCATGACGTCGCGGGAGTGGCGCGATGACAGTCCGCTCCGGCGCACCAATGACGTCCGGCTTGTCCTTGACGTCGAGCTTGTCCTTGGAGGCCTCGCGCAAACGCTGCTCCTTGACGCGCGGCTTCTTCTCCTTCGGCCCAGGGTACCAATCATCGGCGTAGCCGCGGTTGTCACTCAGGTCGACACGGCGAGTCAGCTCATCACTGACCACGGGCGTGCTCTCGGCCTGCGGCATCGGCCCGATGGTCGTGCGCTCGAAACCCTCGTCCTTGGACGTGGCGCTATCGGTCGCCGGGATCGGCGACGCGCGACGATTGGGATTGCGGTCAGCCGGCGCCATGTGTGTCTTCAGCATACTCAGCCCAGACCGCGCTGGCCAGCACCCGGCCCCGACTTCCCACCAAATGGGCACCCACACACCAGCACGCTTCCCATTTCTCGGCCCCCGAACGACCAAGGAGACGCAAGCCCTTCAAGGAGCAGAGACAATGCGCTGGCCAACCCTCTTGGTGCTATTCGCGTTCGCCGCCACCACCACCACGCAGGCGATTCGACCCGCCCACGCGGCGCAAGCAGCACAAATCGCCACCCACGATGATCCCACCTACTCCGACGTCATCCAGCGCGTCGTCGCCATGCCCAACGACTACGCGCTGCAACGCCGCGCCAACAAATACGGCCTCAACGCGCTCAGCGTTCTCTGGGAGGACACCGGCCGCTACGAAGGCTCCGCGGTCGGCCCGAACATCAGCGACGTGACCCTGCAAGTCCGCGAGCCGCTCGGCGGCGATGACTTCCGCACGCACTTGCTCCCCGTCATCCGCTTCCCGAACTTCACCGACAAGACCGGTGACATCAAAGCGGACAAGCTCTGGGTCCGCGTCGGCAACCACAAGAAGGGCGGCGAGCTCGAGAACGTCCCGCTCACGCGCGTGCTCGCAAACCTCCGAGACTACCTCTCCGACCCGCAGAGCTTGCGCGGCAACGACGACTTCTCGGCGAAGCGCGACTCGCACTTCCTGGTCTCGGCGCAGCACGTGTTCGTGCCGATCTCGCAGGGCGGCAAGGCCGAGTTCACGCCGGTGGTCTTCAACTACCAAAGCGCGCCAGGCTCGCCCGCGGTGCTCACGCTGCTCGTCACCCGCCAAGGCATGAGCGCGACCATCATCGAGAACAAAGGCGGCGATCAGTCGTATCAGACCTGGGGCCAGCAGCTCTTCTTCAACAACGAAGGGCAGCGGACCACCTTCACCGCCGAGCGCCGCAGTGACGTGCAGCAGCGCATCGAGAGCGGCACCGCGAAGAAACAAGACGCCGGCGCGCTCGACGAAGGCGCCGACATGCTGATGCTCATCCAGGTCCCGCTCATTCACGAGAGCCGTGGCTACCTGGGTGGCCTCGCCATGACCTCCGACGCTCCGTCCAACAGCGCGCCGGTGGGCATGGCGAGCCCGCCGGCCGCGGACAGGCGCAGCCTCGAGAGCAACGTCGAGACCGCGGTGCTGGGTCACGGCGAAGACGCTGGCCCGTTCCACGAGATGGGGAACATGAAGCTCAAGCGCGACGCCCGCTTCCCGGTGCGCGTGACCATCCAGTTCTACCGCGCCACCAGCAACGGCGTGGTCGATGAGAGCGACATGGCCGCGGTCGCCAAGATGATCAACCGCGTCTACAAGGACGCCGACTACGTGGGCTCGCTCGTCGTGCCGCAAGACAAGCGTCACCGCCCGACCGACTGGATCAAGGACAATCCGCACGTCGGTTGGAACCCGTGGCGCAACGGCACGCCGGTCAAGATCGTCAAAGACTGACAGTGCCTCGCATGCGGACCGCCGGCGCGCGACTTGGCCCGGCGGTCCGTGTTAGCGTTCGCTCGAACGGCTCCAAGGCCGCGAGCACCACGTGAAGACGACCGCCCTCCTCTGCCTGCTCCTCGCCGCCTGCGGCACCGTCGTCGAGCCGGTTCCGCTCGAGCCGACAAACTTCACACGAGCCCCGCACGGCACACCCCTCGTCTTCGTGCCCGGCATCAAGGGCAGCGCTATCGCGGACGACGAGAACGACCTCGTCTACCTCACGCGCTCCGAGGTCATCGGCTACGACACGCCCGACCTCGCGCTCCCGACGCGCCTCGAAGGCGACAAGCAAGGCACCGATCACAAGTGGCCCGTCGGCATCCTGCGCGAGCTCTACCTGGTCCCCGCGCTCGTGGGCGAGGACATCTACGGTCCGTGGCTCGATGCCCTGAAGAAGGTGGAGCGCCCCGTCTACCTGTTCGCCTACGACTGGCGCCGCGACAACCTCGAGACGCTCGACCAACTCGAGAAGCTCGTCGCCACCGTCCGTGAGCGGCACGGCAAGCCAGTCGAGCTCATCGGTCACAGCATGGGCGGCATGCTGAGCCTCGCGTTGCTGGCGCGCGGCAACAGCGATCTCGCGGCGGTGACCATGGCGGGCTCTCCACTGCAAGGCGGCGTCGGCTTCTTGCCTGACCTGCACGACGGCGTGTCCGTTGGAATGAACGAGCACCTGCTCTCACCGCGCGTACTCTCGACCTTCCCCTCGGTGTTTTGCTTTTTCCCCAGCGTGCCGGGCGCGGACATCGATGTCGCGGAGTTCGACTACTACGCGCCCGAGAGCTGGATGAACGCCAAGGTCGGGCCTTACAAGACGCAGCCGCCACGCGACTTCGACGCGCTCTTCGCGTGGTCACTACGCCGCGCCAAGGCGTTCCGCGACTTGGTCGAGCTCGAGCCCGCCACCACGGTGCCGCTCACCGTCGTCGCGAGCGACGGCGTACCAACGCTCACCACCGTTCACTACGCGGGCGGCGCGCTCGACTTCACGAGCACGCCACGTGAGCCAGGTGATGGACGCGTGCCGCTGAGCCGCGCGACACCTAAGCGCTTGCGCTACGAGCTCGTCACCTCGAAGGCCGAGCACGCGGCGCTCCTCAACGACCCAAAGGTGATCGACGCTTTGCTCGCGCGTTGATGCTGCGTGTCGCGAGGAGCTTGGAGAGGCGCTCGCGGATGAGCTTGCTCGCTGGGTCGTCGTCGCTCGCGGCTGGCCAGAGCATATCGACGGGCCCACCAGGCAGCTCGCACGCCTTGGGGAGACGGCTGGTCGCGAGCTTCGGACGCACCGCGATGACGTCCTCGGCGACGACCCGCGGCACGGTGGCGACCAGCGCCGAGCCATCGATGAGCGCGCCCAGGCTCGCGAAGCTCGGGACCGAGCAACGCACGCGCCGCTGCTTGCCGAAGAAGTCCTCGATGATGCCGCGCAGGTCGCCGTTGTACGAGACGATGACGTGCTCGGCGGCGAAGTACGCCCGTTCGCTCGGCCGTTTGCCAAAGCGGACATGACGTGGATCGAACAGACACACGTAGTCGGTCACGAACGCCGTGGCGCGGCGGATGCTCGCGGGCAGCTCGTCCACCACCGTGACGGCGACATCGACGCGCCCTTCGTTGAAGGCGTCACCGACCGAGCGGAAGGTCACGGGGACCGCGATGATGCGCATGTGCGGCGCGTCCTCCTCGAGCTCCGCGAGCAAGCGCGGCAGGAGCCAGCCTTCGATCGCGTCCGCGAAGCCCACGCGGAAGATGCGGTCACTGGTCTTCGGCTCGAAGCCCGCCGGCGAGAGCGCCGCCTCCAGCAACGCGCCGAGATGCGGCCGCACCGTTGCCGCGAGCCGCGCTCCACGGGCGGTGAGCACGAGCCCGCGGCCCTGACGCGCGAACAACGGCGTCCCCACTGCTTCGGTCAGCCGCCGCAGCGCCGCGCTGACCGCGGGCTGCGTGAGGTAGAGCTGCGATGCGGCCCTGGTGACGCTGCGATGCTCCGCCACCGCGACGAACACGCGCAGCAAGTTCAGGTCGAGATTCCGTCCATAAATTTCCGGCATGTGTTGCATGCATCCTATTCACTGGTTGCATGTAACGTGAAGGCCTATCTTCGTCACCGAGCCCAAGGAGAGCGAACATGAAGCTCGGCAAGACCGGTCCTGAAGTCTTCCCCATCGGCCTCGGTTGCATGGGCATGAGCCCGGTCTACGGCACCCCCGACCGCAAGGAGAGCATCGCCACCATCCACGAAGCCATCGAGCGCGGCGTGAGCCTGCTCGACACCGGCGACTTCTACGGCATGGGGCACAACGAGCTGCTGCTGCGTGAGGCCATCGCCGGCCGCCGCGACAAGGTCTTGCTCTCCGTGAAGTTCGGCGCGCAGCGTAGCCCCGACGGCGCGTTCCTGGGCTTCGATGGCCGCCCCGTCGCGGTGAAGACGTCGCTCGCGTACACGCTGCAGCGCTTGGGCGTCGACCATGTCGACATCTATCGCCCCGCCCGGCTCGACCCGAGCGTGCCCATCGAGGAGACCGTGGGTGCTATCGCGGACATGATCGCGGCCGGCTACGTGAAGCACATCGGCCTCTCGGAGGTCGGCGTCGACACCATCCGCAGAGCCGCCAAGACCCACCCCATCGTCGACCTGCAGATCGAATACGGCCCCGCGACGCGCAAACCCGAGGAGAAGATCTTCCCGGCGCTCCACGCGCTCGGCATCAGCGCCACCCTCTACGGCGTGCTCTCGCGTGGCCTGCTCTCCGGCAGCAAGGTCGGCGGCCCCGGCGATTATCGGGCGCACCTGCCGCGCTTTGCTGGCGCGGCCGGCGAGAAGAACGCCGCGGTCGTCGACGCGTTCGCGAAGCTCGCACAGGACGGCGGCCGCTCACCCGCGCAGCTCGCGATCGCCTGGACCGTGGCCAAGGAGCCCAAGCTGCTCCCGATCATCGGCGCGCGCAAACCCGCGCAGCTGCGTGACGCGCTGGGCGCCCTCGACAAGCCGCTCACCCCTGCCGAGATCGCGGCGGTCGACCAGCTGCTCCCGCCGGGGAGCATCGCAGGCGAGCGGTATCCACAGGCCCAGATGGCCCATCTCGACAGCGAGCGCTGATTGGGGGCAGATTCGCCCCGTGCATACGACGACGAAGACTTCCGAGCGGCAGTACCTCAGCGGTTTTGCCAACGACGTAGCAACCGAAGCAGTGCCGGGGGCGTTGCCCATCGGGCAGAACTCGCCGCAACGCCCGCCTTACGGCCTCTACGCCGAGCAGCTCTCGGGGACCGCCTTCACGGCGCCACGGCTCGTGAACCGCCGCTCGTGGCTCTACCGCATGCGGCCAACCGCGAGTCACAAGCCGTACACCCCCTACGCGAAGACGACCCTCGTACGCTCCGCGCCGTTCAACGAGCTGCCACCGACGCCGAATCGCCTGCGCTGGAATCCGCTGCCGATGCCCAAGACACCGACGGACTTCGTCGACGGGCTCATCACGTATGGCGGCAACGGCGACACCAGCACCTTCCAGGGCATTGGCGTGCATCTCTATGCCTGCAACACGTCGATGAAGAACCGCGTCTTCTATGACGCCGACGGCGAGCTGCTCATCGTGCCGCAGCAAGGCCGCCTCGCCTTCTTCACCGAGCTCGGCATCATCGAGGCAGAGCCGCAAGAGATCGTCGTCATCCCCCGCGGTGTCCGCTTTCGCGTTGAGCTCTTGGACGGCACCGCGCGCGGCTACATCTGCGAGAACTATGGCCAGCTCTTCAGGCTGCCGGACTTGGGACCGATTGGCGCCAATGGCCTCGCGAACCCACGCGACTTCTCGACGCCGGTCGCCTGGTACGAGGACATCGACGCGGAGTGCGAGGTCGTCCAGAAGTACGATGGCCGCCTGTGGACCACGCTCCTCGACCACTCGCCACTCGACGTCGTCGCCTGGCACGGCAATCTGTCGCCGTACAAGTACGACCTGCGCCGCTTCAACACGATCGGCAGCATCAGCTTCGATCACCCGGACCCGTCGATCTTCACGGTGCTCACGAGCCCCACGGAGAGCGTAGGCACCGCGAACTGCGACTTCGTGATCTTCCCACCGCGCTGGCTGGTCGCCGAGCACACCTTCCGCCCGCCGTGGTTCCACCGCAACGTCATGAGCGAGTTCATGGGCCTCGTGCACGGCGCCTATGACGCCAAGCAAGACGGCTTCGCCCCAGGTGGCGCCTCGCTGCACAACTGCATGTCAGGCCACGGTCCCGATCAAGCGACGTACGAGTCCGCCGCCAAAGCGGACTTGGCACCGCACAAGATCGACTCCACTATGGCTTTTATGTTCGAGAGCCGCTGGGCAATCCGGCCGACGCGGTGGGCTGCGGAAGCTCCGCACTGCCAACTCGATTACGACGACGTCTGGGCGAGCTTCGCCAAGGCGCGTCTTCCCAAGGAATAGTCATGAAGCTCTACTTTACGCCCGGCACCTGCTCATTGGCGTCACACATTGCCCTCGTCGAAACGGGCCTCCCCTTCACCAAGATCCGCGTCGACCTTCGCGAGAAGAAGACCGAGAGCGGCGCCGACTACCTGAAGGTGAACCCGAAGGGCTACGTCCCCGCGCTCGAGCTCGCCGACGGCCGCATCATCACCGAAGGCGTGGTCATCCTCGGCTACATCGCCGACCAAGCCCCGTCCTCGAACCTCGCACCCGCGCAAGGCAGCTTCGAGCGCCTGCGCCTGAACGAGTGGCTCGCCTACGTGTCGAGCGAGATCCACAAGAGCTACAGCCCGATGTTCGACAAAGCGCTCGACGACAGCGCCAAGAAGATCTTCTCGGACAAGCTCAAGAACCGCTACGCCTTCATCGACCAGACCCTCGCCAAGCAAAAGTTCCTGGGCGGCGACCTATTCAGCATCGCCGACGCATACCTCTACACGGTCACCCGCTGGGCGAAGCACCTGAACGTCGCCGTCTCCCAATACACGAACCTCATGAAGTGGTTCGAGATGGTAGGCGAGCGCGAGTCAGTAAAGACCGCTTTAGCGAACGAGTCGGCGAAGAGCTGACACGATGGTCCTCGGGAGTCAGCTCGTCCGTCGTCTCCAACGACTCATCGCGCTCCCCGGGGGCCGCAAGCTCGCCGCTCT
>JBDHVB010000260.1:0-7289 GCA_039809465.1 Myxococcota bacterium
CGCGGAGCCAAAAGCCGTCCCCCCGGTCCTTGCGCCTGCTCCCACGACGGATGCGGTGCCGACGCCCGACACAGACGCGCCCGCCCCGGCTGCGGAGCCGACTCCGCCCGCTTCAGCTGCTCCCGCCGCGGCCACGGCTCCGACTCCCGCTCCGCCTTCGTCCCCCGCCCCAGTGAAATCGTCGAAGCTCTCGATGGACGAGGTCCTGCTCGAGCTCGCGACCCTACGCAACCAGCGTAAGTACAAGGAAGCCGTGACGCTATTGCGGCCGAACACCGAGCGCTCGGACTTCAGCATGTCGCAGCGGGCGCGGCTCAGCTACGAAATGGGTATGCTGCTGCAAGACCGCCTGCGCGACCGGGACACCGCCTGCAAGCATTGGCGCTGGCACGCGGAGCGCTTCCCGGAGAATGGCGAGCGCGCCCAACGGGTCAATCAGGCCATCCAGACCTGCGAAACGCCTGCGGCGGCCCACGCTCCTTCCGAGGAATCCCCGACACCGTCGGCGTCTCCCCAGACCGAGGCCCCCCAAGAAGAACACGACTGACACCGCGGACCCTCTTGGCGTAGCCATGCTCGGCTTTGTAGAAATACGCCAGCCATGCGTGAAATCCGACGCTTCGACGACGACCCAACGACGGTCGACCAAACAGAGATCGTGCGTGGTCACGATCTCGACGCCGAGGAGAGCTTCGCGCGAGCGGTTCGCCACGAGAAGGCGGGCCTGCAGGGCGAGCGTCAAGGCCTACGCATGGGCCTCATTGGCGGTGGTGTCGTGCTCTCTCTGGGCATCGTGTTGTTCGTGGTCTTTCGCGCGCCGAGCAAGCCGATAAACACCTCGCCCTGCATGCGCGAGCACGCGGGCTTCATCGACATCAAACCGTCTTGCACCGAGCCGGTGACCATCGAGCGCGAAGGCGACGTCATGCTCGCGCACCCCGGCGCCTCGCTCGAGGAGCGCAACAACGGCATGCGCGTGCGCGAAGGCAAGGTGAGCTTCATCGCCACGCCGCGGGCCGACGGCAACGCGTTGCGCGTCCTCGTGTCGCACGGTGTCCTCGAGATCACCGGCACGCGCTTCACGGTCGAGCAGCACGGTGAAGGCGGTCACGTGAAGGTCGAAGAGGGGACCGTCATCTTCCACGATGATGGCGGCGGTGACGTGACACTCGCCGCTGGTACCGAGGTCGCATGGCCGCGTGAGCACGCGGGTGATGTCGTCACGCTCAGCGCTGTTCCGTTGGCCGCTCCCACCAAGACCACGACGGCCACGGTGAGCTCCGCCCCGCGCCCCACGCCAATCGCGGCTGCCCCTTCGGCTCCTGCTCCGGCTGCCCCTCCAGCTCCGAGTCCCCCACCTACGCCGGCCCCACCGACGACTCCGGTCGTCACCGCGCCATCGCCTTTCGCTGGCGTTGCGACGAAGGCTCCTCCCGCGAAGGCCCCCGAGCCCGTGCCGGTCGAGGAGGAGGACGAGGATGAGGACGAGGTGCCCGCTGGTCCCATGACCATGGAAGACCTGCTCAAGCGCATCTCGTTCCTCCGCGCCCAGAAGCGCACCCGCGAAGCCGTCGAGCTCCTCGTTGCCCAGAGCCGTCGTGGCGACGTCACCGATGCGCAGATGGCTCGGCTCTCCTGGGAGATCGGGCTCTTCCTGCAAGACAGCGGCGACAAGGCTGCCACCTGCAATCATTGGAAGAACCACGCCCGTAAGTATCCGGACGACGCAGCGCACTCCGAGCGTGTGCACGATTTCATCAAGGCCTGCGACGCTCCGCAGTAGCGCTCCCTACGTCAACGGAGTGGCGGGCGGTGTTCGACATGACCCTGGAGTCGTGATTAGCCTTCGGACCTCGCATGACTCGCATTGAAAGCGCGCTGGACAAGGGCGGCCCGGACTTCGAGAGCAATCGTAAGGCGATGCTCGACCTGATGGCGGAGGTGCGGGGCGTGCATCGGCGCATCGGGCAGAGCTCCGAGAAGAGCGCGCCGAAGTTCAAGGAGCGTGGGCAGTTGTTGCCGCGCGAACGGCTGCAAGTGCTGCTCGACCCAGGGAGCGACTTCGTCGAGCTCTGTCCGTTCGCGGGACTGGGGTTGCATGACGATGACGGCAAGGAGCGTCTCGAGGGTGGCAGCTCGATTACCGGCATTGGGTTCATCGAGGGAGTGCGCTGCGCCGTCACGGTTTCGGATAGCGGCATCAAGGGTGGTGCGATCTCACCGTCGGGGATGAAGAAGCTCCTGCGCATCCAGGAGATCGCGCTCGAGAACAAGTTGCCGCTCGTCGCGCTGGTCGAGAGCGCCGGCGCGAATCTGCTGCATCAGGCCGAGATGTTCGTCGAGGGCGGCCGCACGTTCGCGAATCAGGCGCGGCTCTCGGCGGCGGGCATTCCGCAGATCACCGTGGTGCATGGCTCGTCGACCGCGGGTGGCGCGTATATGCCTGGCCTCTCCGACGTCGTCATCGTGGTGCGCGAGCGCGCCAAGATCTTCCTCGCGGGGCCTCCGCTTTTGCGTGCTGCCACGGGCGAGATCGCGACCGATGAGGAGCTGGGTGGAGCTGAGCTTCATGCCAACGTCACCGGCCTCGCCGAGCACATCGCCGACGATGACTACCAAGCGCTGCAGCTCGCGCGCGAGGTGGTTGGCAAGCTCGGTTGGGAGCGCGCCGGCGAGCTCGAGGATGAGAAGCCGCCGCGTTATTCGCCGGACGAGCTCGCGGGGCTGACGCCGGTCGACTATCGCAAGCCCTACGACGTGCGCGAGCTCATCGCGCGCCTCGTCGATGATTCGGACTTCCTCGAGGTGAAGGCCGGCTATGGGAGCGATACGGTGTGCGGGCGCGCCTACGTGTACGGCATGGCGTGCGGCTTCATCGGCAATAACGGACCGATTACGCCAGCGGGGGCCGCCAAGGCCGCGCAGTTCATTCAGCAGTGCAATCAGACACGCACGCCCATCTGCTTCTTGCAGAACACCACGGGCTACATGGTCGGCACCGAGGCGGAGCGCGCGGGCATCGTGAAGCACGGCGCGAAGATGATCCAAGCGGTCGCTTGCTCGCGCGTGCCCCACGTGACCTTCCTCGTCGGCGGTGCGTTCGGAGCTGGCAACTACGGCATGTGTGGCCGAGCTTATGACCCGCGTTTCATCTTCGCCTGGCCAAACGCACGCACGGCGGTCATGGGGCCGGAGCAGGCCGCTACCGTCATGGCCTTGCTCGCCGAGGAGCGCGCGCGCCGCACCGGTGAGAAGGTCGACCTCGAGGCCATCAAGTCGAACATCATCGGCGCCATGGAGCCGCAGACCCGCGCGCTCTTCGCCTCGGCTCGGCTTTGGGACGACGGCATCATCGATCCGCGGCACACCCGCTTCATCTTGGGCTTCGCGCTCGCAACCTGCCGCGAGGCGGACGCGCGCGTCTTGCAACCGTCGAGCTTCGGCGTGGCGAGGATGTGATGCGACGCTTGCTCATCGCGAACCGCGGCGAGATCGCCTGCCGCATCATCCGCACCGCCAAGCAGCTCGGCCTGCACACCATCGCGGTCTATAGCGACGCCGACGCGCAGGCTCCGCACGTGAAGCTCGCGGACGAGTCCATTCGGCTGGGGCCCGCCGAGGCCAAGAGCTCGTACCTCGACATCGGCCGCGTCCTCGAAGCCGCCGACAGCACCCGCGCCGACGCCCTTCACCCGGGCTACGGCTTTCTCTCCGAGAACGCCGAGCTGGCGCGGGGCTGCGAGGAGGCCGAGATCGTCTTCGTCGGTCCGCCTGCGTCCGCGATCGCGATCATGGGCGGCAAGATGTCCGCCAAGATCGCCGTGGCGAAGCTGGGTGTGCCGGTGTTGCCCTGGGCGACGGGGAGCACCGTCGATGAGCTCGTGGCGTCGTCCGCCAAGGTTGGCTTCCCGCTCATGATCAAAGCCTCGGCCGGTGGTGGTGGCCGTGGCTTGCGACGCGTGGCCGACGTCGAGGCGCTGCGTCGTGAGCTGCCGCGCGCCAAGAGCGAGGCCGAGCGTGCGTTCGCCGATGGGGCGCTGATGCTCGAGCGCGCGCTCGATGGTGCGCGTCACGTCGAGATCCAGGTCTTTGCCGACAAGCATGGGAACGTCGTGCACTTGGGTGAGCGCGATTGTTCGCTGCAGCGCCGCCATCAGAAGGTCATCGAGGAAGCGCCGGCGGTCGACCCCGAGCTTCGTGAAGCGATGGGCGCTGCCGCGGTCGCCGCTGCCGAGGGGATCGGCTATGTCGGCGCTGGCACGGTCGAGTTTTTGCTCGCCGGGCGCGAGTTCTTCTTTCTCGAGATGAATACGCGGCTGCAGGTCGAGCATCCGGTCACCGAGGAGATCACCGGACTCGACCTCGTGGCCTTGCAGCTCGCCGTCGCTGCGGGTCAACCTTTGCCGTTCGAGCAGGGTGATGTCTCCTTCAGCGGACATGCCATCGAGGCGCGCCTCTACGCCGAGGACGCGAGCTTCGTGCCGCAGAGCGGGCGCATCACTCAGTGGATCCCGCCGAAGGGTGTGCGGGTCGACCACGGCATCGCCCCGGGCTACGTGGTCACCACCGACTACGACGCGATGCTCGCCAAGATCATCGCGCACGCGCCGACGCGGGCGCAGGCAATCGTAAAGCTGCGTAACGCGCTGGCCGAGCTGGTGATTCACGGCGTCACCACGAACCGGGATTTTCTCTACGCGCTCTTGGGGACTGACGTCGTCCAGAGGGGTGAGGCGACGACGCGCACCCTCGATAGCCTCGACGTCGGCTCCTTCGGGGTCACCGACGAATTCAAGGCAGTCGCCGCGGCGCTGCTCGCGGGCCGCCCAGCGGTCGGTTTCCGCACGCTCAACGCCGCCGTCGATCGTGTCCGCTTTGGCGTTGGAAGCGAGGTCGTCGAGGCCAAGGTCGTCGAAGAGTACGTCTTCCTGGGCGACCAGGAGATCCACGTGCGTATCCTCGACGGTAAGGTCGCGATCCACGGCGTCGAGCATCGCTTGTTCGTGAGCCGTACCGAGGATCGCATGGATCTCACCGTCGACTACGAGACGCACGCCGTCGCGAAGCTCCCGCTCATCGAAGCCAAGCACGCCAAGCAGGCCGCCCGCCGCGAAGTGGTCGCGCCGATGAGCGGCAAGGTGGTGAGCGTCGCGGCGAAGTCCGGTGATCGTGTCGCCGCCGGTGCGCTGCTCTTCGTGCTCGAAGCCATGAAGATGCAGCACGAGGTGCGGGCGCCGCAGGCGTCACTGGTGCGCAACGTGCGGGCGACCGAAGGTTTTCAGGTCGCGGCCAAGAGTGTGCTCGTCGAGCTCGAGCCCGAGGAGGCAACGTGAGCTACCGGTCGGTATTCGCGCCGGGTCTGTTCAAGGGGCAGGTCATCATCGTCACGGGTGGCGGCAGCGGCATTGGCCGTTGTGCCGCTCATGAGCTCGCGGCGTTGGGCGCCAACGTGGTCCTCGTCGGGCGCGATGAGAAGAAGCTCGCCACGGTGCGCGCGGAGATCGAGAGCGACGGTGGCAAGGCGGACAGCGAGGCCTTCGACATCCGCGAGGAGCCCAGCGTGCAGGCCGCTATCGCGAACATCGTCGGGCGCCAGGGCCGCATCGATGGCTTGGTGAACAACGCGGGTGGTCAGTTCGCGTCGCCCGCGGCCGCCATAGGCGCCAAGGGGTTCGACGCCGTCGTCCGCACCAACCTCACGGGCGGCTTTCTCATGGCGCGTGAGTGCTTCACGCAGTGGATGGGGCAGCACGGTGGCTCGATCGTCAACATCGTCGCCGACATGTGGGGTGGCATGCCGGGCATGGCGCACTCGGGGGCGGCGCGGGCCGGCATGGTGAACCTCACCGAGACGCTGGCGTCGGAGTGGGGCGCCTGCAACGTGCGCGTCAACGCGGTAGCGCCGGGGTGGGTCGCCTCGAGCGGACTCGACCGCTATCCGCCGGAGATGCGCGCCATCGTGCGCGGCTTGAAGGACAACGTGCCGCTCGGCAGGCTCGCGACCGAGGCCGAGATCTCCGCCGCCATCGTGTTCTTGCTGTCGCCCGCCGCGGCGTTCATCTCGGGCACCACTCTCCGTGTCGATGGCGCCGCGCCGAACTTCAAGAGTCACTGGCCACGCATGGAGCGCCGCGCGCCGGCGCCGGTCTTCAATGGCTTTCACCGCGCGGTCGAGCCCGAGGTCCTGAAGTGACGAAGGCGATCATCACATGCGCCCTGAACGGTGTGCTCACCGACCCCAAGGAGCATCCAGTTCCGGTGACACCGGCGGAGATGGCCGAGGCTGCCAGGCGCGCCTATGATGCCGGGGCCGCTATCGTGCACATCCACTATCGCGAGCAGCAGGCAGGTAAGGCGCCGACGTGGGATCCGCTCGTCGCGACCGCCATCGCGGATGCCATTCGCGATGCTTGCCCTGGCATCATCATCAACTCGACCTCGGGCGTCATTGGGCCCGATGTGAGTGGGCCGCTCGCGTGCTTGCGCGCCGTGAAGCCCGAGATCGCCGCCGCCAACGCCGGGACGCTCAACTATCTCAAGGCCAAGAAGGACGGCACGTGGGCTTGGCGCCCCATGGTCTTCGACAATCCGGTCGAGAAGCTCGCGCGGTATCTCGAGGTCATCGCCGAGATCGACGCCATCCCCGAGCTCGAGTGCTTCGACTTCGGTATCGTCCGCTCGGTGCATCTCTACCGGGATGTCGGGATGCTCAAGCGGACACCGCAGTACAACTTCGTGATGGGGGTCGCGTCGGGGATGCCGGCCGACGTCGACCTCTTGCCGCTCCTCTTGCGCTACACGGTCGAGGGCGCGCCTTGGCAGGCGACTTGTATTGGCCGCGCCGAGATCTGGCCGGTGCATCGCAAGGCTGCCGAGCTTGGCGGGCACTTGCGCAGCGGGCTCGAGGACACGTTCTATCTGCCTGGTGGTGAGCGGGCGACGGACAACGCGCAGACCGTTGAAGCCCTTGCGCGCATCGCGCGTGAGGTCGGTCGCGATGTCGCGAGCCCGGCCGAAGCGCGTGAGCTTCTGAAAATCTCGGGTAAGCGTTAGGCTCAGGGGTACTTCGGCACGAACGGATCCTTCGGGAGCGGGATGCGCTCGGTTTCGCCGGGGACCTTCGCGAACCTGTCGGCGCGCCAATCCTCCGCGGCTTGGTGGATGCGCTCCGGCGACGACGATACGAAGTTCCAGTAGATGAAGCGCCGCTCGAGCGGCTCGCCGCCGACGACGATGAGGCGCGCGCCGCGAGGGGCCTGCAGCACGATCTCCGCGCCGGGCTTCAGGAT
>JBDHVB010000261.1:0-7168 GCA_039809465.1 Myxococcota bacterium
GCGCATGACAACTCAGGCGCAGATGGAATCGTGAAGCGATTGGCGAAACGGTTGCCGGTCAGCGCGCGATAACGTGACAGCACGAGTGCGCTAAGGACGGGGTGTGTCGCATGGGCCAAGTACATCCGACGCGGGTGGCGCGAACATCGCGTATCGCTCCGTCCGTTTCCCCGCAGTCAATCGACATGACGAAGCTCGGCGCCGCGATGGGGCTGACGGGCGATGACTTCACGGTTGGCACCGCGGCCGAGCGCATCTCGCGCGACGCCAACGCGCGCTTTGCCGCCCCAAGCACGGCAGCCGGGTTGCAGCCCCCGCGGCCAAGACGGGTCGCGAGCGAGTTTCGAGCTCTCGGCATGACCGAGCAGGATGCTCTGCGGGCAAGCGGTGATCGCTCCGCCATCCTGACCGGCAACGGAAGCGCGTTCACCAAAGAGCACCAGCACGGCGACCTCGCCAACCGGTGGAGCCATGCGGCGGTCGCGCAGATCGTCGGCGCCGCCAGCGAGGAGATGGGGGCGAACCGCGCTTTGGCCGCTTTAGCGGGCGCGTCGGTGTTCCTCGTCAAGGAGTATGGCTATGACCGCCGCCCGTCACCGAGCGATCTCGTGATCACCGGCGACGTCTATCGCTCCTCGTTCCCCGATGGCACGGGCACCACGCTCTCACTCAGCGGTTTCGCGGATGGGGCGATGTTCGGCTATTTGGAGCGTCGGTTCTGAACGTCGCGTAGCTCCTCGCCATGATGACCTTGGGGCTCGAGCCCGCAGCATGCCCGCCAGATGCTCGATGGTCGCAGCGCTACACGCGCCAGGTCGACATGTTCGCTCGGCCTTGGTCAGTAGACACGCTTCATTGCGCGGCGAGCTCCGCCGCGGTCTTTGCGCCGCGGGAGCGGAGGAGCGCGATGTTGGGGGCGTTCTTGGCGGTGATTTGCCAGTCGAGGGCGGTGCCTTTCTCGCCAACGAGGTTCACGGCGGCGCCCTTCGAGAGCAGCAGCTCGAGCATCGCCGCCGACTTTGCTTGGCTCAAAGGGGTCACGTAGCAGGTGAGCTTGGTGTCGGACGCGTGGCCGTTGGGGTTGGCGCCGGCGGCGAGCAGCTGGCGGACCGCCTCGAGGTCGTCGAAGGCGCTCGAGGCCGAGAGGTTGCCGCCGTCTTCTTGACGCTTGAGGGTGGCGCGCAGGTCGTCCGCGATGTCGGTCAGGCCCATGCCGGTGGCGAGCTCGAGAGTGCCCTTCACCCCATAGCCGAAGCCGTTCTCGTCGAGCTCGCGTAGGATGGCGCGGTTGTTGGCGAGGATCGCGGCTTCGTAGATCGAAGCGATGGAGGTGCTCGGCGGCTTCGCGTCGAAGAGGTGGCAGCGCTCGTACGCGAACGCGTCGCTGAGCTTGCGCACGCGGCCGCCGCGGATGTCCGCGAGCAGCGGATCGTGTGGCATCGCGAGCGGCTGCCACTTCACCGCGGTGAGGTCGTAGCTCTCGACGCTCACACGGTGGCGCGTGAGGATGTCGTTGAGCTTGGTCGTCTCGTTGCCGCCGCCGTAGGGCACGTGCGCGCCGATCACCTGCGCGCCGTCGGGCGTGATCAGCGCGACGTGCTGCCAGCCCATCATCAGCTCGGGGCTGTGGTGGACCTGCCCCCACGCTTTGCGCGTGGGATCATAGACGGGCAGCGTGCTCCAGCGGCTCGCCAGCACGTAGCCCGGCGGCGTGCCCTCGAGGCGGAGGTTCGCCGCCGTCGTGAAGTACCGCGCGAGCGTCGCGTCGGTGACGTCTTGCCGATGCGGCTCGATGCCGAGCGCGAGGAACGCCATCGCGAGACCAGAGACCGCGGCGTTGACGACGTTGAGGGTGGCCGAGATGCGCTCCGCGTGAATCGCCGCCTCGGTTTCGGCGAGCGCCGTTCCGCGATAGCCCATGCTCTTGGCGCCGATGGCGACTTGGTAGTGCGCCATCGTTCCGGCGCTCGGTGGCGGCAGGGGGTAGGCGAGCGCGACGGTCTGCATGCCCAGCATGTGGGCCTTGGGGTGATACTTCAGGAACCAGCGGGCGTCGCTCCAGGTCTGGGCGCCGCTGTAGTCCACCACGCCTTGCAGCTCGAGCGCGTCCTTGCCGTAGAGGGCCGCGCCGTTCTCGGTGACGACGGTGACGGTGGTGGCATCGACGAGCACGGTGTCCGGCGCGCGCACGTCCTCGAAGAGCGCCATGGGGATGGGGGCGCGACCCGCGCGGATGCCGGTGGCGGCGTCGAGCGCGAAGAGGGCGGCCGGCGTGCTGACGTAGACCGTGTCCGCTGTGACGGTCAGTGCGCCGCGCGGGGGAGGCATGAGCTCGCTCGTCCAGCGCACCTCGCCGCTGCTGATGCGGATGGCCTGGATGCGCGCGTTGTTGCCGGCCGCGTCGACGCCGATGGCGTACGCGGTGTCGTCGCTCATCGAGAAGCTCGCGAGCTTCTTGCCGGAGACCGAGCGATACCAGCGCGTGCCGCCGTTCGCGGCGTTCCAGGCGTTGATCGCGGCGTCGCTCGCCACGATGAGCAGACCGCCGACGAGGGCGCTGGTCGCGACGCGGCTCTCGTCGGTGAAGGGCTTGCGCCACAGCTCCTTGCCCGTCGCGAGCTCGACGCAGGCCACGTCGCTCGCGGTGATGCACACCATCTTGCCGTCGCTCGTGACCGCCGGCGTGAAGCGCTTGTCGCGGAGCTTGAAGGCGTGCTCCCAACGGCGCTGGCCGTCCGCTATCGTGACCAGCTGGACCACCGCGTGCGTCGCGACGAGGAGGTGCCCATGCTGATCGAGGGTCGCGATGGCCATGCCCCCGACGCCGTGCTCCCAGGCTCGCTCTCCTGTCTCGAGGGAGAACGCGAGCCAGCGTGTCTTCTCGGCCTGCGAGACCTGGAGCACGATGTTGCCCGCCGTGGTGCCGACGTAGCTGTACGCGCCGTCGCGGTATTCGGGGCGCTTGGCTCGCCAGACCTGAGCGCCGCTCTTCACGTCGAAGAGAAACAAGTCCTCCTGGGTGAACTGGGAGGTCTCGAGCTCCCAGCCGACGGCGCCGGCGAGCAGCCGATCCTCGAGCACGACGTGGAAGACGTCGACGAAGGGCGCGCCCAAGGACCTCGACCAGGTAGGCCCCGCGGCGTCGGGCGGGCGCTTGGCTTCGGAGTCATGGGTGATGCGCTGTTGCGCCGTCGTCGCGCAGGCACAAAGCGACACCGTGAGGAGAAGGAGGGCTCGAGTCACCTTGCCGCTATAACACCGCGCGCCGTACCATGCGACGCGATGTTGCCGGTCATCACCACCGAGCGGTTGCTGCTGCGCGAGCGCTGTCTCGACGATCTCGAGGCCTGCATCGCCATGGACAACGACCCCGAGGTGCGGCGCTTCATCACGCTGCCGCTCGAGGGCGAGATGCATCGCGACTTCATCCGTGGGCGCATGATGCACCGCTATCCCGAGCACCTGGGCTACTGGTCCGTCATGGCGGAGAGAAAGCTCGTGGGCTGGATCTTGCTCATCCCGCGCGAGATCGAGGGGCCGGAGGTCGAGATGGGGTGGCGGTTCGTCGCCGAGGCGCGCGGCAGGGGTTACGCCACCGAGGCGGCGCTGGCGGTGCTGGAGCACGCGTTCGCGACCGCGAAGCTCGAGGAGGTCATCGCCGACATCGACCCCGAGAACCTCGCGTCACGGCGCGTGGCCGAGAAGCTCGGCATGCGCCACGTGAAGACCTGGCACGAGCACGGCCGGCCGACGTTGCGCTACGCGGTGGCAGCGACGCGCGGCGCATCGCCGGGAGTAGGGCCGCGGTGACGATCTGGCACGGGGCCTAAGGCCTGGATCCTGCGCGTTCTCGGCGCTTTTGCGCACCCCGGCAGGTAGCGCGCCGATATCCCCGACGAACGCCAGCGACGTTATTGGAGCGTGCTATGTCGACGAACCTTGCCCCTCTGCCTGCCAAGCCCACTGGCGTCGAATACGCCGCCCAGATGACCAACTGGGTGAGGAACGTTCCAGCGCGCATCAACGACAGCAGCATCGCCGTGGTGAAGAAGGCAGGGGACACCTTTGGCGAGTTTGGCGCGGCGATGTTCAGCGGCTCGGTGGCCATCGGGGCGGGCCTCATGGCGGGTGGTTACGGCGCGAAGCTCGCGTCGTTCTTCGTTGGCCCTGGCTACGGCGTCGTCGCCGATTGGACGACCGGGCTCGGCTTCGCGGCCGCGGCGGTTCCCGCGGTGACTGGGTGGGTCCACAGCATCTTTAAAGACGGCGCGGCGCGTGGGGTTCTCGAAGGGGCCGCGGTCACGGCGGGCTACTTCGGTGGTCACGCCATCGCCTACACGCAAGGCTGGGGCGCCGAGGCGGGCAACTGGACCGGCTTCGTGCTCGGCGCGCTCGCCGCGGTCGGCTGCATCGCTGGCCTCGTGAAGCGCCACAGCTGACATGAGGCGCGTCACCGGCTATGGTGCGCGCGCCGATGGAAAAGAAGCGCAAGGGAATCATCCTCAAGTCGCCGCGTGAGATCGAGCTCATGCGCGGCGCCAATCAGCACGTCGCCGAAGTCCTGGAGCTCATGGCCCAGGCAGTGAAGCCTGGCGTCAGCACTTGGGACCTCGACCAGATCGCCCGCGCCGAGATCAAAAAGCGCGGCATCGGCAGCGCCTTCCTGGGCTACCACGGCTTTCCCGCGACCATCTGTGCCTCGCCCAACGAGGTCATCGTTCACGGCATCCCCAAGAAGGACGTGATCCTGGAAGAGGGCGACGTCATTGGGCTCGACATCGGCCTGATCTACGAGGGCTATGTCGGTGACGCGGCGCGCACCATTCCGGTCGGCAAGGTCGACCCCGAGACCACCCGCCTCCTCGAGACCACCAAGGAGTGCCTCGAGCGCGCCATCAAGTGCTGCACCCCGGATCACCGCCTCTCCGACATCGGCAGGGCCGTGCAGGAGCACGCCGAGGCCAACGGTTACGGCGTCGTCCGTGAGTTCGTCGGCCACGGCATCGGCACCTCGATGCACGAAGATCCGCAGGTCCCGAACTACTTCAGCGGCCCCAAGCCGCGCCTCAAGGCAGGCATGGTCATCGCCATCGAGCCGATGGTGAATCAGGGCACCTACGAGGTCGAGGTCTTGGCCGACGGTTGGACCGCGGTCACCAAGGACCGCAAGCTCTCGGCGCACTTCGAGCACAGCGTCGCCATCACCGATGGCGAGCCCATCGTCCTGTCGCGCCTGTACCACTGATGCGCGCCGCCGCGCTGGCCGCCGTCGCGCTGCTCGTGGCTTGCGGCGCCCCGGTCGCGGAGTCGAGGCGGCAGGGCGGCGCCGTTGGCTCGCCGAGCGCGGCTCGGCGCAGCGTGGTGGTCATCATCGCGCATCGCAGCGACGGCAAGACCGGCTTCGGCGCGGGCGTGCTGCTGCAAGCGAACGGCGACATCATCACCAACCGTCACGTCGTCGAAGGCGCGAGCTCGCTGGGCGTGTTGTTCTACGACCCCAAGCAGCGCAGCTATGCCGCCGAGGACGGTGGGCTGGGGCGCTATCTCTTCGAGAACGAAGCCGCGGTGCGGCCGGCCGAGGTTGTCCGCGATAGCGTTTTGCTCGACATGGCCCTGGTGCACGTCGACGCCGACACCACGAAGCTCCCCAAGCTCGCCGACCGGGAGACGCCCGTCGAGCCGGGGGAGCAGGTCTACGCCATCGGCCATCCGGGTGAGTCCGTCTGGTCGATCACGCAAGGGCTCGTGAGCGCGGTTCACCACGGGTTGGTGCAGACCGACGCGGCCATCAGCTTCGGGAACTCGGGCGGTCCGCTGGTCGACGCCGACGGCAAGCTCGTGGGCATCAACACCTCACGGCTCCTGGGCGACGTTCACGGCGTGGGCTTCGCCCGGCCGGTGGCTCTGATGCGCAGCTTCATCGATGATTCCGCTGAAGCGGAGATCGACCTGTCGAGCCCCACGGCGGCGAGCATCGCTTGCACGCGCGCCATCGAGATCGCCTCGCCACGCGTGAAGCCCTGCCTCGCGGCGGACGATCTCTGGGAGATCCGCGGGGTCTCGATGGAGCAGGCGTTCGAGGTGGTCCAGCTCCCGGCGCCGGCGCGCGACTTCGTGGTCGCCCGCACGTCGGTCCAGACCCGCGACGAGTGGCTGCAAGACTACGTGCGCAGCATCCAGCACTACGTCGCCAACACCTACGATGACCACGATGACAAGGTGAAGGCGCTGGCCGATTCCAAGGCGCCCTGGACGCCCGCGATGAAGCGTCAGATCCTGCGGCACTTCGAGCGCGGCGACGTGAAGGCGCGCATCGGCCGGCTCTTCAGCGTCACCCTGCGGGAGCTCCACGACGAGGCCATCGGCTACGAGCAGCGCCGCACCGGCAAGAACTACGGCGACGACGGTGTCGCGATGCGCAAGTCCATCCGCATGGGCGTGCGCGTGGATGACACGGTCATGGTCGATGACGACCACGCCTGGGTCCTCTCGAGCGGACGCAACCCCGACGGCTCACTCTATCGCGACACCGAGTACTGGGTGCGGACGGCGGGTGTCTGGATGCTGCGCCTGCCCAGACCCAGCGAGATCGCGACCAGCCCCGCTGGATGGCCCCGGCCGGAGAGCTTCGCCGATCGCGTCCGCTTCGCACGGGACATGAAAATCGTTTGGCTCCTTGCCCAAGCACGTGAGCCCGACGCAAGCTGAGCGGCGGTGGCATCGAAGCGCATCCCCCAAAAGGTCTTCGTCGTCGGTGGCGGCATCGCGGGCCTCACCACGGCCTTCGAGATGCTGCGCCTGGCGCGGGAGCGTGGCGATGCCCTGAAGGTCGACGTGCTCGAGTCCGAGCCCTGGGTCGGCGGTAAGCTCCGCACCCGCAGGCAGCAGGGCTTCGTGGTCGAAGAGGCGGCGAACGGCTGGCTGCGCGGCAGCGGCGTCACCGATGCGCTGTGCGAGTCGGCTGGGTTGGGGCCGGCGATCGTCCACGCGAGCGAGCAGGCCCGTGACCGCTTCCTCGTGGTCAAGGGGAAGCTCCGCGCCTTGCCACTGTCGCCCTTGATGCTCGCGGCGAGCGACGTGCTGTCGATCACTGGCCGCTTGCGCGTCGCCAAGGAGCAGGCGGCGAGCGGCGGCCGCGACGTCAGCGTCGTCGTCGCCGGCTGCGTCG
>JBDHVB010000262.1:0-7096 GCA_039809465.1 Myxococcota bacterium
CCCGCCATATCCTTCCACGCATCCCCCGTCGCGTTCTGCAGCTCCTCGAGCTTCGCCGCCGCTTCCGCCCGCTCCTTCTCGACCTTCGCGATCGACGCCTCGATCCCCGCCTTGGCATCCGCCGCGGCGTTGTTCGCCTTGGCCCGCAACACCGCCAGCTCGGCATCGGCCTTGGCGATCTCGCCCTTCCCCTTGGCCACCACCTCGTCGCGGGTTTGGCTAACGTACGCGTTGGTGGTACGGGCTGCCTCACCGAACGAGTCACGGACGTCTTTGCCCGAGACCTTACCCGGTGAGCGCCCATCGTCGCAGGCGACAACGGCGAGAGCAGCAACAACGAACAGAGCAGCACGTAGCATCGGAACCCTCCGCGAGACATGAGCAAGAAAAACCGAGACGCAGCGAATGGCAAGAGAGTCATCGCCGACAATCGTCGGGCGCTGCACCGCTACGCCATCGGCGATCGCATGGAAGCGGGAATGGTCCTCACCGGCACCGAAGTCAAATCCTGCCGCGAGGGGCGCGTCATGCTCAATGACGCTTACGTGCTCGTAAAAAACGGCGAGGCGTTCCTCATCAACGCGCACATCCCCGAGTACAGCGCCGGCAACATCTTCAATCACGAGCCAACGCGCATGCGAAAGCTCCTGCTGCACGCCCACGAGATCGAGAAGCTCGACACGCGCATCCGTGAGAAGGGTGAAAACGTCATCCCGCTCTCGCTCTACTTCAAAGAGGGTCGCGTGAAAGCCGAGCTCGGCATCGGCAAGAGCAAGACCGACATCGATCGCCGCGCCGACATCAAGGAGCGCGACACCAAGCGCGAGCTCCAGCGCATCATGCGGCGGGCGGGCAGATGATGGCCGCCGCTTGCCAACCTCAAATCTGTTTGGTCAATATCCCCTCATGAGCGTCCGTAAGATCGTCGTTTGGCCTGATCCGGCCCTGGCCGAAGTCGCCAAACCCGTCACCACCTTCGACGATTCGGTGCGCACTCTCGTCACCGACATGTTCGACACCATGTACAAGGCGCACGGCATCGGCCTCGCCGCCACTCAGATCGCCGTCCCACAGCGCGTCATCGTCATCGATCTCGACCCGCGCAACGACGCCGAGAAGGATCCCGAGGTCAAAGAAGAGCTCGCGTCCTGGGGCTACAATGGCCCGCTGGCGGTCATCAACCCCGAGATCGTCAGCAGCGACGGCGACATCACCTGGAACGAAGGGTGCCTGTCGGTGCCGGGCATCACCGAGGATATCAAGCGCCGCGAGCACGTCGTCGTGAAAGCCATGGACCCGCACGGCAAAGCGTACGAGCTCGACGCGCACGGCCTCTTCGCCGTCTGCCTGCAACACGAGATCGATCACTTGAACGGCAAGATGTTCGTCGACTACCTCTCGAAGCTGAAGCGTGACGTCATCAAGCGGAAGATGACCCGCCTGAAGAACGAAGAGACCGACGACGGCGTCGAGGCAGCGCAGAATCTTTAGTGCAAGGCCGCGTCGGGTCGCGGCCAATCGAGGTGGGCTGTGACGCGCGTCGTTTTCATGGGCACCCCCGAGTTCGCGGTGCCGTCCCTGCGTGCTCTCATCGCGTCGCCCGACTACGACGTGGTCGGCGTCATCACGCAGCCCGACAGGCCAGTGGGGCGTGGCCAGGTGCTGACGGCGTCGCCGGTGAAGCAAGTCGCGCTCGAGCACGCCATCCCGGTGTTTCAGCCTGCGAAGATGAAGCCACCGGAGACCGCCGCCACCTTCGCGGAGCTCGCGCCCGACGTAGCGGTGGTCGCGGCCTATGGGCGCATCCTCACCCCGACCTTGCTCGCGGTCCCCAAGCACGGCTGCATCAACGTGCACGCCTCGCTCCTCCCACGTTGGCGCGGCGCGGCGCCGATCGCCTACGCCATCTGGAAGGGTGACGCCGAGACCGGCGTCGGCATCATGCGCATGGAAGAAGGCCTCGACACGGGGCCGGTCTACGGCGAAGGCCGCCTGTCCATTGCAGCGGACGACACCACCGCCTCGCTCACGCCCAAGCTCGCGGACCTGGGCGCCCGTACGCTATTACAGACACTCCCTGGCATCTTGAACGGCAACCTCACCGCCACGCCGCAAGCCGCGGAGGGCGTCACCCACGCGCCGCCTCTCCTCAAGACCGACGGCGCCCTCGACTTAAGGCACCCCGCCGACGCGCTCGAGCGCCAGGTCCGCGCCATGATCCCATGGCCCGGCACCCGCGTCGCCCTGGGGGGCCAGCCAGTTGCCATTGGCAAGGCGCGCCTCGCGGAGGGCACCGGCGAGGCAGGCGCGGTGCTGCGCGCCGACAAGCACGGCGTCGTGGTCGCATGTGGCCGCGGCGCGCTGCTGCTCGAAGAGGTGCAGCTCCCGGGCAAGCGCATGATGCCCGCCGGCGCCTGGGTCGCGGGCCGTGGGGTCGCGGTCGGCACCCGCTTCGACCTGGCCTGACGCCCGAGCCAAAGCCGCGCAGCCATTCGCAAACATGGCTCTACGTTTGCTTGACCCCATAAACGCCCACTTCTAGACTTCGTGGACTGCGCCGCCCGCGATCCGCGTACGGTGGTGTAGTCCGAATGATCGGCGGCGAAGGCACAACATACGGGAAGTACTTCCTGATCAAGCGGCTCGCGATGGGCGGCATGGGAGAGATCTTCCTTGCCAAGCTCCGCGGCCCCGTCGGCTTCAAGAAGCTGCTGGTCATCAAGCGCATCCTGCCGCACCACTCCGCCAACGATCAGTTCGTGAACATGTTCTTCGCCGAGGCGCGCATCGCGGCGCAGCTGTCGCACCCGCACATCGTCCAGATCTACGAGATGGGCGAGATCGAGCGCTCCTACTACCTGGCGATGGAGTACGTCGCCGGCAAGCCGCTGCGCGAGGTCATCGACCGCGCCCGCAAGCTCGGCGAATCGGTGCCGCCCGCCCACGCCGCGACCATGATCGCGGACCTGTGCTCGGGCCTCTCGTTCGCGCACAACGCCACGGGCCTGTCCGGCGGCGAGCTCTCGATCATCCACCGCGACGTCAACCCGGCGAACCTGCTCATCTCTTACAGCGGTGACCTGAAGCTCATCGACTTCGGCATCGCCAAGAGCGGCGCCTCGGCCGAGCGCACCGAGACCGGCACCATCAAGGGCAAGTTCGTCTACATGTCGCCCGAGCAGAGCGCCGCCCAGCCGCTCGACAAGCGCAGCGACATCTTCTCGGTCGGCATCTGCCTCTACGAGACGCTCACCGGCAGCAATCCGTTCGTCAAGTCGAACGCGGTGCTCTCGATGGACGCCATCCAGCGCCTCGAGCCGCCGCCGGTCTCGCAGCACAGCCGCAAGCTCGCCCCCTTCGACCCCATCCTCGCCAAGGCCTTGGCCAAGAAGCGCGAAGACCGCTATAGCGACTGCAGCGAGCTCGCCGACGACATCCACGCGATGCTCCGCAGCGGCACCCTCGAGCAGCCCCCGACCTCGCTCGCCGCGTACATGGGCGACATCTTCGAGGAGCAGATCGCGAGCGAGCGCCGCATCATCGCGAGCGCCCTCGAGAACACCCAGACCGAGTTCCAGCTCAAGCAGCAGCAGCAGCAAGGCCAGCGCCGCGACCGCCTGACGCGCCAGCTCACCTCCGAGGAAGCCGCCGAGGTCAGCAACGCCTCACGGGCCTCATCGCTCGAGCCCATGGAGACGAACGGCAGCACCATCGCGCGCGAGCGCCGCAGCAGCGGCCGCACGCTCGCCCAGGAAGCCGGTCTCCTCGCGGTGCAGTCGCGCCTCCCCTTCTTCGTGGCGCTGGCGCTCATCGTCGTGGTCACGGTCGCGGGCTCCGTGTGGATCACCCGCGTCACCATCGCGCACCGCCATGCCGTGGCGGTCGAGGAAGCACGCCGCATCCTGGGCAATCCGCGGGCAGGGGACGTCGACGTCGACGATCCCGCCGTGCGCCGCCTCATCGAGAGGGCCAAGGCCGCGGATCCGGTGCGGGCCAGCGTCGACGAGATGGTCATCAAGTCGGGTGGCCCGGTGCCCAAGGTCGGCAGCCCGACCGCGCCCGCCAAAGCGGACACAAAACCCACGCCTCCCCCAGAGAAGCCCGCGGACAAGAAGGACGAAAAGCCCAAGGCCGCGACGCCAGCGCCCGCCGCCCAGCCCCAGGGTTTGGGTACCGTGCAGATCGTCACCGAGCCGTCGTTGAAGCTCATCCGCGGTGGGCGTGGGCAGAGCGTGCGCATCGCCGACGCCGGCGGTGACTTCGTGCTCGGCGCGGGCGGTGACGTAAAGACCGACCCGTTCACGCTCACTGTCCGCTATTCCGTATTCAACGACGTCTTGAGCTTCACGCTCGAGCCGGACCCGTGGGCCATCATCACCTGCAACAACGCCACCTCGGGCCGCTCGCCTCAGACGGTGCGCGCCGTGGAGGGCATGGTCACCTGCGACCTCGCGAACCCCAAGGAAGGACGTAAGCTGCACGTGACCCTGCGGCGTACGCGATGAGCCGACGCCCGGCCGCGTTGTTCCTGGTCACGCTCTTCCTCACGCTCCCGGTTACGCCGGCGCGTGCCGCGGAGGACACGCAACCGCCCGTCATCGCGGTCACTCCGTGCGAGACCTTCCAGAAAGATCGGCCGTTCAGCATCGCGGCGCGCTTCGGCGACGCGTCGGCGCTCTTCGATCCCAAGCTCGTCTATCACTTCGCGGGCGAGCGCGTCTGGAAGCACGTCGTGTTCAAGCAGGACGGCGAGCTGTGGCGCGCGACCATTCCTCAGAAGGAGCTCACCGGCGCGCTCGAGTACTTCGTCGAGGTGTTCGACGAGAACGGCAACGGCCCCTCACGCGTCGGCAGCCCGGAGGCGCCGCTGTTCGCGCGCGTGGTGAAGAAGGCTCCCGAGTGCCCCGCGCCGGACGCCTTGCCCGAGCTGGTCATCGTGCAAGACGTCGTGCCCGAGCCCATGGCCGTGCAGCAGAGCGTCAAGCCCGGCTTCTTCGAGAAGTGCGAGGAAGGCAGCGAGGCTCAGCCGTTCTATTGCAAGCGCTGGGTCTGGTACGCGACGGGCGGCGCCGTGCTCGCGACCGTCGCCATCGTGGTGATCGCGACCGCCGGCGGCAGCGGCCGCGACTATCCCGACCGTGTGACCTTCGACGTCAGGGCGCCGTGATGCGCAGGCTCGTGTTGATGTTTGCGATAGCGGTCATTGGCTGCGGTGACGGCGAGGACGTCGACGTGCGGGTGCTCTTGCCCGACATCGCGGAGCTGCGCTGCTCCACCGCGGTACCCACGAACCTCGGCGCGACGCTCTTCATCAGCGGCAACATCGAGCCCTGCAAGCTCACCATCGACGGCAACGGCGCCGCGACCGGCACCTGCTCCGGCATCCCGACCGGCATCGTGCGCTACCTGGTCCTGCGCTACGACGTGCCGGGTCCACCCAACGGCGCCCTGCCGCTGCGTTACGCCATCACCCAGGCGGACCTCACGCCGCAGACCTTGCGGCACAGCAGAGGCACGGTGCCGATCGTCTTCAACGACGACGGCGTGCATGGCATGTACGTCGAGAGCGATGCGGATATCGCGGAGCTCGCGACTTTGCTGTACGGTCCTCCAATCGGTTTGTCGGGAGCCATCTGCTTCGCACGCAGCCTCATCGCTGCGGACGCTGGCACCAACGAAGTGGCGACCGACTGCCGAGCCGAAACCAACATCGCGGAAATTCTCGATCTGGACGGGGATAGCTGTACCAACCTAGTCGAGCTCTGCGATGGTACATCCCCAACGGATGGCGGCAGCGCGAGCTGTAACTGACACGGAGCTTGAGGCGTCATGGCCAAACAAGGCGGCGGAAACCTTCAGTCCTTCAAGATCGGCGACACACGGAAGCCGACCGTTCAGCGCCGTGGCCCGCAGAAGGCGCAGCAAGAGGAAGAACGATCGCTGGGCTTTGCCCGCATCGAGCGCATCCTCGAGAACGAGACGCATGGCAGCATCAACGCCAAGCTGACCGACATCCTGGACGGCCTCGCGACCTTCGACGAGGACAAAAAGGCCCAGAAGGACAAGGTGGCAGTCAAAAAGGCGATGATCGCGGTCGAGCGCGCGGCCGACCTGATGGAATATCTTTTCCAAACGAAAGCCGAGCTCGAAAAACCAGAATCGAAGTAAAATCGACGGGTTAGCGAGTCAGGGGTGTTCGGAGGCGTGGGCCGGCATGTGCGTAAGTCACCGATACACCTACACTAAATTTTGTTGCGTACATCTGAACTGACGCTTGGCACGTGATTTTCACAACCCAAAATCGCCCCCATCGATAAGGTTAGTCAGCAAGACGAACGAAAGCGCAGCGAGAGCATTGGCCCTCGGAGCGCTCAACGAATGACTCGGGCTAGCGAGTAATCTAGCCGCAGTATGAGAGGAGACGTCGGCGATGGATTCCAAGATTGATCTGCCACAACAGTCGGGCCTTCGAGTTGACATCGATCAGAGCCGTGCCCGGCAAGCTCCGAAGACTGACTTCGGCAGCGTTCTGTCCACCGGTCTTTCGCGCAGCACCAATGCGGTGCTCAGCGCTGGCCAGTTGGCAGCCCCCTACATCCCCGGCGGCGCGGTTCTGTCCGCGGCCATCTCGGGCGTAGGCACCCTCAAGTCGCACGCTACCGGCCAATCGGCCGTTGGCATCAACGGCACCGGCGTTGGCACCTTGTCATCCGGCGGTGGCCTCGTCGCTGGCGGCGGCGCGATCGCTGGCACTGGTGGTTACGCGACCGGCAACACGGCGCTCGACGGCTTGGCCGCGGGTGGCGACTCGTCTGCCATCCTGCTCCAAGAGACCAAGCGCATGCAGGAGCTCAACCAGAGCTTCAACCTGCAGTACCTGGGCCTCCAGCAGAACATGCAGGCCGACAACCGTCAGTTCACGACGCTGTCGAACATCATGAAGACGAAGCACGATACGGCGAAGAACTCGATTAACAACGTTCGTTAATAGAGTGTCCGCTGCGGGGCTCCGGCCCCGCGCGAAACGTCGACGTACTTTATCGTTCGTCAAAACGGGGCTCCATCGGGGCCCCGTTTTCTTTTTGGCTGGCCGACG
>JBDHVB010000263.1:0-7072 GCA_039809465.1 Myxococcota bacterium
CGGCCACGGTAACGTCATCGATGACGCGGCCGCCCAGGAGACTGCCGCCCCCCAGCTTGATGAGGCCCAGGTTCACGCGCTTCGGCACCACCTCGACGGTGTCGAGCGGCAAGCGCTGCACCACCTCGTCGAGCACCGCGCCGCGCAGGCCGAGCGCCAGCGCGACGATGACCACGAGCACACCGACCCCCAGAGCGATGCCGGCGACGGACACGATCGACCGGCCACGCGCCGCCCACGCATCGGCGGCGGCCATGCCTACGAGCTCCCCCAGCTTCATGAGAGCTTCCCGTCGCGCAGGCGCAGCTCACGGTGCGAGCTGTCCGCGATAGCGCGGTCATGGGTGGCGATCAGCACCGCGGCACCCGAGGCCGAGAGCGCGTCGAAGAGCTCGACGATCTTGGCGCCAGTCACGGCGTCGAGGTTGCCGGTCGGCTCGTCGCACAGCACCACCTTCGGCTTCTGCACGAGGGCGCGGGCGATGGCGACGCGTTGCCGCTCACCACCCGAGAGCTGATGCGGGCGGCGCTCGGCCTTGTCGCCGAGCCCAACGCGCGCCAGCACGTCACGCACCGCTTCGGCGGTCACCTGGGCTCCGTTGAAGCGCGACGGCAATGCCACGTTCTCGGCGACCGTGGCGCGGGCCACGAGGTTGTAGGACTGGAAGACGAAGCCGATGGCGCTGCCGCGCAGACGCGACTTGCCCTTGTCGTTCAAGGAGCGCAGCGCCGTCCCCGCGAGCATCACCTCGCCCTGGTACGCGTCATCGAGAGCGCCCAGGACGTGCAGCAAGGTGCTCTTCCCGGAGCCGGACGGGCCGACCAGCGCGACGCGCTCCCCCGCGGCGATCTCCAGGGAGACGCCGTCGAGGATGCGCGCCACCCGCTCGCCATCGCGGACCTCTTTGACGAGATCCGTAGCCTTCAGCAAGCTCACTGCAACTTCTGCCGCGCTTCGATACGCACGCCGTCTTTCTCGACCTTGGCCGAGACGGCGACGTCACCCAGGGTGCGCAGGACTTCGATGCCTTGCGAGACCATCGGCATCACCGCCATGACCATCGGGTCTTGCGAGCCCTGGAGCTTCGCCACGAGGTCCGCCAAAGCGGCCGCACGGACGACGGCCAGGAACGAGCCGCGCGCGTCGAGATCCTTGGCGACGCCACCCGCGATCTTGGCCGTGACGCCGCCCTGGGCCCCCGGCAGCACCTGCGCCATGGCGCGCTCGATGCGGCCAGTGCCCGCGCCGTAGACATAGAAGTTGTCGATGACGCCCCAACCGATCGTCGGCTTGTCGCCTTCGGGCTGGTAGATGATCGCCTCTTTGCCGCCGATGGTGGCGGCGCGCTTCACGATCTTGTTGTTGCCGTTCTGCTCGATGTTGGCCTTCGACTTGTCGAGGATGGCGATGATGGCGTCGCGGTTCTTCACCTCGGCGCTGATGCTGACGTGCACGAACTCGAGGATGGCGTTCAGCCCCAAACGGCGGGTGATGGCGCGCGGCAGATCCGAGAGGTCCATCACGTGCACACCGACCGTCATCGGGCCCGAGAGCACCTGCATCAGGTCTTTTTCGAGATCCAGCTCGGTGGCGCGCGCGAAGCCGGTGATGGCGCGCTCGGCCGCATCCTTGGTGAGCGGGCTGCCGCGCAGAGCCGCGAGGCCTTCAGGCTTGGCGATACGCGTGAGCGCGACCGCGATAGCGTCCTCTTCGACGCGCTGCCCCAACGCCAGCGGCGGCTCGCCATCGAGCGCCGCCGCGAGACCTTCGATCTTGAAGTCGACGAAGCTGTCGACGCGCGCCCCGGTCCCCGAGAACGACAGGCTCGCGACGATACCAGCGCTCTGCGCCGGCGCGTCTTTCTCGGCCGGCTCGCCGCGCGCGAAGATGCGCACGTCGCCGCCTTCGACCTTGCTCGAGATCGCTAGGTACGTCGGATCCTTGGTGAGCGGTGTCGACGCCACGGCGTTACCAGACAGACGCACGCTCAAGCGCTTCATGGCCGCGACGAACGGATCCAGCGCGTCCGCCGAAGCAATCAACGCGTCGCTCCCCACGAAGCCCCAGGCCATGGTCGGCGCGCTCTCGGCGCCGAACGGCCGCGAAGCCAGCTCGAAGCTCACGCCGTCGCGCTGCTCGGTCGCGATGGTGCCCGCGCCGGCGCGGTTCGCCATGCCCTTCATCCAGGTGCCGAAGGCGGCGCGGTCGTCGACGTGCACGGCGATGATGCCCTGGCGCGCCGCGCCTTCGGTGAACATGACGACTCCGCTGTTCGGATCGATGCCACTCGCCTTGAAGCCATTCGGCGTGAACGGATCGAAGCCGAGCTGATCGGCCAAGCTCTTGCGGGCGCCATCCAAGGCTTCCTTACCAGCGCGCTTGGTGGCCGCCGTCGTGAAGGCACCGACGTCCTTCGCGAGCGTCATCAGGTTCGGCACGATGACGACGGCGCGCGCATCGGGCGCGGCGAGGTCGACGAGATTACCAGCCTCTTTTTGACAACCGCGGCAGCTGGTCAGGAACAAGGCAAGGAGGAGAAGTGGGCGTAGACGATGGCGAATCATGAGCGGGAAGCTTTATACAGCGGGGCAATGTCGCGTCTACCCATCGTCGACGAACGCAGCAAGCCGTTGCCGACGGTCGAAGCGCTAGAGCGTCTCTGGAGTGAGATCCGGAGCCGCCCTCTCTGGGCCAATGGGCGGTTTTTCCTCTACCTGCGGCTGCGCTCGCGCATGCGCCTCAAGATGCTCCGACCCGACGATCTCGTGAGCATCGTGCCCGAAGGCAAGGTCAACGACTGCTCGGCCTGCACCGAGATCTGCTGCATCGGTCACGAGCAAACCGTCTCCCTCCGCTTTCGCGACATCGCGACGCTGATGGACATCGGCCGCGTCGATCTCATCACCAAGAAGAAGCCGGTCTTCAGCGACGCGCTCTTGGCCGAGAAGCCCGCCCTCGCCCGCACCGTCGCGAGCGACGCCTGGTCACGCTTCCCCGTGCTCACGCAAAACGCGTTCGGCGCCTGCCGCGCCCTCTCGGAGGAGGGCAAATGTACGCTCTACCCCTACTGGCCAACCTCGTGTGCCCGCTTCCCCTACGCCTTGGACGTCGAAGCGCACGAGATCACCTATAGTCAGCGCTGCCGCTCCTTCTGGATCCGTAGCGACGCCGAGCCCAAGGTGACCGCCATGAAGCTCGCCGCCGTGGCGGCCTACAACGAGCGCATCAAAGACCTCGTGCTCCTGGCCTACGCCCCCAGGCAGCTCGAGGATCTGGGGCTCACGCGGTATCTGGTCGCATAAATGGTTGGTGTCCCGTTTTGCGCTTATAATCGCCGAATGTGGAAATGGGTCATCGTGGTGGCGTTGAGTGTCACCCCGAGGATGGCGCAGGCGCAGTCGACGGTCTCGACCTCTACTCTCACCGACAGTGCTCCCTACGCGGCCCGCAAGTGGCCCGGCGGCTCGAGTCTTCGCGGCACGCGCGGCGTGAACCGCGTCGAGGCGGCGATCCCGTCGCCCGCTGGCTCCTGGGCGGTGACCGCGGGTGGCCGCTACTTTCACGCCAGCGACTTCCTCGTGGACGGCGACAGCAACACCTATAGCAGTGGCCAGCTGGTGCTCGCCTGGCAGCCCATCGAGCTGATCGCGCTGTCGGCCTCGTGGTCGGTGATCTCGAACAAGAACGATCGGGCCGAGCCGCGCACGACCCAGAGCCTCGGCGATCCGACCTTCGGCGTGAAGCTCACGCACATGCTCAACGACAAGGTGGGCGTGGGCTTGAGCTCCGTGCTGCTCATCCCCACCTCTGCGGGCGGCAACGGCTTGAAGCCCGGCGCCTTCGCGCTCGACGTGCAGGCCATGGGCTCCTACCTCGCGCTCCCTTGGCTCTCACTGTCCGCTAACGCGGGTTACAGACTCGACAACACCGAGAAGATCTTCGGCAGCCGTGAGATCAACCGGGCGCAGCGCTTCACCGCCGGCATCGCCACCGAGAATCAGATCCTCTTGGGGATCGGCGCCGATACGCACTTCCTCGTTGGCGAGAGCACCGCGCTCGGTCCGTTCGCGGAGGTGACCGCGGGCATCGCCGGTGGTGGGGGCGCGTTCAGCCAGAATCCACTCATCGCGACGGTCGGTGGCCGCATCCTGCCCGCCGGTAAGGATGTCATCGACATCAGCCTGGGTGGTGACATTCGCCTCTCGGGCGCGCCAGCCGACGGCACCATGCGCCTGCCAGGCGCTCCGCCATGGCAGCTCTTCGCGCGCTTGTCGGTGCACCTTGGCGCCAAGGGCGGCGGCGCTTCGTACGTGAGCGTCACCGAGAAGAACACGTGCAGCGACGACAGCGACTGCCGCAAGGGTCAGCAGTGCATCGATCACGTCTGCACCATCACCCGCGAAGTCGTGCGCGAGGTGACCAAGGAGGTGCCGATGGCGCAGGCGACCTTCACCATCGACGGCGCTGTCTTCGATCAGGGCAGCGGCGATCCGATCGGCTCGGCGGTCGTCACCATCGGTGGCTTCGAGGCGAGCCCGCTCGCGGTCGACTTCAACACCGGCAAGTTCCACTCCTTCCCGATCCCGGCCGGCGAAGGCCTCCTCAAGGTCATGGTGACCGCCCCCAACTACCGCGCCGCCGAGCAGACCATCGCGCGCGGCGCCGGCGAGCAGCCCGCGCCACTGACCTTCAGGCTCCAGTCGTTCGGCGAGCAGGCGATGGGTCAGATCAAGGGCAGCATCAAGGACAGCCGCAGCGGCAAACCGCTCAAGGGGGAGATCTTCATCCCCGCTCTTGGCAAGCGCATCACCACGAACGCGGAAGGCACCTTCGAGGCCGAGCTCAAGGCCGGCCGCTATCAGGTGTTGATCTCGTCGCTGAAGCATACGACGCAGAAGAAGGAGATCGAGATCCGCGCCGGTGAGACCATCATCTTGAACCTCGACCTCGCGGGAAAGAAGTAGCGCCGGCATCGCATGGGCTTTCCTCGACGCGCATCGTCCGCATGGTTGCTCGCGCTGGCGCTTTGCCTCGCCTGCCAGAACCGCGCGCCGCCCGATGCCGTCATCACCGTCCGCGATGGCGAAGCGACCATCAAGAAGAAGGGCGAGGGCGCGCCTCTCGACGCCGCGGTCGGCACCGGCTTGTACGAGGCCGACACCGTGTCCACCGGAGCCGACGGCCACGTCACCCTCGGCTTCAGCGGCGGTAACACCCTCGTCTTGAATCCGTTGACCACCGTGGTCATCCGCCGCGGCGGCGCGACCGGGGCGCAGCTCGGCGCGGTCGTCATCAGCGGCAGCGCGCGCGCCGCCTCGCCCGGCGCGACGAGCTCGCTGGTCATCGGCTCGCCGTTCGGCATGACCGAGCTCGGCGCGAGCGAGCTCGTCGTGGACGTCGATCTCACGAAGGGCCTCGCCGTCTTGGTCGGCGAGGTCATCCTCGTCAGGGACGGCGCGAGCACCACCATCGGCGCGGGCAACGCGCTGTCGATCGACGGCTTGGTCGTCCCGGTCGCGGGCGTGAGCCGCGACGGCATCGAGGTGGCCGGCCTCACCACGGTGCTCACGCCACAGCGCGCGACACTCGTCACCACCAGCAAGGGCGTGCAAGTGCAAGCTGCCGCCGAGAGCTGGGTGGACGCGGTCAACAAGCAGCAGCCCTTGGATCCGGGCTCGGCCGTGCGCACACGCAAGGCCAAGGGCACGCAGGTGCGCTTCGACGACGGCTCGGCGGTCGCGCTGCTCCCGGGCGCCGAGCTGCGCTTCGACGCGGCGCAAGGCAACGGCAAGCAGCTCGAGGCGAAGTACACGCTCGTGGGCGGCGGCGGCGAGCTGCACCTCGCCCGCAAGGACGGCGGTGAAGCGCGGCACACCGTGGCGGTCGCGGGGTTGGGGATCGACGTGCGTCCAGGTGATCGCGCGGCCGACGTCGAGCTGCGCGCCTTGGGCGGTGGCGCCTACGAGGTCGGCGTGCGCTTCGGCCGCGTGCGTTTGTCGGACGGCACCGATGTGGAGGCAGGCACCGCGATCACCGTGAAGGACGGCAAGGTCGCGAGCGAGGCGCGCTCCATCGCGCAAGCAAACGTCGAGCTGCGCGCCGGGACCACCTCGGTCGTCTACTATCAGAGCGCCGTGCCACCAGTGGCCTTCGACTGGCGCGAGGGCAGCAACACGGCGGCGCCCGCGAGCGCGCAGATCAGCGTGGCCACCGACAAGGCCTTCAAGGATCTGGTGTTCAGCGAGACCGTCCGCAAAGCCGGATTCGTCTTCGACCAGTTCCGCCCGGGCCGCTACTACTGGCGCGTGAAGAGCGGCGACACCACGCGTGAAGGCTCGCTGCTCATCCAGAAGGGCGGCGAGAACGACTGCGCCAACTGCAAGCGCACCAACATCATCAACGACACGGGTGAGAAGACGGTGGTCTACTTTCAGCAGGCGCTGCCGGCGATCACCTTCCAGTGGAAGCCGGTGCCCGGCGCCGTGCAGTACCGCGTGAAGATCTTCGCGGACGGCGCCTTCGAGCGGCCGCACCTCGAAGCGACGAGCGAAGGAACGAGCCTCGCATTCCAGTCCGGCGCGCTCGAGGACGGCAAGTACTTCTGGTTGGTCTCGGCCACCGACGCGCAAGGCAAGGCGATCAGCACGGGCAACCGCACGAATGGTCTCGAGCTCGCCTATGACAATGTCATCAATGACCTCGTCATCCGCTCACCGAAGAACGGGCAGAGGCTCAGCGGCGAGCGCGTCACTACGGTGGGGGAGCTGGCGCTGGGTGCCCGCCTCTATATCAATGGCAAGCAGGTCAACCTCGACGGCAAGGGCCGCTTCAAGGAAGTCGTCCCTCTGCGCAATGGCGAGCGTACTATCGTCTATCGCACTCAAGCGGCTGATGGGGTGCAGCGATTTTATTTGCGGGAGCTTCGCCGCTAAAGCGGTTGGGAGCCGATGACCGAGGGAGCGTGGCGATCGGTGTGGTGTCGCTTATAGCGGACGGGATAGCCGATAGCCGATAGCCGATAGCCGATAGCCGATAGCCGATTGCCGATAGCCGATAGCCGATTGCCGATTGC
>JBDHVB010000264.1:0-6889 GCA_039809465.1 Myxococcota bacterium
AGCAGCAAACCCAAGCCGAGGGCTCTCGCCGCGAGGCGCGCGCCCACCCTCAATACTCCCGAACGGTGAGCTGGTTGATGCTCTGGAACTTCGAGCTCTTGCCGTCGAGGCCCATGAGCACGATCTCGTCGCTCACGTCGTGCACCTCACCGTTCTGCTTGGCGCGGTTGGCGCGCTGCACGATGAGCTCGGGCTTGCCGTCGTGTTGCAGGTCCATGACCGCGAGTAGGCGCGCCGAGGGCGGCGTCTGACCACCTTCGGGCGTCCCGAAGCCTTGTGACTGCCACGGGTCCTCTTCCTTCAAGCGCCAGCGCATCTCGATGGCGGCAGGACGAACCTCGGCGACGAGATAACCGCCCTTGCCGAGCGAATAGACGCGGAGGGTCGCGCCCTGGGCGACCGGCCGCTTGAAGGCTTGCTCGAAGATCTGCGCCTGCACGTCCTCGGCGACGTTGTTCTGCGGCACGAACACGCCGAGCGGCCGCGACAGGAAGATGACCGGCTCGCCGTCGAGCTTGCTCACGACTTGAGCCCAGTCGACGTCGTAGCAGAACTTGGCGCCACCCTGGCGGCAGAAGGCGCGCAGCGGATTGGCCGGCAGGCTCTCGCCGAAGAGCTCGGCGAGATCGTTCAAGGTCACGACCTCGGTCATGCCGACGGCGTCGCCGGTGCGGTTGTAAGCGAACCAAGAGCCGAGCTTGGGCTCCGTTTTAGCGGGCTGGATGCTGTCCGACGATCCGACATAGCGGGCAACACCGGCGATGAGATCGGCGCGCACCAGGCCGTAGACGATGGGCTCCATGAGCACCGCCACGTCGACGTCGGAGGCGAGCGTGAGGTCACTGCAGTTGACCGTGAAGAGACGCGGCGGCTCGGCGACCGGGCGCACGTCGCAACGCTCCTCGCGCGTGCCCAGCAAGAAGACGTCGCTGTTCGCCTCGATGTTCGGCAGCGGCTGCTTGTAGCGGTAGCGCACGAGGACGCGATTCTTGTGATCGCTGGTGCAGCCGATGGCGTTCCCGAGCCGCGATTCGGCGCCCTTCGCTTCGAGCGTGCAACCGAGCTGGGCGGTGGCGACCGGCGTCCAGGTGGACAGGAAGCCCGCGACGCGCAGCACGTCGAGATCGTCGAGGGCGCGCGGCTCTTCGCGGACCCAGTCGAGCGCCATGTTGGCGATCTGCTGCATGGCGTTGGGCGGCAGGCACTTGAGGCGCGACGGATCCTCGAGGAGCGCCTTGAGCATGATGGTGCGGTGCGAGGACAGGCCAGCGAGCACGTCGCCAATGGCAAAGCTCGCATCGCAGACGTCACCTTGCGCGCGCGTCAGCCGCAGCAGCGCCAGGACCGGGTGCATCTCGCCGAGCTCACGCACCAAGCGGATCTGCTCGCACAGCGATCGGTCGATGAGGTGCTCGGCGTCGCCCGCGATGAACGCGGCGCGCGCCTTGGTGTCGTCGGTGCCGACGATCTCGGCGACGTAGCGCGAGCGCTGCGACACCATCGCGTCCTGCATGTTGTCGTCGAGGACCTCGTCAATGGCGCGGATCTTCGCGAGGGCGGCGCAGGCCCCCTCTTCGCGCGCGATGGTCTGCAGATCGGAGAGGATCTCCTCGCGCTGCGTGGCCGCGCGGAACTCGCGGACGAAGTAATAGGTCACGCCACCGACGACAGCCAGTGTGAACAGGATAATGAGGGACAGCGAGACCCTAGAAGACATGAGCGTTCACGATTATACGCCGGAGTCTACTTGGGCAAAAGAATTGTCGGAATCGGTGCTCACGGTGGAGCAGCGGCGTTGGGGGTTGCCAAATAGTAGGTGAAGGGGTTCTCGGCCCGAAAATGGGGTCTAGCGCCCAACCAACCGCGTCCAGAGCTCGGGATCACGTAGGAATGGGTGGGTAAACCGGTCGAGCGCGCCATCATCGTGGCGATGTTCGGGACCTGGTCGCGCCCCCGCCCCACCGAGCAGCTCTGGAGAAAAATCGAAGCGCCAGGAGCGTAGGGCAAGCCGTGGAGCGCCTGGCGCAAGCGCTCGGCGTCTTTGAGATCGATGTAATAGCGCTCGTGCGTCATCGCCTCGAAGCGCGGATCACCCCCCTGGAGGGCGATCAGCTGGCGGGCGCCATGACCGGCGAGGATGACCTGCGCGAGCGGTGCTCCCGAGAGAGCCGTTCGGCGCCAAACATCGATGAGCTCGTCTTGGTCTTGCACCTCGAAATAGTGAACGTCGTTGGCGCGCGCGAGCTCGGGCAGGAGGTTCGAGCGTAGGGAGCCGTTGTGGTCCGAGCGCGCGCCGATGACCAAGACACGTGGCCGCCCGGTGGGAGGTGCGCCTTCGCGGATCGCGAGCACGGCATCGAGGGTCGCGCGGTTCTGAAAGCGCATGGCGTCGGTGATGCCGGCGCGCGCCAAGCGCTCACGGTAACGCTGCGCCAAGGGCTCGAGCTCCGGGTGGCTCGCGAGCAAGAGCTGGCGCGAGATGGCGCGGTCGGGCAAGTCGTCGAGGAGCGGCGGAAACTCACGCACGACACGCGCCAAGAGCTCGGGATCGCGCAGCTGATCGTCGCTGAAGATCCGCGCCATGCCAACGTTGATCCGCGCGAGGTCGACCGCCTCCTCCGACGGTATCGCGATCGGCGGCAGGTCCATCCCTTTGAGCATCACCGCGCCGGTCGCGCCGATGCGCCGCTGCTCCGGATCGGCTCTCAACGCGCTTGGCAACATCCAGAACTGCTGGGGTGAGGCGCGCAGCAGGCGCCCGATGAGCGATCGCAGCTCGGGTTGGGTGAGATCGACGGTCTGGTCGATGAGCCCGGTCAAATCGCTGACATGGGCGAGCACCGTGGGATCGTGGCGGACACTCGGAGCGAAATGCTCGAGCGCGTCGGGCTGACGCGCGGCGATCTCGCGGCCGAGCTCGAGAGAGCTCGCCAAGCTCGCGTCGACCCATGGCAAGATGTGCGCGTTGGCGCGCACCAGACGCTCCTGCACGTCACGGTCGGCGAGCGGCGGCCAGTCCGCGATGGCGGTTCCAATCATATTGACCACGGGCTGCCCGTAGTCGTGCTCGTAGCGCAGCGCCTGGCTGACGACCTCCTCGGTCCAGAGGGCGCGCGGGACGCTCGTGAGGTTGCTGCCGCGCACCGCGACGGCAAGAAGCGCGAGCTCGGGTGTCCACGCCTCGGGTGGCACGTGATGCGTGCTGCCGCCAGCGTCGATGTAGCCGCGCAGGAACTCTGGGTCGGCGCGTTGCTCGCGGGACGCCAAACCGAATGTCGTCCACGATGGCGGAGGGGCCACGCTGTGCGGACCGTCATTGGGGTCGGGGCCGGGGAGCGCGCCGAGCGGTGGATGCGTCACACCGTCGTACGGCGCGAGCGAATAGGCGAGCTCGCGATCGGCGAGCGTCTCGGGGCGCAGGTCGGCGCGAAAGTCACTGACGGTGATGAGGCTCGGCGCCCCGCGCAAGGCGCTCCGCTGAAATGCGACGTCACGGCGCTGGCTCTCGGGCAGCAAGCTCCAACCCGCCGGCGACGCGCGGAGCATCGCGATGACGTCGCGCTCCTGATAGTCGGCGAAACGTACGTTGCGAATCGCTCCAGGCACCTTGACGAGGACGTTCATCACCGCGGCCGCATCGCGCCCCACCTCATCGAAGAAGCTCGGCGATTCGGCCCTCGGATACGAGAGATCGAGCCCGAACGCCGAGGGCGGACGCACCATCGCGAGCAGGTCGCGCCGGCGTACCGCCGCGAGCTGCGCTGGATCGAAGTGCGCCGGCGCGTGCGTGACGAGCATCATGTTGTAGCCACGCGGCGAAGGCTCGCGCAGCGCTTCCATCGCGTCCGGCTGGCGCCAGAAGCGCTCGGCCACGCCCTTCAGCCAAGCCTGATGCGCGGCAACCTCCTCGGGAACGAGCAGCCTGAAGCCAGCAACGCCAGTCAGCATCGCCGTGATGTCGCGGGCGCCGCGGAGCCGCGACAGCGCCGTAGCGTCGAAGAACGCCGCGGGCATCTCATGACCCGCCGCGAGCAAGACGCGCTGGCGGTCCGCGCGCAGGAACGCGAGGATGGTGCGCCGCTCGGGACCGTCGGGTTGCTCGAGCACGCGCTGCGCGACACCGCCCTGAAACAGCGTGCGCGCGAGCTCCATATGCTGCCGCGTCGGAGTGTTGCGAATGGTGCGGGCGATCTCGCCCAAGGCCGGCTTGGCCGTCGTGGCGACTCCAAGCCGCTCGTGCCAAGCAACGATGCGCTGGTCACGCGGGGCGGCAACGGCGGGCTCCGAGCGCTTGCGGGCGGCCCGCGCCTCCACGTCGGCGAGGAGCCATTCGACGACGGATTGTGGCTGACCTTGGAGCTTGGTCGTAAGACTGAGCCGCTCGTCGGCGCTTACGACGCCGTCTGCCGCGACGTCGCGGAGCTCGCGCCACAACGTCCCGAGGACCGGTCCGATTCGCTCCATCCGCCCCCCGGAGGCCGTGCGTTTACTTCTCCTGCGACTCCAACCACCGCTCGCAGTCGATCGCCGCCATACAACCACTACCCGCGGCGGTGATGGCTTGGCGGTAAATGTGGTCTTGGACGTCGCCGCAGGCAAAGACGCCCGCGACGTTGGTGTACGCGCTCTTCCCCTGGGTTTTGATGTAGCCGGTCTCCTCGAGCTCGAGCTGGCCCTCGAAGAGGCTGGTGTTGGGCTTGTGGCCGATGGCGACGAATACGCCGGCGACCGGGCGCTCGGTGGCTTCGCCGGTCTTCAGGTTCTTGATGCGAACGCCGGTGACGTGCTTGTCGCCCAGGATTTCGTCGACGGCGCTGCTCAGGATGAACTCGATCTTGGGGTTTTTCTTGGCGCGGTCGACCATGATCTTCGAAGCGCGGAGCTCGTCGCGGCGGTGCACCAAGAGGACCTTGCTGGCGAAGCGCGTGAGGAACTGCGCCTCTTCCATGGCCGTGTCGCCGCCGCCGACGACCACGAGGTCTTTGTTGCGGAAAGCGGGAAGCGCGCCGTCGCAGGTGGCGCAGGCCGAAACGCCCGCGTTGGTGAGGCGGCGCTCGCTCTCGATGCCGAGCCATTTGGCGGCGGCGCCGGTGGCGATGATGACCGCGTGCGCCTTGTGGGTGACGCCGTCGGAGACGATCGTGAAGGGCCGCGCGCTGAAGTCGACCTTCTCGACGTCTTGCGTGAGGATGCGCGTGCCGAAGCGCTCGGACTGCTTGCGCAGGTGCGTCATGAGCTCGGGGCCGGTGACGCCCTCGGGGAAGCCCGGGTAGTTCTCGACCTCGGTGGTCGTCATGAGCTGGCCACCCGGCAGGCCGCCAGCGCTAAACCCCTCGAACATGAGGGGCTTCAGGTTGGCGCGGGCCGTGTAGATGGCCGCGGTGTGACCGGCGGGGCCGGAGCCGATGATGATGACGTTTTCGACTTCACTGCTCATGATGCCCTCATTATGGCGCGGGGGGCCGACAATACGGCCGCCCGCGCGCTCTGGGCTAGAGCTGAACGATGGGCTCGAAGCCGCCGTAGATCATGCGCTTCATGTCGAAGGGCGACTTGGAGGTGTCCCACTGCAGCCGCGGGTCGCGCATCACCTTGGCGTTGATGACGTCGCGCTCCTGACGCGAGTTGTAGGTGATGAAGGCGAAGACGACGATCTCGTTCTCCTTCGCCATGACGGCGCGGGGAAACGACGTGAGCTCGCCCACGGGGACGTCATCGGCGACGCACTCGGTGTACGAGAGCGCGCCGTACTCACGCCAGACCGAGCCCGCCAGCGCGGCGATCTTGCGATACTCCTCGATTTTGTCCTTCGGCACCGCGACGACATAACCATCGACGTACATGAGCCCTCCCCTTTCGCGATAGTGAGTCTAACCCGAGGCGCGCGCCGTCAAGTTGTGACGCTTCTGCACGTCACGCACCGTGTCGAGGAGCGTGTCCTGCGGGTCGCGGAACGACCAGCCGAGCTCGCTCTCCGCTTTGGCGGAGTCGCAGTACCAGGTGTGCTCGGCCATCTCGATGCTCTGGGCGTCGATGAGCGGCTCGACACCCGCTTTGCGGCACAAGGCCTCGATCAGGTTCGCGCCGAAGCGCATGGTGCGCGGGCTCACCACCGCGCGGGGAGCGGCGTGACCAGCGATGCGGGCGGCGCGGCCCAGGAACGTCGAGAGCGTCATGTTGGCTGCCGAGAGCAGATAGCGCTCACCCGGCTTGCCCTTGGCCATCGCGAGCATGCACCCCGCCGCGGCGTCACGCGCATCGACGAACGCGACACCGCCGCCACGCGGGATGAACGGAAGCTTGCCGCGCACGACCTTTTCGATGTCGCCGGTCGATGAGCCGCGCTCGTCACCCGGCCCGAGCAACAGCGACGGATTGACCACCACGACCTCGAGGCCGAGCTCCTTGCCGAGCTGCAGCGCCGTTTGCTCCTGGTAGATCTTCGAGAGGTAGTACGGCCAGCGCATCACCACGTCGGTGCGGTACGGGCTGGACTCGTTCGCGATCTCGTCTTCGTCCTTGCTCACCGCGATGGTGCCGCTGGTGGAGACGACGACGGCGCGCCGGGCCTTCGCGGCGGCGGCGGCGTTCAGAACGTTGCGCGTGCCCTCGACGTGCAGGCGGAAGAGCTGCCCCGACTGGTCGGGGTCGCGCGAGACCTGGCCGGCGAGGTGATACACCTCGGTGACGCCCTCCATGGCCTTCTTGCAATCGTCGGCGTTGCAGACGTCGCCTTGAACGACCTCGACGTCGTTGCGCTGCAGCGCGAGCGTCGGCTGACGCACAAGCGCGCGGAGCTTGCGGTTCGGTTCGCTTTGGCGGAGCGCTTCGACGAGATGCTTGCCCAGAAAGCCAGTGGCCCCCGTCACCAGAACGACGCCCTTTCGGC
>JBDHVB010000265.1:0-6850 GCA_039809465.1 Myxococcota bacterium
GGGCGACGGCCGCATCGTCGTCGCCGCCGCCGGCAACGAAGGTGGGAGCCGCTTGCATGCGCAAGCCCAGCTTTCGTCCACCGAGAGGCGCCTCGCCGTCGATAACATGCCGCTCGGCCGCCAGACCACGACACACATCGACATGTGGACGCCGTCGAGCGCGCAAGTGAGCCTCGCCGTCGAGCTCTGGATCGATGGAGAGCCGGTGTCGCGCTTGCCGCTCGTCGCCAGGGACAACGACGTGCTCGAGGACTCGGTGCGCGAGGAGGGTGAGTACGCCGTCTTCTTCACCTATACCGCGCAGCAGAAAAACGGCCGCCTCCACCGCCAGCTCGTCATCGACGGCGCTTCGGCGAAGAGCCTCGCTGGCCGCGCCCAAGCCGTGCTCGTCCTCGCGGGGAGCGGTGAATTCGACGCCTGGGTGTCGCAGAGCGATGGCGGCAACGCCGCGCGCTTCGGCAACAAGGGCGACGCCAACTGGATCGCTGGAGACGGCCGCGAGTCGATCGCCGTCCCCGCGAGCGCCCGCAGCGTCATCGCGGTCGGGGCCTACGCGACGCGCAACACCTGGACCTCCGAGGTCGACGGCTCGCAACAGATCGAAGACCTGGGCCTTGGCCGCCTCGCGCCGTACTCGAGCGTCGGCCCGACCGCCGCGCCCGAGCGCACCGGCGTGAAGCCGGACATCACCGCGCCGGGCTCGGTCATCATCTCGGCGCGCGCCCGCAGCGTCGCCGAGGGGCCCGACGTCGTCGACCAGCACCGCATGATCATGCAGGGCACGAGCATGGCCTCTCCCCACGTCGCCGGCGTGGTCGCGCTCATGCTGCAGGCCTCCCCGAAGCTCTCGCCCGCCGACATCCGCCGCATTTTCCTTCACACCGCTCGCGCGGACATCGCCACCGGCTCGACCCCTAACGCCGCCTACGGTTTGGGCAAGATCGACGCGAAGGCCGCGGTCGCCATGGCCGAAGGTGAGCCGCAGGGTTGCGCCGCCGCGCCCATCGAGCTCTGGCCTGCCTGCGTCGCCGGTCTATTCCTGCTGACGCGCCGCCGCCGCGCCTAGCACGCGCGCCCCGTGGCCGAGCCAAAATATCGACGCCGACTATTCGAGAGCTTTGGGCCAGTGCTTCTCGATGAGCTCCTGGGCCTGGCCGCCAGTGACGAGGCGGTAGCTGCTCTCGACGATCTTGTCGTTCAAGCGGTGCTCGTTGCCATCGGTGTCGAGGACGCGGCGCTTGTTCTCGCCGGCGAGCCACTCCATGTAGAGGACGAGGGCGGGGAGCTTGGCGCCTTGGGTTGCGGTGGTGCGCTTCAGAACGGTGCGGCCGGCGCGGGCCTTCGCGAGGATGTCTGCCATGGGGCTCTAACTACTCAACGAGCCCGTGCTTGCGCAACCTCCGAGCTGTCACAAAGCTTTGCCGCGATGTCCTGCGCGGTGCCGATACGGTAGCCGCGGGTCACCAGCACCTCGGCCACGACGCTGGTCTCGAGGTTGGCATCGCTCGCGAGCCCGAGCTGGCGGCGGACGACGTTTGGGAGTGTCGCGCCGAGGCTGCGCTTGCGGCTATCGATCCAACCTTTGCCGATCCAACCCTGGATGGATTGGAGGTCGTCCGCGATGACGTAGTCGCGTCGGGTGCGGGTGCGCGTGATGGTGACCGCGCCGCGGGCGTCGCCCTTCGGGACGCCGAAGCCCGTGAGGAAGCGCAGGAGGTCGTCGTGGGTCATGCGATCCTTGTGGCTCGTGCGCATCTGACTCGTCACCGCGCGCTCGATGTTTGGCGGGATGACCGAGCTCGCGTCGAACATGTTGCTGTCGCGGCGCTCGGCGAGCTTGCGCTGCTCGCGCACTTCACTCGGCCGCAGCGTGATCACGCGTGCGACGGGGGTCTCGCGCGGCTCTTCTTCTTTGGGGATGGGCCCGGCCACTTCGGCGCGCTTCACGTCCGCCGGCGCTGCGAGCTGGCCCCGCAGCGCGATCAGCATGCGCTGGTGCAGAGCCTTCGCCCGCGTGCGGCCTTCCACCCTCGCCGCGTCGAGCACAGCCACCAACGCCGCCAGCAAGTTCCGAAACGCCAACCGAAGATTCTGACTCATGGTCCAGGACGTACAGCTCCCTGTAACCCGTGGCTCACACCAGCACCTGCCGAGCTGACAGGTCGGCGCTTGGGCTAGCAATCGACGCGGTTCGACTGCCAGGGAATGTCAGCGGTTTCTGCCTGAGACTGCCAAATTGAATCGAAAAACATCGCGATATCAGGCAAGTGCGATTGGCATGAAGTTGCGAGATCGACCTTGACATTGCATGGGAAAACGCTATCTTCGCCAACGATTTTCGACGGCCGGCTACGAAAGGCCCGCCGCCTATCCACTGGAGATCAACAATGGCGAAGAAGTTCCGTCCTCTGCAGGACCGCATCTTGGTGAAGCGCGTGAAGAACGAAGAGCGCACCACGGGCGGCATCATCATCCCCGACACCGCCAAAGAGAAGCCCCAAGAGGGTGAAGTCGTTGCGGTCGGCAACGGCAAGAAGACCGAAGACGGCAAGCTCGTCGCGGTGGACCTGAAGAAGGGTGACCGCATCCTCTTCGGCAAGTACTCGGGCACCGAGATCAAGGTCGACGGCGAAGAGCACCTGATCCTGCGTGAGGAAGAAGTCCTCGGCGTCCTCGACGCCTAATCATCGTTAGTCCGCTTTAGCGTTCGAAAAAAGTCAACTGGAGAGTTACTACAATGGCAGCAAAAGAAATCATTTTCAGCCAGCGCGCTCGTGAAGAGATCCTGGCCGGCATGAACACCCTGGCCGACGCGGTCAAGGTCACCCTCGGCCCCAAGGGTCGTAACGTCATCATCGAGAAGAGCTTCGGCTCGCCGAACGTCACCAAGGACGGCGTGACGGTCGCGAAGGAAATCGAAGTCGAGAACCGCTTCCAGAACATGGGCGCGCAGATGGTGAAGGAAGTCGCCTCGAAGACGAGCGACGTCGCCGGCGACGGCACCACCACCGCGACCGTGCTCGCGCAGGCGATCTACCGCGAAGGCATCAAGCTCCTCGCGGCCGGCGCCAACCCGATGGACCTGAAGCGCGGCATCGACAAGGCCGTGGGCGCGGTCACCGAGTCGCTCAAGAAGCTCTCGAAGTCGACCAAGGACCCGAAGGAGATCGCTCAGGTTGGCACCATCAGCGCCAACGGTGACGAGACCATCGGCAACATCCTCTCCGAGGCCATGGCCAAGGTCGGCAAGGAAGGCGTCATCACCGTCGAAGAAGCCAAGTCGATGGAGACCGAGCTCGAAGTGGTCGAGGGTATGCAGTTCGACCGCGGCTACCTGTCGCCGTACTTCGTGACCGATCCGGAGCGTATGGAAGCCGTCCTCGACGACCCGTACATCCTCATCTACGAGAAGAAGGTCAGCAGCATGAAGGACCTTCTGCCGCTGCTCGAGCAGATCGTGAACACCAAGCGTCCGCTCCTCATCATCGCCGAGGACGTGGAAGGCGAGGCGCTCGCGACCCTGGTCGTCAACAAGCTGCGTGGCGCGCTGCACGTCTGCGCCGTCAAGGCGCCGGGCTTCGGCGACCGCCGCAAGGCCATGCTGCAGGACATCGCCATCCTCACCGGTGGCCAGCTGATCAGTGAAGACCTGGGCATCAAGCTCGAGTCGATCACCGTGAAGGACCTCGGCCAGGCCAAGCGCGTGGTTGTCGACAAGGACAACACCACCGTCGTCGACGGCAACGGCAAGAAGAAGGAAATCGAAGGCCGCGTCGCTCAGATCCGCGCTCAGGTCGAGGAGACCTCGAGCGACTACGATCGTGAGAAGCTCCAGGAGCGTCTCGCCAAGCTCGTCGGCGGCGTTGCCGTCGTGCGCGTTGGCGCCGCGACCGAGGCCGAGATGAAGGAGAAGAAGGCCCGCGTCGAGGACGCTCTCCACGCGACCCGCGCCGCGATCGAGGAAGGCATCGTCCCCGGCGGCGGTGTGGCCCTCATCCGCAGCATCGCGGCCCTCGAGAGCCTCAAGGTCGACGAGGACCAGCAGTTCGGTGTGAACATCGTTCGCCGCGCCATCGAAGAGCCGCTGCGCATGATCACCACCAACGCCGGCCTCGACGCCGCGATCATCGTGGACAAGGTCAAGAACGGTAAGGGCGCGTACGGCTTCAACGCTCAGACCGAAGAGTACGGCGACATGATTCAGATGGGCGTCATCGACCCGACCAAGGTCGTCCGCACCGCGCTGACCAACGCCGCTTCGGTTGCGAGCCTCATGCTCACCACCGACTGCATGGTCGCCGAGCGCCCGAAGAAGGAAGCTCCTGCCGCGGCCCCGGGTGGCGGCGGCATGGGTGGCATGGGCGGCATGGACTACTAAGTCCCTGCAGCTCAGGCGCCTAGCCTAAGCACTTCAAAAAGGGCTCCCTTGCGGGGGCCCTTTTTATTTGGCGTAGAAGCAAGCGTAAGGCGGGCGACGACCTATTTTGGGGGGCTGGAGGTTACTCGGTCCAAGGCAACCGCTCCGCGCCGCGGTCGATAACCGAGCCGATGCGCACGACGCGAGCCTCCGAACCCATCGCAGCTCCCAGCATCCTGCCGGCGCAGGCTCGCTCCGGCGCGCTTGCTGGTTCCCACGCAGCTGCTGGCTCCAGCAAACCCGCTCCCCCGAGCGCCGCCCCCAGCATGCAGCGCGCTGGCAAAGTCGACGCGCCGCCGCTGCCGCCGGCGCTCAAGGTCGCGAGCTATCCGCGGCCGGTGCAGCGCTTGCTCGAGGTCGTTGCCCGGGCCGCAGCCGAGGTCATGCCGCGCGGGGCGCTGGAGCGGCTCGCCGTCAAGGAGAACAACGCGAGAGCGCGCACCCGCGTGTTCGCCGTCGAGTCGGTCATGCGCGCGCTCACGCGCCGCTTCGAGCGCAGGCACGACAAGGAGCTGATGCTCGCCAAAGGCCTCGAGGACTCCCTCGGCGCGTTGGGGCACGCGCAGGACATGCGCGCGGTGATGACCCGCATCGGCGCGCCCAAGCTCGCGCGCTACTGGGCGGGCGTCGAGACCGCGCGCCGTGAAGCGCTCAACGATTTGCTCGAGTCGACCTGGCTCCGCGATGACGGAGGCTTCGCCAAGCTCGACGCCGCGCTCAAGAACGAGCGTGGCCTCGTGGTCTGCCATGCAACGCACCGCATCGTGTCCGCTGAAGAAGACATGCGCGCCAACGCCAAGTCGCTGCGCCGCGAATGCAGGCAGGTCCTCAAGAAGGACCTCGACATGAACGACCTCGATCAGATCCACGAGCTGCGCCGCACCTGCCGGTGGTTCGCGATCCTCGCGCGCGCCCTCAACGGCGCCGTCGTCCTCGAGGAGCGTGGCGAGCCCGCCGCCTTCACGCACTACCTCACCGACCCCGCCTCGAAGCTCGAGTTTGCCGACCTCCCGCGCTCGGAGCTGGAATGTCATCCTGTCAGGGTCTCGCGCGCCCTGTGGATCGGCGTTGGCCACGTCATCGACCAGCTCGGCAAAATCAAGGACGCCGGTGAGGCGTACGAAGGCGTCGCCGAGGCCCTCCGCGCCACCAGCGACCTCGGCAAGAAGGCCGCACATCGTGAGTCGTTACGCCTACTTGGCCTTACAGAGGCGGAGCGCGGCGCTTGGTCCGCCGAGGCCGCCAAGCTCCATGCCGAGGCGCGCGAGCTGTTCGCGGCGGTCATCGATCAGCTCACGCGGCAGATCGACACGTAGGCAACTACCCACACGGGCGTGGCGAACCCACCCCACGCGAAGTGGGCCGAAGTTTGATACGCTCGTGAGGTGAGGCTGGGCCCCCGCCTACTACAAATCGTCTTCGTCGCTTGTCTGTCGAGCGCCACCCAGGCGTGTAACCTCGGCGCGCTCTTCGACTCCTCGGGCGCGCCGTGTCTCACCGACGTGAACTGTCCCAGCGGCCAAGTCTGCTGTGACGGACGTTGCAGCGCCGATTGCCGCCGTGAAGGCACCAACGTGCTCTCGACGAGCCTCGCGACCGACTTCGTGCCGGGTTACGAGTTCGACGAGATCTCCGTGCAGCTCTCGGACGCGTCGCGCGTCGTCAACGTCAACGCCGTCACCGAGCTCGTGAACCCGCGGCCGATCGCCCAGTTCACCGACGTCGCGCAGGGCCGGCACGACGTGGTGGTCAGGCTCCTCCGCCGTGGCGACATGGTCGCGCAGCGCACCGTGAGCTTCGTGCTCGTCGCCGACATGACGGTGCCGGTCATCCTGACACGTGACTGCGAGAACGTCGTCTGCACCGATAGCGGCGCCGATCAGTGCTTGAACGGCTTGTGCGTCGACAAGAAGTGCTCCGAGCTCGCTCCCGACGCGTGTCCGGTGGCGATGTGCGGTGACGACGCCGATTGCGCGGCTTCGGTGACGTGCACCACGGCGGTCTGCGTTGGCGGATGCTGCCTCGAGCGCCGCATCGACAACCTCTGCGAGTCCGACGAGCGTTGCATCCCGGGCATCGGCTGTGTCGTGCAGGGCCACGAGTGCGACATCGAAGGCCAGTGCGATGACCTGACCACTTGTACGCAAGAGCGCTGCCGAGAAGGGCGCTGCATCTCGGAGCGCGATGACACGCGCTGCGGCTCGACCATCTGCGACCCGACAGCCCGCGCCGCCGACCCGACCAATGGCTGCACGCCCGCGCCGTGCAGCGCCGACAACTGCATCGCGGCGCCGTGCGAGAGCGCGACGTGCGTGGATGACCAGTGCATCCACAAGCCCGTCTGCGAAAGCGGACAGCAGTGCTGCGACGGCGTCTGCGCCATCAACTGCAACGACCCGCGCGCTTGCGCAGGCCGTCCCGCAGGCTACGTTT
>JBDHVB010000266.1:0-6838 GCA_039809465.1 Myxococcota bacterium
GCGAAGCGCGCGAAGACCGACTAGAACGTAAGGTGTGCTCGTGCCCCAGACGACGAAACCTTTGAAGGGTTTCGTCTGGGGAAAGTGGGCGAAGCGAAGAGAGTCTGCACGAGCGGACACCCGGCTACGGCAAGTCGACCGCGAGCTTCTTCTGCGTGTCCTTCATGCGCGCCGCCATGAGGGTCGCGAGCAGGCGGCCGAGCTTGGCGTCTTGCTCGGCGAGGCTCCTGATGACGTCGCCCGGGATGCGCACGAGGGTGCAGTCGGTCTGGCAGATGACGGTGGCGCTGCGCGGGCGCTGCGTGAGCACCGCGGTCTCGCCGAAGAGCGCTGGCCGCTCGAGGACCGCGAGCTCGACGATCTCATCGCCGTTGCGCTTGCAGATGGCGACGCTGCCTTCGAAGATGAAGTAGAGCGCGTTGTCGCTGTCGCCCTCGACGAGGACCGCCTGCGCGGGCGCATAGGTCAAGATCTCGCCCGCGGCGATCAGCTGGTCGCACAGCTCCTTCGGCAGATCGCGGCAAAGGGATGACGATTGGATGAAGGCGGTGGCGCCAATGTCCGCGCCCAACGGCGCCGAGGCGAGCGGCTTGTCTGCCAATACGGTCACCCAAGAAGCCTAGCCCACCTTGGGCGGCTCGGCAAAAAGCTCAATGGACCCCGGCGGCTAGATTCGGGTAGCTAGGGGCGCCCATGAACGGACTCACGGCCTGGTTTGCGCGACGCGGAAATGCCTTTTGGGCCCTCGTGTTGGTCGCGGTTGGCGCCCTCATCTACCTGCCCCGCTTGGGCTCCTATCCGCTCTGGGACCCGTGGGAGCCGCACTATCTCCAGGTCGCCTGGGAGATGCAGGACCGCGGCACCTGGCTGAACCCCTGGTATCGGGGCGAGGACAACTGGTGGTCGAAGCCCATCCTGCTCCTCTGGATCCTCCGCGCCGGCATCGCCTGGCTCTGGGATCCCATCAACGCCTTCCCCCAGCATGAGCTCGCGGCCCGCCTGCCCTTCGCCCTGATCGCCATCGGCGGCGGCGTGCTGCAGTTCGACTGGGTGCGCCGGCTGTACGGCCGCACCGCCGGCGTCATCGCGGGCCTCATGCTCATCACCGCGCCGCAGTACGTGGTGATTGGCCGCCAGGTGATGATCGACGTCACCTTCGTGCTCACCTACGCGGCGTCGCTCGGCTACCTCGCGGTCGGCTTGTTCACGCCGCGGCCCGAGCTCGCTCCCGCGGACGCGCCGCGTCGTGCGCGCGTGCGGGCGTGGCTCGCGCGCGAGTGGCCGTTCATCGCCTTCTGGTCGCTGGAGGCGGTGTCGCTGCTCGCCAAGGGCTTCGTGTCGCAGACCTTGGTGGTCATCGTGCTCGCGGGGTACGCCATCGCGACCTTCCGCTGGCAGGATTACCGCGAGGATCCGGAGTGGGTCGCGGTCACGGGTGCCTGGAAAAAGTATCTCGCGACGCGCGGTGCTCTCGCGCTGCTGGTGCTTGGCGCGGGGGTGGTTGCGTGCGTGGTGCTCCCCAAGACGCTCCAAAAGGATCAGCGCCACCTCTACCAGGCGCTGTTGCTCGCGCCTTGCTTCTTGGTGACCGCTCTCGCGGTCTTCCGCGAGTTTCCCTTCTCACGGCACATCCTGAACGTGCTGGTGCGCGTGCGCGCCGCGTGGGGTCTGCCGCTGTTCCTGGCCATCGGCGCGCCTTGGTACGTCTACATGACGCTCGAGCACGGCTGGCCCTACTGGAACGAGTTCATCTTCTATCACCACCTGGGCAGAGCCGCGGGCACCATCGACAAGCCGGGCAACACCTTCGACTACTTCGTGCGCCAGCTCGCCTACGCGCTCTTCCCTTGGTCCGCTTTCGCGTTGCCAGCGCTGTGGCAGTTCGTGACACGCTCGTCGCCGTTCCGCAGCGTCGCCGAGCGCCGCAACTTCTTCATGCTCATCGCGGTGCTCCTGCCCTTCTTGTTCTTCGGGCTGTCGGGCACCAAGTTCGCGCACTACATCTTCCCGGTGGTGCCAATCCTGGGCGCGCTGATCGCCGCCGGCATCACCTGGCTCGGCAAGGAGCGCGACGACAACGTCGTGCTCGGCGAGACTGGCCCGCGCATCGGCCCGAAGGTCGCCGACTCCTTCCCCGAGGGCCCGTGGTGGGAGCGCGACGGCGCGCGTGGTGATCTCATCGTCATCGTCGCCGTCGCTCTCGTCTGCTTTGGCGTATTCTCGTACGACATCGTCTCGGACTTCCGCTACATCCCGCGCCTGTTCATCTACTACTGGAACCGCGCGACGCCGCCCGAGTACCAGCCGTTCATCGCCATCCAGCTCTTCACCTTCCCGCTGGGCATCGTCATCGGCGCGCTGCTGCTGTCGCGGTGGTTCACGCGCGCGCACGTGGCGGCCTTCGGCGCGGTCGCGGTGGGCCTCGCCTGCTACTACGCGTGGGTGATGATGCCCGCGATGAAGGACACGTACACCTACAAGCCGCTCTACACGGCGTACATGAGCCTCGCGAAGCCCGACGAGCCGGTGGGCCAATACAACGACTGGCAGCAGCCCGAGCGCTCGGTCATCTTCTTGTTCCAGAACCGCGCCCAGCACTTGTCGAACGACAAGAAGGCCGAAGCGTTCCTGCAGCGCCCGGGCCGCAAGTTCATCATCGTCGACAACACCAAGCTGGCCGCGCTGCGCCGCGTCGCCGCCAAGCAGAACGAGAAGCTCTTCATCGTCAACAAGGACCACCCGTACGGCCTGCTCGTCTCGAACGTCCCGAACGCCGAGGACGTCGAGCAGCTCAAGACCGCCATCATGCAGTCCGCTCCAGAAGACATCGTGAAGGTTGGCGCGGACCTCGATGGCAAGATCCGCCTGGTCGGCTACAAGGCCTCGACCACCACGCCGAAGCGCGGCGAGACCGTGACCATCGCGTACTACTGGCAGGCGCTGCAGCTCATCGACGAGGACGAGCAGGTCTTCGTCCACGCCGACGGCACCCGCGGCAACTCGCACCGCATCGGCCTCGACCACTACCCGGTCGGCGGCCTCCACCCGACCACCGAGTGGCAGCCCGGCGAGATCGTCCGCGACACCTTCGAGCTGAAGGTCCCCGCCCACTACCCCTTCGAGTCGATCACCGCCTGGACCGGCATGTACACCGCGAACCGCCGCATGGAAGTCACCGGCGGCCCGAGCGACGGCGACAACCGCATCCGTACGGTGAAGCTGCAGATCACCAAGTAGCCTTGGGTTGACTAAAAAGCGCGGCTTAGCTAAGCTAACCCGATGAAGACGCTCAACGTCCATGAAGCCAAGACGCGCTTGTCGCAGCTGCTTGCCGCCGTGGAGCGTGGTGAAGAGGTGACGATCGCCAAGGCGGGCCGGCCCGTCGCGAAGCTCGTGCCGCTCAAAGCGCGAAAGAAGCGCACCCCTGGCTTGGTGCCTGGCCTCGCGCTCGACAAGACGTTCTGGGACGCGCTCCCCGAGGACGAGCTGCGCCACTGGGAGACATGAAGCTCCTCCTCGACACCCATGTCTTCATCTGGTGGCTTGGTGACGACAAGCAGCTCTCGGCGCGCCTGAGAAAGCTGATCGGCGATTCGGCGAACGAGATCTTCGTCTCGGCCGTGTCCGCTTTCGAGATCACGACGAAATTCCGTCTCGGCAAGCTCCCTTCCGCGGCCTCAATCGTCACGGACATCGATGGCCTCATCAAAGAAGCCGGGTTTCAAAGTTTGCCCCTGACTGCCGCTCACGCATCACGCGCGGGTCTCTTCCCCAACCCGCACCGCGACCCATTCGATCGCTTGCTCGCCGCGCAATCCATGCTCGAGCAGCTCCCCATCGCGAGCGTCGACGAAGCGCTCGACAGCTTCATGGTCGAGCGCATCGCTTGACGCCGCGGCGCTACGGATGCGCCGCCCGCCACTGCCAGAACATCTTGAGCTCACGCATCACCGCTTGCATCTGGCCTTCGACCTTCATGGCGACGTGCGGGGCGTTGATCGGCACGTAGCGCGCCTCGGTTTGCAGGCGCAGCGTGTGATAGCGGCGTGAGGCGTCGGCGTACTTCTCGAGCACTTCGAGCGGGACTTCCTTGCGGTTCTTGGGCTCCTTCATGGCGTGGGCGGCGCGCGTCATCTCTTCCCAGGGCTCGAGGGCGGCGGCGTCGGCGATGAGATGGCCCGCGGCGGCCAGGTGCGCGGCGTCGTTGCCGGCGGCCAGGAGCTTCTCGGCGGCGTGGGCCATCGCGAGGCGTGTGGCGCGCTCGCAAACGATCTCCATTTCGAGAATGCCGCGGTCGCGCTTCAAGCCTTCCTTGAAGGTGACATCTTCGCCCGGAGCCTCGGCGGCGAGGAGGTCGAGTACTTCGCTCCAGCGGTCTTCGATACGAACGCGGTGCTTGTGAAATTCCGCTTTGGCGACGTTCCAAAGCCGGCCGACGACTTGGATGTCATCGGGCTTCGTCACCGGCGTGGCGTTGCTGCGCTCCGTGGTGGCACGCGCGACCTCCGCGTAAGCGGACTGCACGTCGCTGATGAAACGCTCCCAGCCGCTGACGATCGATGGAATGCTCATGCGCTCCTCACGGGTGAAGCGGCGCGCCCCCTTCCAGAGGAGCGCGCCTGCTTTAACGGACCTTCCGCATCAGCCCGCGTACTTCTCGCGGTACTTGTCGGAGTACTCGGTGTAGAGCTGGTGATACTTGGTGGCCTCGGAGTGGATCTTCTTGCTCCAGTACATGCCGATCATGCCCCAGTCGCCGGCGTTGATGCCGAACTTACCGAGCAGCGCGTTGACGTCCTCGCCGCGGTCCGATGCAGCGGACATCGCCTCCATGATCTCGACGTACCTCTCGAGCGGCATCGGCTCGGCGCCGGTGTCGAAGCCCTTGCCCTGCTGCGCGACGGTCGCCTGGGCCGCGCCGGCGTACTGGCTGGTGCTGCCGCCAGCGAAGGCGTTGGCATAAGCGGTCGCGATGGCGCCCGTGGTGTCGGTCGACATGCGCGCCATCCACTCGGCGCCGACGCGCTCCCACTTGGCGGCGTCGCAGCCGAGCGCCGCGATCATCGTGTTCAAGTCCTTGCCACCGACGATGCCGGCCTGAACGCCAGCCCACTGATCGAGGGTGACGCCCTCCACCGGCGACAACGCGCCGCCCGAGCCCGACATGGCGCCCATGCGCTTCTGGGTGAGCTTCTCCTGCGCGATGGTCGAGTAGCGGAACATCAAGTCGTTCACGTCCTCGCCGGTCTCGTCGGCCCAGTACTGCATGCCCCAGCTGCGGTAACACTCGTAGTGATTGCCGTTCTTGAAGCCGTACTTCTGGATGAGCAGGACCTCTTCCATGTCGATCTCGTTGCCGTCTTCGTCTTCCATGGGCTCGAGATCTTCCTGGTCGATGAAGCGCATGCGGTCACGCAGCTCTTCCATCTGGAAGAACCACTCGTCGATCGAGTTGAGATTGAAGCTCTCGGGGAGCTCGTGGGTGTCGCCGTTCCAGTTGAAGGTGCTCATAGGGGTCTCCAATTCCACCGTGACGCCGCCGACCTCGCGACGATGTGAGGCGTGGAGCTTCACCGGATCCCGAGCACGTGTCGAGCTGTCATTTCGGCAGTCGTGGGTCAACGTAGGTCGCGCAAACACACGGCGACACACCTCTTCGGCTACACGCCCTCTTCGTAAGTGTAGGCCTCGCCAGCGTAGTTCACGAACTTCATCTGCTGGCCGTCATGGCCGGTCAGATAGACCGGCTGCACGGGCACCTTGCCGCCACCGTTCGGGAGGTCGACGACGTAGTGCGGTACCGCGAGACCGCTGGTCCAGCCGCGCAGCTGCTTGATGATGTTCACGCCGCTCTCGACGGGCGTGCGGAAGTGCGAGGCACCTTCGACGCTGTCGCACTGGAAGATGTAGTACGGGCGGCAGCGGTGCTTGAGCAGCCATTGATTCATGCGGCGCACCATCGCCGGGTCGTCGTTCAAGCCCTTGAGCAAGACCATCTGATTGCCGACGACGCAGCCCGCGTCCGCCAAAGTGGTCAGCGCCCGACCCGCCTCCTCTGTGCACTCCTTCTCGTGGTTGAAGTGCGTGTTCACGAACAGCGGGTGGAACGCCTTGAGCTGCGCCGTGAGCTCCGGCGTGATGCGCATCGGCAGGGTCACCGGGTTGCGCGTCGCGATGCGGATGATCTCGAGGTGCGGAATCGAGCGTAGGTCCGCCAGGACGCCAATCAGGCGCTGGTCGGCCATGGTGAGCGGGTCGCCGCCCGAGACGAGCACGTCACGGATCGCCGGTGTGCGGCGCACGTAGTCGATGGCCTCGACCAACGCGTCACGCTTTGGCGCGGACGTAGGGTCGCCGACCTTCCGCTTACGGTTGCAGTGGCGGCAGTACACCGGGCAGTTGTGCGTGGCGTAGAGCAGCGCGCGGTCGGGATAGCGGTGCGTGAGGTTCGGCACCGGCATGTGGCTGTCCTCGGCGAGCGGGTCTTCCAGCTCGGAAGAGGCGACCTCGAGCTCGGCCATGAGCGGCACGGCCTGGCGGCGCACGGGGCACTTCGGGTCGTCCCGGTCCATCAGCGAGGCGTAGTACGGCGTGATCGCCATCGCGAACTTCTCGCCCGCCTGCACCACGGCCTGGCGCTCGTCGTCGGTCAGCACCAGCACCTGCTCGAGCACCTCGAGGGTGCGGATACGATGCGCCTGCTGCCACTTCCAGTCATTCCACTGAGCGTCGGCTACATCGCGAAAGTATGCGGGGCGCACGGCCATTGCTGCCGCGCGCCATAGCAAACCGGAGCCGACCTGTCAGCCGCCAACGCCGGTGCAATCGACGTCGAGGA
>JBDHVB010000267.1:0-6818 GCA_039809465.1 Myxococcota bacterium
TTGAGCGCGACGTCGGCGGCGTCGGCGGCTTTTCCGCTCACCGCGCCGATCTGGAATCTGGCCGTTCCAGCGGACACCGTCTTCGCCGGGAAGCGCACCTCGACGCGCTGGCCTGGCTCGACACGCACCTTGTAGCCGCTGGCGGCGAGCTCGAGGTTGGTGGCGCGCGCCACGACCTCGACCTCCATCGCCTCCTCGGTCTGGTTGTGCAGCACCGCGGGCAGCTCGAAGCTGTCGCCGAAGTTCAAGAAGCGCGGCGCCGACGGACGCACCATGAGCGGCAGGCGCGCCGTGATCGTCGACTCGCCCTTGCCGAATTGATTCACCGAGCCCGCGGCGACCACCATGACGCGGTAGCGCGTGAGATTGTCGGGCAGCTTGACCGAGGTCGTGACCTTGCCCGAGCCGTTGGTGACGAGCTTGGGCACGAAGGCCGCGAGCGCGGAGAAGTCCTTGCGCAGGGCGATCTGCGGCTCGGGAGCCTCCGCCGAGGCCTTCGCTTCCTTGCGCATCGCCCGCTTCGCCATCTCCGGCGCGGGCGCCATCATCATCATCATCGGCTGAGCCATGCCCGGCGCCATGTCCTTGTCCATGGCGCTCTCTTCGAGCTCCATGTCATCGTCCTGAACACGCGCGAGCACAACGCTATCGCGGATATAGACATGATACGCGTCGCGGCCGCGCTTCGGCGTCATGACCTCGAGCGGATCCTTCAAGGTGAAGCCCGAGAGCGCGAGCACCGCTTCGTCGACCACGATGAGCGTGACCTCGGCGCCGTCGATGGGCTTACCCTTGGCGTCCTTCACCACCGCGCTGATCTGCGTGGTGGCGCCAGGCTCGAGCCCCTTCGCTTCGGGTTGCACGTCGACCACGAGCCCGAGGTGCTTCGTCGACACCGGCAGCTCGAGGGAGCCGCTCGCGTAGGCGGGCCGCTTGCCCTTGCCGTTCGCGCCCTCCGCGGCGCCCGTGATCTCGACCGCGACGTACACGTTCGGCGTGTACTCTTCCTTGATCGGCAGCTTGATGATGGCCGAGCCGTCCTTGATGTTCAGGCGCTCGGTGGAGAGCACGCCGTTGCGCTCGACCAGGAGCAAGCCGGTCGCTTCGTTGAACGGCGATTGCACCAGCACCTCGGCGGTGTCACCCGGGTCATACGACTTCTTCGACGGGATGAGCGTCACCTCGTCGTGCTTCACCTCGTTCACCGGCGGACGCTTCTCGCCCGACACCCAGAGGTTGAGCTCGGTGCGGTTGGTGCGGCCCTTGGCGTCGGTCACCGTGAAGCGCAGGTGATGCTGGCCGCCTGCCTTCGGCGTGAACTTCCAGCCAAGCACGCCGTCCTTGCTCGTGAGCTGCTCGTCGCTTTCGCGGACAGTCTCGGAGTGCCACTGGCCGTTCTCGACGCGGTGTCCGTCACGGTCGACCTCCACGTGGATGACACGGCCACCCTCGAGCTTGCCGTCGAGATCGGTGGCGATGACGTCGAACCCCGCCGCCTTGCCGGGCTCGACGAACATGCGCTCGGGCTTCACGCCGACGTAGGTGGTGGCGGCGTGCACCAGCATGGTCGCGTTCGCGGCCCAGGCCTGACGGTTGACGTCGGTCACGGTCGCTTGCGCCTCGATGCTCACTGGCGTCGACGGCTGGATGCTCTTCGGCTCGATCGCGATGCTGTGCGTACCGCGCGCGTCGGTCGTGCCGTTCACTTGCGTGGACATGAGCCGGTCACCGCCGTCGTACTCACCGTGCCAGGACCACCACGGCTTCCACCTGCCGAAGATGTACCCGTCGCGGCCCGGCGGCGTGTAGCTCGCGCGCGACGACGTGATCATCCAGTGCACGGGCGCGCCGGTGAGCGCCCCGCCCGCGTAGTAGCCCGCTTTGACCGTGGCGCTCTGCGCTTCGCCGACGATGTGCACGCCGTTGTTCACGCTGGCGGACACCTCGAACTCGGGCCGGCGGAACTCCTGGATCTGGAAGTTGTGGTAGCCGACGCTGTCGTTGCCGCCCACCGTGTAGAAGCGGATCGACGCGTGCCCCAGGTTCGCGTTGTCGGGGAGCTTCACGGTGAAGTCGAAGCCGCCGAGCTTCGACATCGCGACGGTGCCGTCGGCGATCTTGGTGCCGCGCGGATCATTCACCTCGTAGCGCAGCTTGTCGAGCTCGGACGCGAGCAGACCGCCGTCCTTCGCCGAGGAGAGCCGGCGCACGTAGCCCTTGAAGCTCGCGGTCTCACCTGGCTTGTACATGCCGCGGTCGTCGGTGACCCAGGCGAGATACCCCGTGCCACGGCCCTGCTTGTACCACTGGCCGTTCGGCAGCATGACGCGCTCGCCGCCGTGCTGCGCCACCAGCACGCGCTTGTTGTAGTCGTTGGCGAGCTCCGGAAGCAGGAGCCTCGCGACACCGTCCTTGTCCGTTTTAGAGGACACACTGGTGGGCAGGAGCTTCACCTCGGCGCCCGACACCGGCGCGCCGGTCTTCAGGTCCGTGACCCACGCGTAGGCCTCCTCGGAGTCGCTGAAGGCGTCGAGCGCGAGCGGCGTCACCTGCACCCAGGCCGCGACGCGCGTCACCTCGGAGCGGTACTGGCGCTTGCCGCTCACCACGACGACGACGTTGCCGCGACCCTTGTCGAGGCCGTCCTTGAGATCGATGGCGGTGGCGACCAGCTCGTCGACGCTGCCGGCGACCTTCAGCTCACCCTGGCGGATGAGCTTCCCCGGGGCTTTGGGCCCTTCGTTGTAATAGAGGTGGCTCGAGAACTCGTTGTAAGCGGCCCAGTCGCTAGGCTCCACCTTGTAGAGCGCGACCTGCACCGTCGGTTGTCCCATGCTGATGACGTCGAGCTGGGGCACATCGGGGGTGATGGTGACGAAGCCCTGCTTTGCGAGCTGCAGGCGCGGCCAGGCGTCGCCGACGGTGAAGGTGTGCTTCGCCTTGCCCTGGAGCTCCTGTCCAAACACGTCACGCAGGGCCGCGCCCTCGACGGTGACCGTGTACTTGGTCTTCGAGCTCTTCTTACCGTTGATCTGGATGGTGTTGCCCGAGACCTGGATCTGCGTGTCCTTGATGGCGGGCTCGATGCGCACCATCGCGTCCGCGTAGGTCTTCACGTCGATGCCGTTCGAGAAGCGCATGACGAACGGCGAATCCGGGCGGCACGGATCGCTCCAGCAGGTGCCCTCCTCGAACTTGAAGGCGCCGTAGGTGCTGAACTCGAGCTTCTGATCGGCCTTGGTGAGCAGCGGGCCTTCCGCGGAGGGCGCGCCCTTCGCGAGCGTCACGGTGACCTTGGTGGCGGGCGAGAGCGGCTTCTCGAAGGCCAGGACCACGTAGCGGCCGGGCTCGGCCGATTGCACGTAATAACGGACAGTTGAGTCCGCTTCGATCTCGTCCTTGGTGGCGAGCCGCACCGCGACGCTCGAACGGCCGGCCTTTACCTCGATGTGCTGGAGCAGCACCTTGGCGTCGACGCGCTGATCGAAGGGTAAATAAACTAGCGGGCTCAGGTGAATCCCCGTGCCGGTGGGATAGCCGCCCTGCAGCGCCACCGGCGGCGTCGAGAAGGTCCACTTGACCGCTTCGGCGAGCACGCCGCCGTTCACGGACTTCGTGCCCTTGGGGATCTCGGCGGTGAACGCGGTCGCCATCGGCAAGCGCACGGCCGGCGCGAAGGTGATGCTCTGCGTGCCCATCCAGCGCCACTCGCCGCTGGTGGCTGGCGTGAGCTTCACGGGGACGTTGGCGTTCGCCTGATCGACGGTGGCGACCTCGATCATCGGCTGCGAGAAGGTGATGCCGACCTGCGCGGCGATCGGCACCTCACCCTGCGGCGTGTAGCGTAAGACCTTGAGCGGTACGACGGGTGGCTTGGGCGCGGGGCCCGGCGCCTTCTCGGGTTGCGGGAACGGGAGCTGCTTGGTGGAGCCGGCGGTTGGTGGCTCGAGGGACTTACCGCGCAGCGCGAAGGCCTTTTGATCTTCCTTCTGCTCCTCGAGGGCCGGGAGGCGCTTCAGGACGCGGTCGATGTCCTTGGCGGCGAGCGGCTTGGTCGCGGCGTGAACGCCTGCTTCCGGGGCGGGCTCCGTGGTCTCGGTCTCACGGACGGTCATGGACAGACCTTCGGGCACGGGAGCTGCTGCGTCGGACACGGCCACCTCGGATGTCGATGGCGTCGTCGACGCCACCGAGGATTCGGTTTTGGGCTTGGGTTGCGAACAAGCGATGAGCACAGACAATGACGCCAAGACCCGCGCGTAGCGCATCAACATTCGAACACCCTTCATGAGTCGCCGATAGGCGTCATAGCCCGGCACGCGTTGGTCGTTCCAGCAAGAGACATTGGGAACACTTTTGGTTAGCGTGCCCACATGAGCGTGCGCAGCGAAAAGAACGGCCCGGTGACGACCATCGTGCTCTCCCGCCCGGATGTGCGAAACGCCGTCGACGCGCCGACCGCCGATGCCTTGGCGAGCGCCTTTGCCGCGTTCGAGGCCGACCCCGGCGCCAGCGCCGCCGTGCTGTTTGGTGAAGGCGGTCACTTCTGCTCGGGCGCCGACCTGAAGGCAGTCGCGGCTGGCCGCGGGAATCGCGTGGCACCCGACGGCAACGGTCCGCTAGGCCCGACGCGCATGGTCCTGTCGAAGCCGGTCATCGCGGCGGTCGCGGGCTATGCGGTCGCGGGCGGCCTCGAGCTCGCCCTCTGGTGCGACCTGCGTGTCGTCGAAGAGGACGCGACCTTCGGGGTGTTCTGCCGCCGCTGGGGCGTGCCCCTCATCGACGGCGGCACCGTGCGCTTGCCACGCCTCGTCGGCTACGGCCGCGCCATGGACATGATCCTCACCGGTCGGCCCGTCGATGCCCGCGAAGCGCTGGCCATCGGTCTCGCCAATCGTCTGGTGGGCAAGGGCGAGGCACGCGCCGCCGCCGAGAAGCTCGCCGCGGAGCTCGCCACCCTCCCGCAGAGCTGCCTGCGCTCGGACCGCCAGTCGCTCATCGCGCAGCAGAGCCTGCCCTTCGACGAAGCCATGCGGCGCGAGACCGAGCTCGGCATGCGGACCATCGCGAGCGGCGAGACCGCGGCCGGCGCTGCCCGCTTCAGCGGCGGGGCGGGCCGGCACGGGAGCTGACGAGACGCTCGCTCATAAACATTAATTTATGCTGATAAATTAATATTGCCGTAGATAAACAATAATTTATCATGATACCGAATGCGAAAACCGCGGATACGTCAATCGCCGCTCGATAACCCGCTAACGGCAATCCTCGCGACGGAGGCGAGCGTTCGCGTTCTACGGTTGCTCGTAGAGCACCCTACTGCTTGGCCAATCGCCGAGCTCGCAGAACGTGCAGGCTTAACCGTTCCGGGGACACACCTTGCGGTCGCCACCGCTATTCATGGTGGCATTGCCGAGGACGTTGGAAGCCCCAGAAGCAGTCGAATCCGCCTTCGCGTACAGCATCCACTCGTTCCCGAGCTTACTAGCTTGTTTGCCGCAGAGAGCGGGTGGGTCAAGCGACTTCAGCTTCACCTTCGCGCGATGTTTCAGGAATTGAGACCCGAGCCGACGGCCGTTTGGGTAGAAACGCCTCAAGACACCGAATGGCCACTCACATTGGTCGTTCGAGTGCTTGCCAGTCCCGAGGACGTAGACCGAATCCGCGCTCGGCTCGAGGATGCAATAGCGGACACGGAAGGCATTCTCGACGTCATCATCGACCTCCGCCCAATGACTCGTACTGATCTCAATTTGATGGCCCCCGCAGAAAAGGAGGCGCTAGACAACGCCCGAATCATCTTGGGACCCGCCCCAACTGCGTTCTTGGAGACGTGGCGCGCCAAGCACAAAGGGTCTCGTCCACACACAGAACATGACAAGAAGCTTTTGACGCAAGGCCACGAGCTATCCGAAGTCATCAAACGCGACCCAACGGCGCTCGATAGAGCCCTGGATTTCGTCGAGCATCGGCTCGAACGAGCATCGCAACAAGAGGCTCGGGAGCTCCGCGAGTGGCGCCGTATCCTAAAAACAGGCTCGATCAGGGCAATCCAACGCGTCTTGCGCGACCCGGGACCACGCGGCACGCGCCTCCGTCAAACATCACCGTTCATCGGAGGGCCGACAAAGCGAAAGTCAGCCTCGAAGCGAGCCGGCCCCAAGCCACGCGAGCGCCCGTGACACGCGAGGAGCTCGAGCATGCGATTCGCGCGGCCTGTGACGTGTCGGGAGAAGATGAAGTCTATGTCTTCGGCTCGCAGGCCATCCTCGGCCAGTATCCAAACGCTCATCCAGATCTAACCATGTCCGCAGAAGCAGACATTGCTCCCATCAACAACGAGGACAACTCGGATCTCATCGATGGCGCGCTCGGGGCAGACTCACGTTTCCACGAGACGAATGGCTTCTACGTCCAAGGAGTTTCGATAGGCACAGCCATTGTTTCGAAGGGATGGGAGAAGAGGTGCATCAAAGTCGCAAGCCCCGCCACCAACGGAAAAGTGGGTAGGTGCCTAGAAGGTCACGACCTGGCCTTGGCAAAACTCGCAGCCTATCGGGACAAGGACAAGGAGTTCGTGCGCGTGCTTCTGCGCGAGAAGCTCGTGCAGCCCGAGCGCCTCCTCAAGCTTCTAAAGAAGCTGCCGGTTGCTCGCGACCTCCGTGAGAAGATTCACAAATGGATCGAGTCCACGGTTGCGGAGCTGCGCGCCGCGCGGAAAACACGCAGCGGAGTCGGTTAGTTTCCAACGCAGCGGGCCGGATGGGCCAATGCCGCGTGAATCTAGTCCGCCAAAGCGTCCGGGATGCGCAGGCGTG
>JBDHVB010000268.1:0-6656 GCA_039809465.1 Myxococcota bacterium
GCCGCGGAGATGGGCTCGGTGCCGAAGATCTTCGCGCGCTCGGGCGTGCGCGGGAACGCCGCGGTCGAGGTCATGAGATCCGCGAAGGTGCCGCCGCCCCAGAAGATGCTATCGAAGTAGTCGTAGGCCTCCTCGCGCATCTGATCGCCGAGCCCCCTGACGTCGTCGATACCAACGCGCGCGGCGCTCGCTGGCAGCGGATCGGGCGTGTTGCCGAGATGTGCGTAATAGCGGAAAAAGTCGCGCACCTTGGCGCGCGCGGTGTCGGTGTCGAGCAGGCGCCGCACCTGGACGGCGACGCCATCGAGAGTCTGCAGGCCGCCACCGCGCGCGGCTTCGAGGAGCTCGTCGTCGGGCATCGTGTCGCCGGTGAAGTAAGAGATGCGCGACGCCACCTCGAAGTCGGTGAAGCGAATCGCGCCCGCGGTGGACGCAGCACCGGTCTCGATGTGAAAGGCGAGCGTCGGTGATTGCAATAAGCGCCGCAGCACGAACGACAGACCGCCTTCGCCCGCGCCCGCGTCCCGGTACACGGCCATCAAGCGGCTGACCTCTTCGGTGTCGAGGTCGCGGCGGAAGACATGAGCGCCGAGCTCTTGGATGACGCCCCGCGCGCAGGCGTCGTCGCTCACGGCCGTCGCGGCACACGCCGGGAGGTGTCCGGCGCGCCACGTCGCGCTCGCGAGAGCCAGCACGGCCGCGCGCTTGGCGATGCGATCGAGCGTGCCGGCGAGCGCGATGGGCGGGTCGTTGTGGAAGTCGCCGGCGAGGATGATGGCGTCGCTCGGCAAGCCCTCGATGCTCGAGGCGATCTCGGCGTCGGCGACGATCTCCTTGCCGAGCAACGCGCTCAGCGTGTTCGCGAGCGCGGGCCGGGAGAGGCGGCGGAGCTCGTCCAAGGATTGGCCACGCGCAGGGGCGACCGCGCAGGCGTCGGGGGTCGCGACCTCGGCGGCGTCGGGAGCGTCGCCGATCGCGCCGGTGCACGCGGCGAGCACGCACAGCAGTGCGGAGGTGAGGAGGAACCGCAGCATGGGCACTGCGGCCAAAGCAGAGTCCATGCCAGCACCCACATTCGCCCGTATGGGTCAAAGTAGGTCCACTCATGCCCGGCATGCGGGGGACGCTGTCCGCAGAGTGATGACCGCCGACAACAGCGTAAAATGTCTCAGCTACTTGAGCGGGGGTCGAAGAGCGGTGGTAACGTGTTGCCGTGAGCAATGGGTCCCCGCACAGAGCCGCGCGCCAGCAGTTCGGCTCGCACGTGCGCATCGCGGTTCAAGGCAAGAACGAAATCCTCGAGCGCTACGCCTTGAATCTCAGTCAGGGCGGCATGTTCGTCCGCGAAGACGCACCACCGGCCATCGGTCAGCTCGTGCTCGTCGAGTTCATCTTGCCGGACGGCACCCCGCTCGCCCGCATCAGCGCCCGCGTCGTCCACTCGCGTCCCGCGACCATCCCTGGTGAGCGCAACGCCGGCATGGGCTTGCAGTTCGTCGAGCTCGACGCCACGGCGACCCAGCTGACGCAGCTCCTCAAGTCGAAGCAGCCAGCGCCCACCGCGCCGCCGAAGATGCCCGGCGCGCCCTCCGCGAACCGCGTCGAGAGCCTCGCGCCCGAGAGCGATCCCAAGCGCACCGACGGCATCGTCGTCGGCATCGACCTGGGCACCGTCAACAGCTGCGTCGCCATCGTCGAGAACGGTCAGCCGCGCGTCATCAAGAGCAAGCGTGGCTACGAGACCATTCCGTCGGTCGTCTACGTTGGGCAGGACCGCAGCATCCTCGTCGGTCACGCGGCCGTCGAGCGCATGATCCTCGAGCCCAACCGCGCGGTGTACGGATCGAAGCGCTTCTTGGGCCGCCCGTTCCAATCGAAGGAGGTGCAGTCGCTCGGCCACTTCTTCAACTACGAGATCGCGCAGGGCCCCGACGGCAGAGCCGCCGCCCGCCTGGGTGACGTCCTGCTGCGCCTCGAGATCGTCGGCGCCCACATCTTGAAGACGCTGCGTGACATGGCCGAGGCCGAGCTCAAGACCGAAGTGCGCCGGGCCATCATCACCTGCCCGGCTTACTTCGACGAAACGCAGCGTGGCGCTGTCCGCGAAGCCGGACGCCTCGCGGGCCTGCACGTCGAGCGCGTCTTGAACGAGCCCACCGCGGCCGCCGTGGCCTTCGGTTTCGGCAAGAGCTTGAAGCGCACCGTCCTGGTCTACGACCTGGGTGGCGGCACCTTCGACGCGACCCTCCTCAAGATCGACGGCGACACGCTCGAGGTGCTGGCGACGCACGGCGATCCCTTCTTGGGCGGCTCCGACTTCGACGACCGTCTCACCGAGTACGTCCTCATGTCGTACGAGCGTGAGTCGAAGATCGCCCTGCGCGACAGCCCCGTCGCGGTGCAGCGCATTCGTTTCGCCGTCGAGCTCGCCAAGCGCCAGCTCTCCGAGGCCGAGACCGCGCAGATCGATCTGCCGTTCATCAAGAAGACCGACAAAGGTCAGCACGATCTCAAGATCACCCTCTCGCGCAGCATCCTCGAGACGCTCACCGAGGATCTCGTCGACCGCACCGTGGGCATCGTCCAGGTCGTGCTCGATCAAGCGAAGATGCCGGCCTCGCAGCTCGACGACGTGATCCTCGTCGGCGGTCAGTCGCGCATGCCCGCGGTGCGCAAGCGCATCCAAGAGCGCTTCGGCAAGCCGCCCGCGAAGAACATTCACCCCGACGAGGCCGTGGCCTTGGGCGCCGCGCTGGTCGCGAACGCCATGTTCAACAAGTCGCCGCTCGATCTCAAGGACATCCTCGCCGCGGCTATCCGCGTCGGTGATGGCGCGGACGGCACCAAGGTCTTGCTGCCGCGCGGCACCAGGCTCCCCGCCGAGGTGAAGTTCGACATCCTGCCGGAGCAATCCGCCAAAGCAGACTACAAGGCCCTCTTGTTCCGCGGCGACAGCGACAAGCAGGCCGGCAACACCTTCTTGGGGACGCTGCGCATGACCGCCGATCAGAGCTTGGTGATCACCAAGACCAAGGTCGTGGCCACCTTGAAGGTCAGCGCCGACGGCATCATGTCGGTCGCCATGCAGCACCCGCGCACGCAGCAGATGCACTCGGTCGAAGTCTCGCTCGTCGACCCGACGGCTTGAGGAGCGATGCCTCCCGCCTGGAAAAGAGCGCGATGAAGACGCGACTGATCGAGCACGCGACGCTGCCGACGACCATGCTCGAGGCGAAGGCGCAGGCACGCCTCGGGGCCGAGGAAGGCACGACGATCCTCGCGCACGCGCAGACCAGCGGCAGAGGCCGGCTCGGCCGCTCGTGGACGTCGGATCCCGACACCGGCGTGTGGATGACGATGATCCTGCGGCCGCCGCCGGAGCGCATGGCGGGCGCGGCGGAGCTGTCGCTGGTCGCCGGGCTCGCTGTCTGCAAAAGCGTACACGGTCTCGGCGTCACGGCGGCGCGGCTCAAGTGGCCGAACGACGTCCTGGTCGGCGACAGGAAGCTCGCGGGCATCTTGCTCGAGCTCGACGGCGACGTCGTCTTGGTGGGCATCGGCCTGAACCTCGCGAAGGCCGCGGGCCGGACGCTCCCGGAGGACGTCGCGGCGCGCTACACCGGCGTCCTGGACCACGTGGCAGCCCCGTGGGAGACCGCCAAAGAGCCCACAGACACCCCCGTGGTGTACACTTGTAGAACCCTGATGCGCGAGCTCACAACGTGGTACGATCGCTGGAAAGCTCATGGATTCTCAGAGCTTACCCAGGCTTATCAGGAGCTGGACGCTTTGCGGGACGTGACGGTGCGGGTGGCGGGTACGGATGGGACAGAGGTCGTGGGAACGGCGCGCGGGGTGAATGCCCAGGGCGAGCTACGCGTTGAAACAAGCAGGGGCATCGTCGATGTCCGTGCGGGCGAGGTCGAGCGAGTAAGGCGATGATTGCAGCAGCCCTCTTGGTAACCTTTCTTGCGGTCCCCGGTGAGCTCGATGGCATCGGCGGCCCTTCGTCGACGCCCTTCGTGGCGCCAGGTCAGCTCTTCCAAATTGGCCTCCCCTACGGCTGGACGCCCTACACGGTCGACAAGGACCCCAACGCCATCCAGTTCAAGAACAGCGTGCGCGGCGGCGACGCGACGCTGCTGGTGCGCAAGTTCATGGTCCCGGCCGAGGCCAACCCGCGTCAGCTCGTGCTCAACGCCATCGACCAGCGCCTGTCGCGCCTGCCTCGCTTCAAGGTCCTGCAAAAGCGCGACGTCGCCCTCGCTGGTCACCCCGCCGCGTCGGTCATCGGCACCTACGCCTTCCAGGGCAACCTCCAGTATCCCCGGCTCATCGAGCAGATCTTCGTGATCATCGGGACCGAGGCGTACTCGCTCTACTTCGAGTGCTTCGAGCCCCAAGCCAGCCAATACGCCGGCGAGCTCAACGGCATGTACGGCAGCTTCCAGCCCCGCGTGGCCGCTCCGAGCGTCCAGGGCCCCTTCGCGGTGCCAGACGACACGCCGTCGCCGGGGGAGTCCTTCAAGCTCCCAGACCCCAAGGATATCCCGTTCTAGCCTCGCGCCGCGACAATCGGTCGCCGTGACCTCTTGATCCACCCTGGAGCGTGGCTGCGTTTCTTGCTCGTCTACTAGGGCAGGGCTACTATCGTGCCAGCGTAATGTCCGAACGTCCGCGGATAGGCGACCTCATGGTCGCGCACGGCCTCATTGACGCGGCGACGGTCGACGTCATCGAATCGTCACGTGCTGGCACCGGCCTACGCTTCTTGTCGGCCGCGACACGTGGCGCGTTGATCGACGAGCAGACGGCGCTCTCCGCTTTGGCCACGCACGCCGGCGTGCCGGGCATCGACCTCACGCGCGTCACCATTCCGTCCGCGGTGCTGCAGCGCATCCCCATGTCGGTCGCGCAGCGCGAGGGCATCATTCCCATCCGCGTCGAGGGCCCGTCGCTCGTCGTGGCGATGATCGCGCCCAACGATCAGCGGGTGCGTGACGAGGTGAGCTTCGTCACCGGGCTGTCCGTCATCGCGTACGTAGCCCTGCAGATGCGCGTGCAAGAGGCCGTGACCGCCGCCTACCGTAACGTGCAAGTGGCCTACAAGGGTCCGATGGCCCGCGGCGCCGGCGAGCCGCTCCCCATCGTCACGCCGCTCGCCACCGAGCCCGCCGCCGTCATCGAGGTCGATGACGTGCTCGAAGCCGAGGCCGGCGACATCGTCGAAGAGCAGGTCGCCGCCGTGGCGCCGCTCCCAGGCGCGCCCGGTAAGGTCGCGTCCGGCAAGCGCATCCTCGTGGTCGAGGACGATCCGGACATCCAGCGCCTCATCGTCGACACGCTGCGCGCGCTCGGTGGTGACGTGACCGCGTCGGCGCGCGGCATCGAGGCGCTGCAGCTCATCAAGACGGTGAAGCCCGATCTCGTGGTGCTCGACGCGATGCTCCCCGAGGTCCACGGCTTCGAGATCTGCCGCAAGGTCAAGGAGAGCAAGCGCTTCGGCGGCACACCGGTGCTGATGATCTCCGCCATCTACCGCGGCTGGCGCATCGCCGAGGACATCAAGTCCACCTACAAAGCGGACGCCTTCCTCGAGAAACCCTTCCGCATCAGCGAGCTCCGCCGCGTCGCCGAAGAGCTGCTCAGCACCGGCAAGGCGGCGGCCGCGTCGAACGACGATCTCGGCGCCGAGGCGCTCGCCCACTACGCGGCGGGAGTCGAGGCGTATCAGGCCAAGAACTACCGCCTCGCGCTCGATGAGCTGCGCGCCGCGGAGGCAGCCGAACCGTTCTCGGCCAAGATTCAGTTCATGCTCGGCCGGACTCTCGAGCAGGACGAAAAGGTCTTCCAAGCGGTGTATCACTACGAGCGAGCCGTCGAGCTCGACCCCAAGTTGTTCGCGGCAACCAAGAATCTAGCGCTGCTCTATCAAGCGCGTGGTTTTCGCAATAAGGCGGTAGAAATGTGGGAGCGCTCGCTGGCAGCGGCACCGAACCCCCAAGTGCGTGAGCAGATCAAACAGTACCTGGTGAGCATCCTGTGAAATTCGCCTGTCCCAAGTGCAACACGCGCTATTCGATCTCCGACGACAAGGTGCCGCCGGGCAAGGTCCTCAAGTTCCCCTGCAAGACGTGCGGCAACGTCGTCCGCCTGCGCCGCAAGGACGGTGACCAAGCGCAGCTCCTCGAAGGCGCGCCGCAGTCGCCGATGCCACTGCTGTCGCCGACCGGTGAGCCCGTCGAGACCACCCGCATCGCCTCGGTCGCCGAGATCAACAAGCTGCGTGATCAGTCGGTCCAGCCGACGCGCATCGGCATGCAAGCCGTGCAACGCCCCGAGCCACAGAGCGACGGTGGCGAGACCACCCGCATCGTCTCGGTGGAGCAGATCAACCTCTTGCGCGCCGCCGCCGCCGAAGGCGACACCTCCTCGCCTGCTCCCGCCGAGGAGCAGCCCGTTCAAGCGGACGCCTCGGGTGAGCCCGCCGAGTGGTTCGTGCTCATCGCCGGTAAGCAGCGCGGCCCGATGACCGCGGCGAACGTCGACGCCATGCTGTCGCGCAACGAAATCGATCGCCGCACCTTCCTCTGGAAGAGCGGCATGCCGAACTGGGAGCGCTTGAGCACCGTCGAGCGCTTCGCCGCGGCGACCGC
>JBDHVB010000269.1:0-6625 GCA_039809465.1 Myxococcota bacterium
TGGAACATAGTGCTCGACGCGGTGGTCGCGCAGGATGGTGTCCGCGATGGAAGACGCGAGCGGACGGCCAGCGCTCTCCTCCTTGGCGGCGACCAGGTGATGCGCGAGATACACGACGCTGACCCGTGAGAGCGTGAGGTGCGCGATGTGCGGCACGAGCGCCGCCGCGATGGCGGGCCTGGCTTTCACCTCGGTGAGGTCGCACACCAGCGGCACGGTGATGTCGCTCAGCGCGATGGTGGCGGCGATGCGCTCGGCGGCGGCGTGGGGCTCGAGGGTCTTGAGGGCCTTGCGCAGCTCCGAGTGATCGGTGAGCGCCGGATGACGCTCGGCGATGTCGACCGCCCCGTCGTCGTACCAATCGCTCGCGACCAGCGACGACACGGTGCCGTTGGTCGCGACCTGGGTGCGCATCCTGGCGGCCAGCGCATGCAGATACGCGCGCATGTTGCCGGGCACGCCGCTCGACTGGTCGTGGGCATAGGCGTGGAAGGCGATGAGCGCGCCTTCGTCCGTGATGGCGGTCAGCATGCGGCCGAGCACGTGGCCCGACTCCGAGCGCGCGAAGATGACGCGCTTGTTGATGTCGGCGGCGTTCGCGACGACCGAGAAGAAGTTCACGCCACCAGGCGAGAGGCAGGTGCCGAAGTGCGACCCCATGCGAAAGATCTCGAGCGGGTCGGTCTCGATGCCCACGAGCATAGGCTTGTTGGCGACACCCAACATGCGCCGCGGCGGCTCCGGATCGATCCAGGGGCCGATATCGATGCCCTTGCCTGCGAGCTTCTCGAGGAAACGCTCGTTGCGGGGAGCGGTGCGCATGTCCCACGGGAGGGGCTCGAGGCGCTTGCGCAGGAGCCGCGCCGCGAGCGCGCGCGTCGGCTGCTTGAGCTTTGCGAGCTCGATGATGACGGGCGCGAGATCCCGGTCGTCGAGCCAGGCTTGCGGCGGCGGCGCGCCGATGAGCTTTGCGAGGGCGGCGATGGTCGCCTGATCGAGCGCCGCGTTCCACACCTCGACGAAGCGACGCAGCCCCGCCTCACGCAGCTTCTTGCTGGCGCGGTCGATGCTCGCCTTGGAGAGCGGCTTGGGCTTCCAGTCTTCGAGCTTGGCGAGGCGCGCCGCCTGCGCCGGTGTGGGCGTGTCGATGGCGCGCAGACCCTGGAGCTCGCGTTGCAGCTTGTTCTTGCCGAGGACCTTCTCGGCGGTGGCCTCGGCGTCACCGTCGATGCCCGCGAGGTACGCCAACGCCGGTGCCAGCTCCTCCGGATAGTCGGTGAGCCACGGCGGGTTGCTCGTGCCCTTGGGCGGCTTGGGCGCGTCGACGCCGAGCGTCGTGACGAGCGACAGGCGCTCGGCGATGGCGAGCAAGGTCTCGAGGTGGCCCGCCTCGAGCAGGTCGAGCGTGAGCGTGTCGCCGATCGCCTTGGCCACGACGCCCGCGAGCTGCTTCACGCGCGCGTGGTCGTCGCGCTGCAGGAGCTTCAAGGCCGGCACGTAGCGCTCCGGCGTCTTGTCCGTCAAAGCGGCCGCGGCGATCATGCCGTTGAACGAAATGTGCTCGCTCCACATGGTCGAGCCGCGCAGGGCCTGCAGCGCATCGGCGACGCGGCTGCGCGAGAGCGTCAGCACCAGGTTCACCAGGTGATAGGCGCCTTCCTCGTCGAGCGGCTCGCGTTGTTTCTCGAGCACGTCGAAGAAGGTCTCGATGCCGGTCTTGCCCAGCTTGTGGTCGAGCAGGTCGTAGTCGATGCCACCAGGGCGGTCGAGCGGCACTTCGGCGCGGATGATGCTGAGCCAGGGCGTCAAAGCCTGATCGCCGCGAAGCTCGTAATAGCGGCCAAAGCCACGCATGAGCTGGCGGAGGGTCGCGCGCCTGCGGGGGCGGCCGTCGAGGTTGGTCCAGTAGGCTGCGAGGGCGTAGCGGATGTCGCCGTCGCTCTTCGACTCCGGCCAATCGCGCATGACGGTGCGCAGGGTGGCGAAGAGCTCGGTGCGCTCGGGCGCCGCGAGCTTCAAGACGAGCTGCTTGAGGGTCGTGCCTTGGACGGGACGCGGCATCGCCTTGGTGACGGTCTGCAGGCGCTTGCGCGCGCGCCCCAGCTTTTGCTCGACGTCGGGAACCTTGACGAGCTGGTCGACCTTGACGCGGGCGCGCTCGTAGCGACTCCACCAGATGTCCCAGCGCTCGAGGTGCGACGGAGCGGCGATCAGGTTGAAGGCGTCGAGAGCGCGGTGGCGCGTCGGCTCGTCGAAGGTCGCGATGGCCTCCAACAGCTCGCCGAGCTCAGCGGCCATCTTGGCGTCCTTGGTGGTGTTGCGGGGACGCTCGCAGCCCCGCCCGTGGGCTTGAGGATGGGTGAGCCAGCCGAGGAGCGACGTGATGCGCGCGGGACGCTCGCCCGCCGCGAGGTGCACGAAGCGGACGATCTGCTGGAGCGGAGCGCCGAGCCCCCGCCATGTACGCAAGGCCTCGTGATGATCCTCGAGCCAGCCAAGGAGCTTTCCGAGGGGCTTGGGTTGGGTCCACTGGCTCCAGGCGCAGGCGGCGGCGAGGTCACCGATGTCAGTCTCGAGGAGGGCCTTCAGGCGGTTCGCGATAGCAGACGGCCAGCGGGCGGGCTCGAGCAGCGGTTTGCGGCTGAGATGGAGGCCTTGGCCGACGAGGGGCTTGAGCGCGTCGATGAGCTCGAGCTGGCGCTGGGCCCAGGTGTCTTCGTCGCCGACCAGCTTGCGCAAGGCGGCGCGGTGCTCCTCGGTGAGACGGCGGACGCAGGCGGTCGCGGCTTGCAGGTCGCGACCCTCGAGCCGGCGCTCCTGCGCGGGGGCGCTCAGGGCGACGACGTGCCACGCGTTGTCGGCGGGAAAGCCGGTGGTCCACCCGAGGTCGCGGCGGATGCGCATGCGCACGTGCCCAATGGCTTCGCGCGTTTTGACGCGTTCGGCTTGCACGGGAGGATGCTAGCGCGCTCTGGTGTCGACCTCGAGCACGAGGTCGCCATCGCGGACGTAGCCGAGCTCGTCGCGAATCACCCGTTCTTGGACGTCGGGACGGCTGCGCATGGCGGCGACCTCGGCGCGGAGCTGCGCCACGTGCTGCTCGCGGGCGGCGTTGGTGTCGCGCAACTGCACGAGGTCACTACGGACACGGGCGCGCTTACGCCAACCATCCGACGAGAGCAGGGTGTGCGCCATCAGCACGAACGCAAAGAGCAGCAGCCCCGCGGCGATGAGCAAACGGCGAGCAGTCATTGAGCGCGACGTTACCGATTGCGGGGTGAATCGGCAAGAAGAGCGCGATCCTTGCGGCCGAGCTGGACGAGGTCGTTCTGGACTGGGGGCGTGGCGCAGGCGCCGCCGCAGCCCTTGGCGCAAGCGGCGGCGTTGGCCCGGCGATAGATGCGCCAGGTGTAGAGGCCCGCGGCCGCGATGGCGCTGCCGACGATGGCGATGTCCAACCAAGGAGCCATCAGAACCCCAGGGCGCGTCCGCCTTGATAAACCAAGAGGCTCGCGACGTACGCGAGCCCATTCATATAAATGAGCTGTGCGATGGGCCAGCGCCAGCTATTCGTCTCACGTTTTACCGTAGCCACCGTGCTCAGGCACTGCATGGCCAAGACGAAGAAGACCATCAGGCTGACGCCGACCAGGGGCGTGAAGTGGGGCTTACCGGTCGCTGGGTCGATGTCGGCGAGCAGCGCGTCGCGCAGGGCGGGCGAGTCGGGCTCGATGTCGGCGTCGAGCGAATAGACCTGGCCCAAGGTGCTCACCAGGACCTCACGGGCGGCGAAGCTCGCGACCAGGCCGATGCCGATGCGCCAGTCGAAGCCCAGCGGCTCGATGGCGGGCTCGATGACGTGCCCCAGCTTGCCGCCGAAGGAGTGCTCGAGACGCTCGGTGTCCGTTTCGGCGTTGTGGGCCGGGAAGGTGAGCAAGGCCCAGAGGATGACGCTCAGCGCGAGGATGACCGTGCCGGTCTGCGTGACGAAGACGCGGCAGCGCTCGAAGACGAGCCGCGCCACCGCTTTGGCGGACGGGATCTTGTAGGTCGGCAGCTCCATGATGAAGGGCGGCGTCGGTGACTTGAGGGCGGTGCGCTTCAAGACGAGCGCGGTGAGGAGGCCGGCGGCGAAGCCCGTGAAGTACATGGCGGCCATGATGAGCCCGCCCACCGAGATGAAGCCCGCGATGGGCTCCGCCGTCGAGAACACCGCGGCGATCACCAGGACGTAGATCGGTAGGCGCGCCGAGCAGCTCATGAAGGGCACGACCATGATGGTGACCAGGCGGTCGCGCCGCGACTCGACGGTGCGCGCGGCCATGATGGCGGGCACGGCGCAGGCAAAGCCGCTCATCAGCGGCACGAAGGCCTTGCCGTGCAGGCCGACCTTGCGCATGACGCGGTCGAGCAAGAACGCGGCGCGCGCCATGTAACCGCTCTCCTCGAGGAGCGTGAGCAATAGGAAGAGGAAGGCGATCTGCGGCACGAAGACGAGGACGCTGCCGACGCCCGCGAGCAGGCCGTTGACCAGGAGCGAGCGGGTGAGGCTCTCCGGGATGACCTTCTCGAGCCCGTCCGCTAAAGCGCCAATCAGCCACTCGACGCCGTCCATGAAGGGCTGGGCCCAGAAGAAGATGGTCTGGAACACCAGGAACATGGCGAAGGCGAAGGCGACGAAGCCCCAGACGGGGTGCAGGAGGATCTTGTCGAGCTTCGCGGTGCGGCTGTCCTCGGTGACGCCGCGGGTGTCGAGGACGCCGTCGATGAGCGTGTCGATGACGTGGTAGCGCGCCTCGATGATGCGGCGGTTGAAGGCGCCGGGCGTGCCGCCGTCGAGGGTGCGGCGCGCGGTGGCGACCTTCTGCTCGAGATCGCTGTTCTCGGCGAAGTGCAGGTCGGCGAGGTTCGAGGTGAGCAGCCAGTGCACGTCGCCGGTGGGGCGCTTCAAGTCGCTGGTGAGCGCGGCGATGGCGATGGCGTCGGCTTCGGGGAGGCCGAGGGGGAAGGTCTTGCCCTTCGGGGGCTCCTTCAGCTTGGCGTCGACTGTCTGCAATAGCGTCTCGAGACCGCGATTGTAGCGCGCCGACATCGGCACGACGGGGACGCCCAAGCGCTTGGCGAGCTCCACGTGGTCGATCTTCAAGCCGCGGCGCTCGGCGATGTCGATCATGTTGAGCGCGACGACCACGGGCAGCTCGAGCTCGATGAGCTGGAGCACGAGGTAGAGGGCGCGGGGCAGGTTGGTCGCGTCGGCGACGCAGACGACGAGCTTCGGCCGCTCACCGGTGAGGCGCCCCGTGAGGACGTGATGCGCGATTTCTTCTTCAGCGGACCGCGACACCAAGCTGTAGCAGCCGGGCAGATCGATGAGCTGCGCCTCGGCGCCCGACGGAAGCTGGAGCGGCGCTATTTTTCGCTCGACGGTGACACCCGGATAGTTCGCGACCTTGGCCCGCGCCCCGGTGACGGCGTTGAACAGCGTGCTCTTGCCCGCGTTCGGATTCCCCGCGACGGCGATCTGCATCTCAGGTCGCCACCCGGATCTGCCGCGCCTGCGCCTTACGCAAGGTCAGCATGTAACCGCGCAAGCTCACCTGCACCGGATCCCCGAGAAACCCCCGCCGCACGACAGTGATGCGCGTCCCCCGCGTCATCCCCATCTCCATGAGCCGCTCCCCCACCTCCCCAGGCACATCCACGGCCACGATAGTCGCCACCACCCCCGCCTTCACATCGGCAAGGTTGCTCTCAGCCACCGGCTCATCCACCGCGGCAAGGGAAAGGGAGCTCATCGCGCGACTGATAATCAGTCGCAAACCAAGAAGTCAACGCACCCGGCGCCAAGGTCCCAGAATGCACCGGGTGGTTTCTAGAATGGGTTTCTAGAATGCACCGGGTGGTTTCTGGGCCGCGCCTAGTCGAGGGCTACTTCCTCGACTTTGCCCGAGAATTCGCCGTAGAGGGTGCGGCCATTGACGAAGCCGACGTTGAACGAGCCGCTGACCTTGCCGCCCGCCTTGAACTCGAAGTCGCCAAACTCGAGCTCGCCGCTCTGCACCTCGGGGTAGTCACCGCCGCTCGGCGCCTCGCGCTGCACGACGACGCGGTCCTTGAAGAGCTGCCCGTCGACCTTGCTGTCCTTCCCCAACCCGCGAAGATTCTCGGTGTCGAGGACCATCTTGGCGACCTTGGTCGTCGTCGCGCCGCTCTGCTTGATGTACTCGACGATGAGGCTCACATCCTGCTTGCGGACCTTCACCGAATCGAAGTCGAGCGAGAACGACGAGCTAATCGACCCCTCGAGCCGATTCTCGAAGCCACCACACCCAACCAACCCAACAACCGCTAAAACAGCCAACAACCGAACTGGGGGCATCAGAAGTTTCCGTAGGCGACCATGGCGGCGCCGCGTGTAAGGTCCTGGAACGCAATGATCGGCTCGTCTGTCGTGGGGTCGACGACGATCGAGCTGTAGAAGCCCGAACGATTGTTGGCGATGTTGCGCACGTTGTACTTCCACCACTTGCCAGTGTTGTCACGCCACGCGACGCGGAGACCGTCGTTCGTGCAGCCGCTGCTGCCGCAGTAGTAGTAGCTCAGCACGGGGCGGCTTTGGCTGTCG